>JAVRBV020000139.1:0-16411 GCA_034531095.2 Nostoc sp. CreGUA01 | reverse complement strand
CTAACTCCTAACTCCTAACTCCTAACTCCTAACTCCTAACTCCTAACTCCTAACTCCTAACTCCTAACTCCTAACTCCTAACTCCTAACTCCATACCCAATCCAAAATCTAAAATCCAAAATTCTTTGACTCTACGTAGCTACTGCCGCCAAACTCGTTTGCCCGTGCGCTAGGTACTAGTGTCCAGCCTGCTTTGAGAAGTTTTTGATAAGTTGCCCAGCCTTTGGAACCGCCTGGTATTGGATAATCTGGCACTGCAATGTGCCCAAAGGCTGTGTAAGGACGCCAAGGCTGACTCGGTTCTGTCTGCAAAAACAAGATTTTCTCTCCGTCGCTACCAGACTTCGGTAACCAGCACATTTGTCGGTGCATTGCAAACTCCTTTACTTGTAGCTAAAAAGCATAATGGCAAACTTTTGTCAAGTCAAGCCTCAACCTTGTGGTATAGTTTTTTGCCTAATACTTTAGACAAAATGTAACTACAGCAGTTTTCATCTATTTGAACCACATCTGTCGTAGGGAACATTGCTGTGCCCTTACCGCGTGGTTTATTTACCTGAAAATAGCTGTAATTTCTATGCACTTGAGGATAATTACTTAGAAATTCATACCCATGAGGACAGCTGCTAAGAGGGTACAAAGATAAACAGCTTTCCGTCACTTTCTTTCGAGGATGAGGTTTTTCTAATATTATCCGCGTTCTTGATGACTGTATGTAACAAGAAATACTATTTTGTGGAGGTTCGCAATTAGACTATAGGACTACTATTTGATTTTTGAACAGATACGTAGGATGCGTTAGCGACAGCGTAACGCATCGAACCCTTAAGAATGGTGGCGTACTCTCGCCGATAACACACCCTACAAATACTTAATGTTGTTCAAAAATCAAACCGGATTCCTATATTTATTGTTCTAGTTACATAAGGGCAGGTTTTGGAAATTACTTATAAAGTTCCGTTGATTAAACATCATGAGCAAACAATATAAAATCTATCTTGATGTTTGTTGTTTAAATCGTCCGTTTGATGACCAGACACAATCGCGTATTTATTTAGAAGCACAGGCAGTTATGACAATTCTGAGTCAATGATGAAAACCCAAAATGAAATTATCAAACAGGGCTACGATGCTTTAGTCAATTCTCTGGGAGTTACCGATACTATTCGGTTTATTCAATATTTCAGTTCTGGCAAAGGAGATTACACCAAAGAACGTCATCAATGGCTAGATGAAAAAACTTTGGCGGATGTTTTCATGGAAATGAAAGCATTGCAGGAAGACGACACCAATCAATATGACGAAATTATTGAGTAGCGACTTAGAGAATAATTGAATTGAGGAGGTTTGATTCCTGAATCCATTATTATGCTGCTATAAGTCGCACTCGATCGCATTCCAGAGAAAATTGATATTTGATAACCGATAACTTTGGTTATTAGAACAACGGAGCATACAATTTATCGCCAACAATTGAGCGAATTTTTTCCACTAATTGGCTGTATGCAAAGTCAGATAAAATTGGTTTTGCTGCTTGCAAATTAATTGGCTGGTCTAAATCAATCCATGACTTACAGCCGCTGTATTTAGCATAATAGGCGATGTGTTGTTCTTGGAGTAGTTTATAAGTTCGTAGGAGCAAAATATACAAGGGTTGACGTGGTTTCCATTTGAGGCGATCGCTGATAAAATGTTCGTTCCAAATATGGAAGGGAAGTAAGCTGTTGACAATAAACTCGTCACTAACTGGCAAAATATCTGTAATTTCAGCCCAACTACCGATGCGAATTGTTTCTGGATGCCAGCCTGGTGTTACTGGATAGACATCATTAGCATATTCAGTTTTGAGCATGAAAGCTTGTTGATGTTCGTAAGTAGGGTAAAGCAAAATTTGTTTGTGGGCAACTTGGAAATGTCCATTTCGTTCGTGGATACCGCCTTTGCGGAGCAACATAATTGTATTGCCAGCTTCCAAGGCATTTACGGCGACTGCCCATTCTTTGAGAGCATGATTTGTAGTCAATTCCATTAGCATCTACTGTAACTCTGATTTAATTTGAAGCTAAGACCGATAAATTATGAAACTGTCCAGGGAAGTGAATTAGGAAGCAGTTATGGAAAAGCGAACGCTAGGTACTTCTGGTGTGCAAATCACACCCATTCTCATGGGAACTTGGCAAGCAGGTAAAAGAATGTGGGTGGGAATTGAAGATGCTGACTCGATTCAAACAATTCGAGCCGCATTTGAAGCTGGTATCACAACTATTGATACTGCTGAAGTTTATGGGCAAGGACACTCTGAAAAGATTGTAGCTGAGGCTTTATCTGATGTCCGCGATCGCGTGGAGTATGCCACGAAAGTTTTCGCTAACCATCTCAAATATCAACAGGTGATTGAGGCTTGTGAACGTTCCCTGACAAACCTAAAAACTGATTACATCGACCTTTACCAAATTCATTGGCCCTCCGGCGCTTTCAATAGTGAAATAGTACCTATCGAAGAAACTATGAGCGCTCTAAACTTGCTCAAAGAACAAGGTAAAATTCGAGCGATTGGTGTTTCCAATTTTTCTAGCGCCCAGTTGGCTCAAGCCGCAAGTTATGGACGTATTGATAGCTTACAACCACCTTATTCTCTCTTTTGGAGACAAGTAGAAAAAGATGCACTGCCTTATTGTATCGAACACAATATTTCTATCCTTGCTTATTCGCCTCTAGCACAGGGATTGCTGACGGGTAAATTTGCGATCGCTCATCAATTTGACCCAGCAGATAACCGTGCTAAAAATAAACTGTTTCAAGGCGAAAACTTTGAACGTGCCCAACAAGCGCTAGAAAAACTGCGTCCTATAGCCCTTCTTCATAATTGTACCCTTGCTCAGTTAGCTTTGGCGTGGTTAATTGCTCAACCTCAAACAAATGCCATTGCCGGAGCGCGTTATCCCCAACAAGCACAAGATAACGCCTTAGCCGCCCAAATTCAACTTTCTGCCGCCGAATTAGCAGAAATTGATGCCATTGGACGTATTGTTAGCGATCGCGTTGATGACAATCCAATTATGTGGGAATTTTGACAATACAGTTTCGTTGATCAAGCCAAACTCTCGAAGATCCCTTCAACTCTCTTCAAAACAAGGTTAGGGATCAAACCTCCAAAACGAGATTGCAAAATCTAACAAAACGTCAACTTTAGTAAACTAAGGGTTGCAACTGACAAACTTAGTGATAGATTAAATAGCAGGACACCAAACCAAGTAAAACCAAACAAAAAGGGTGAATGACTTAGTGTCCCCTGTCAATCAACCCAAGTAAACTTCGGCATATAAATACACAAGTGGCGAAAGTTCTAATTGTAGAAGATCGAGCCAAATCCTAAAACGGAAAAACGTAGAAATGCGAAGTTTACTAGTTATTCTGTCCACCTTAGTTATTAACCTTGAGTTAGTTAATTAGTTTAACAATTTGAAACCTGTAAACTCGATAAAACCTGGTCAACCCCGACCAGGTTTTTGGATTTTTATAGTGGAAAAGGAATACGAAAAATGCATTGGCTAGGGGCGCATTGGGGACTGGGGATAAAGGTGTAGCTAGCTTCCTCAAAATCAAATATGAGTCTTATATAAAACTCTTGGTAATTTTGCAGCAGCGAATAAAATAGAACAGCAACATATCCTGCTGTGAGAGATTGATGAGAAACTATAGCTTTTTAAAGAAAATTAGTACAGCTGCCATCGTAGCCGTTGTTTCTTTTTCCTGTGAACCCGAAGTTCCCAGAAACACCGAACAAGCAAAAGCAACTGACAAACCAAAATCAGAATCAAATATTAGCTATGGCGATTTAATTATTAAAGAACAATCTGATTATTTGATGATTCCGGTTAATCTTCCAGACCAGTATCAAGAAAAGGAAAGTAATTTAAGTGCTTCACGTTCCTATGAAAGAAATAGCCAATTATTGTATAACATCATATTTTATCGTAAACAAGATGGGGAAGCTCATCTTTTATTAAATAAAAAAGCCATCATTAACTCCTTTGATTTATTAGAAGTCAAAGCGGCAGATAAACCAATTACAAGAGTTTGGTTATATAAAATTTTAGACCAAGATACAAACGCAGATAAAAAAATTAACACCCAAGATGCGATTGTTGGTTATATTTCTGATTTATCGGGTAAGAATCTCCAGCAAATTACTCCAAACAACACACAAATTATTAATTGGGTTGTTGTTCCCAGCCAAAACACAATTTTTCTCAAAATTCTCAAAGATTCCAATAACGATAAAAAATTTACTGGAGAAGACAGCACAAATTTTGTGAGAGTGAATCTAGATAAACCCGGTATTGGAACTGAAATTATTGGCGATCGCCTAGAACAAGAAATTAAATCATCTGTTTTGAAATAATTTAAAACAGAACTCAGAATTCAGAATTCAGCAATGCTTGAAGTGGGGGATTTAAACCTGCCACTAATTGATTCTGACTCCTGTTAGCGCAGCGGGGCGTAGCCCATTCTGATTCCTGAATTCTTCTTCAAGAATTACTCCATCGCCCTAATTTGCTGATTAGCTGCGTTTTGTGCCCGCACCATCGCCTGGTTTAATGGTTGTTGTCCCAATAAGGCACTGACGAATTGATTCTCAAAATTATTTACAATAGCCGCAGGATATTTACCCACCTGCCAAGATGTAGCATAATCGACACCTGCCACTAATGGCGATCGCAATGGATCTTGGTCATAGCCCAAATTTTTTGCTACTGATTTTCGTGTTGGCAAAGCAAACCCTGTTCCTGTCCACTTCTGCATTCCGGCTTTGCCTGTAAGATAAGAAATCAACTCCCAAGCTTCGGCTTTGTGTTGTGCTTGCTTGTTCATCACATAGGCAACTGTAAACACCATTGTGCCTTTTTTGTCATTAATTGTAGGCACTTGGGCAGTAGCAAACTCGACTTGGGGAAAGGTTTCAGTTAAATAAGGAATTGCCCAGTTACCTTCAATCACCATTGCTACTTTACTTTGACCAAACATTTCACTACCTGAGTTTGTCCCTACATCAGATTTTTGAGCAGAGGAACGGTCTTTTCGATACTGGTCGATCGCCAACTGTAAACCTTTTAAACTTGCCTCACTGGCAAAAGTCGCATAGCTATTTTGGTCAACAATTTGTCCGCCAAAAGCTTTGATTTTGTAAGCCTGACGCGCCAATTCTGGAATTTCTCCAAAGCCGTATCTGTTAAGTTTACCTGTTAATTGTTTCGAGTAGTTGCGTAGTTCCTCCCAAGTTGCTGGGGGATTAGTCAAACCAGCGGCGGCGAAGGATTTTTTGTTATAAAACAGTGCCAAAGTCGAATAGTCTTTAGGAAGACCATAAATTTTATTTTGATATTTAAAACTATTGAGTAGACTATCTTCAAAATCTGCTAAATCAAATTCAGATGTGATGTAATCATCAAGTGGTTCGAGAACATTTTGACTCATCAAAAAAGGAGCTTCCAACGCATCCAAATAAAAGACATCGGGGGCGGCTTCTCCAACTAAGCGGGTTTTGATTACATCCATATATTGATCGGAAATTACCTCATATTTGACCTGAATATTTGGATGCTGTGCTTCAAAGTCCTGCAACACCCGTCTCAAAAGTTTTTGCTCAACAGGGGAACCTCCCCAACCGCTGAGTTTAATGGCAATTGGGGTAGATATTGAGTGTTTGCTTGCTAATTGTAAATTGTGACAAGCAATGACAGCGATGGCAATGGCGATCGCTACTACAAAAAAAGTTAATAATTTGCTTTTAATCACTGACAAATAAGGGAGATTCAGGACTGGGAATTAGACACAGAGATATTTGTTATTGGCTGTGCTTAATCGGATGTATAACTTTCGTCCTTAGTAAATCATACTGAATACTCGTAAATGAGAGTTTAATAATTCTTAATAAAGTTCATTTATTCCCTCACATAATTACAGCATTTTTTAACTAAATGAACTACACCAGTAGGGGCACAACAATGTTCATTGGTGTCAACTTAAGCTAGAAATGGCTTATCTATTGGCTTTCTCACCCGCCTGGGAATAAATTCCCAGGCTAACAGCAAAAGTCATCTAAAAGATGACTAAAGATTTTTGGCTATATTTAGTCATCTTTAGATTACTTTTGCTAAAAGCATTGAACTTCAGTTCCTTGCGGGACATCGGTTTTGCGTTAAGTTGACACGTATGAACAATGTTGTGCCCTTACAACGATCTCTACCTCACCAACTTACAATCTGTTGTATTTGTTATTTACCCTTTTACTTTTCTAATATCGATTAGATATACCTCTGAAGAATTACAAATATCATATTTACCTCTCTCTCTTTACTTATATCCTCTGTAGCTAAAGAGTGATATTTTTATTTTGAGATTTTTTATTGAACAATGCAAGTTAAAATAACGAAGAATTATTCACAATATTGATGAAACCAGACTGAATTACTCGAAAAATCTATTGATGCCAGAATGCTTCATCTGTAAACATAGATTATGGATTTTGTTCCAGTTGAAATATCTGCTCCTTTGAGTCTGGAAATTGCCCAGATTACTACACAGCAAACAGCAGTTTCTCCGACTTCTCGCATTCCCAAGGATGCTATTCGCAGAAGTTTAACAGCCTCGACAGTAGATTCTGTCTTAGCAGCAGTTTATTCCATTGGTACTAGCGGGATATTGCTTGCCAATTTGTTGGTGGAGTTGGATGCTAGTCCAGTGATATTTGGGATGTTATCTTCTATTCCCATGTTGGTGAATCTAATTCAGCCCTTGGGTGCTTACTTATCTGAGCGTAGCACCAGCCGCTTTAAATATGCATTGCGAACACATGGAATTGCTCGCCTATTGTGGGTGATTTTAGTAATTGGAATTGCAGGCGTAAGTTGGGGAATTTTAAATACTAATCAGTTAGTAATACTAACACTCTTGATTCTTTTATTCAGCCATCTTTTAGCAGGATTAGGAACCGCATCCTGGCTAAGTTGGATGGCAATGATAATTCCCCGGCGATTGCGAGGCAGATATTTTGGGATACGCAATAGTGCTGCTAGTTTAACTAATTTGATTTGCGTACCAATAGCTGGTTTAGTTGTATCTCATTGGTATGGGGGAGTTTTACAAGGCTATGGGGTGATTCTGCTGTTAAGTATGATTTTGGGAATTGTCGGGCTAGGGTGTCAGTATTTTCAAGCGGATATGAATCCGTTATCGCAAAACACTTATGTTGGCAATTTTCCTCAAACAAGTGAGATTCAATCAGACACTACAAAAAATGAATCTTGTGAACAAACTCAACTAATTTGTACACCACCAGAGCAGTTAACTATTAATATTTGGAAAAACTCCAACTTTTTGAGATTTTTGTTGTATTTTGGCTTGTGGACGTTAGCTTTTAACCTCAGCGCTCCTTTTTTTAACCTCTACATGCTCGACACCTTGGATCTAAATGTTAGCTACGTAACTATCTACACCAGCCTTCAAGCGGGAGCGAATTTGGTGATGTTGATTATCTGGGGCAAACTAGCAGACAAGATAGGTAATCGTCGCATCTTGCTGTTTGGTGGAATTCTGGTTGCAACCACGCCATTGCTGTGGTTGGGGATTGGTGTTAATCGCCTTGATATTTGGCTATGGTTGCCACTGTTACACATTTTGACTGGAGGTACAGGGGCGGCCATGGATTTATGTAATAACAATATTCAATTAGGGATTGCGCCGATTAGAAATCAGTCTATCTATTTTGCGATCGCAGCTGCCGTTGCTGGAGCGAGTGGTGCTTTAGGCACAACCATAGGCAGCTTCATCTTGCAATTTACTCAATCTGGAGGCTCATTGGCATTATTCGCCCTCTCCACTGTATTTCGACTAACAGCCCTGATTCCCTTGATTTTTACCCAAGAACCGGGAAAGTAAAGGACGCGGGGAGTGGGAGACGCGGGGACGCGGAGAGTGTTTGTGATAAATCCCCCGTCTTGTCTCCGTGTCTCCGTGTCTCCCACTCCCCGCGTCCCTGTTCTTCCTATTCTGCGGCAGTAGAAGTTAAGGACATGGTTTCCCATAACACCATATGAGGCGGTGTTAGCACAGGCTGGTGTAAGGCAATCAGCTGGGCTAATGTGTTCTTTAATTGGGTACGCGGTACAATATCATCGACAAAGCCGTGTAGTAGTAAATCTTCAGCGGTCTGAAAATCATCAGGCAGTTTTTCTCGTAGGGTTTGCTCGATCACTCGCCGACCTGCAAAACCAATGGTTGCCTTGGGTTCTGCCAAAATAATATCGCCCAACATAGCAAAACTAGCGGTAACGCCCCCTGTTGTAGGATTTGTCAAAACGGGAATATACAACAGTCGGGCGTCTTGATGGCGCTGTAAGGCTGCGGAGATTTTCGCCATCTGCATCAGGGAAAGCATTCCTTCTTGCATTCTTGCTCCACCGGAGGTGCAGACGATAATTACAGGATACCGCCGTTGGGTGGCTTGCTCGACTAGGCGAGTGAGTCTTTCTCCCACAACCGAACCCATACTACCACCCATGAAGCGGAAGTCCATAACTCCAAGGGCAACAGGCAAACCATTGATTTGACCCAAACCAGTTTTAACTGCGTCTATTAAGCCAATTTTTTCCTGGGTTTCTCGTAGGCGATCGCTATATAGTTTGCGATCGCGGAATTGCAGCGGATCGGTTGGACGCAAATGCTCGTCTAGAGGTTTCCAGGTATTGTGGTCTATCAATTGACGGATACGCTCATCGCTATCGACACGATTATGATGACCACATTCGACACAAACCATCTGATTGGCTCTCAGGTCTTTTGTGTATGTCAACACACCACAATTAGAACATTTATGCCATAGACCATCAGCAATTTCACGTTCTTGGCGTTCGAGGCTGGTAGAGCCTGATTTACGTCGATTTGCAAA
The DNA here is from genome assembly GCA_034531095.2 of Nostoc sp. CreGUA01. Classification (GTDB taxonomy): domain Bacteria; phylum Cyanobacteriota; class Cyanobacteriia; order Cyanobacteriales; family Nostocaceae; genus Nostoc. The sequence continues at coordinate 7,461 of JAVRBV020000139.1, read as the reverse complement.
CCAATCAAATAAAGACTTTAAACCGCGTGATTCTTCGTTGTTAGCCATTTTTATCTTATTTTAAGTGGGTATGAGGTCGAAACCATCTGAAGCCCTATCGGGTTGTCCTTAGCCATTAGCCATGTCTAGTAACGGCTATATCCTCAAATTAAGCTTTTAAGCAATTGGAACCTTAATTTTCATCTTTGGTTGCCAGCTTAACGAAAATACTTATGCCAATACAAGTCTCTTGCTCTTTTTTTAGAGGACTTTTTATATGAATGTAGTGACAAAGCCATGCAAATACTAACCTCCAAATAAGATGCTTACCCTCTCCCACCCAAATTAATTATTCTTGTTGTTGGGTCATAAGCAATCAGTATCTGTTTTATTAGTTGTGCTTGCCAACAGTTAATCGTTGTTCAGAGGGTAATACAAGTCACAAGCTGAATATTATCAAAATGTCAAGGGCAGATGGCGTAATGCAAGTTACAGTCACAAATTATAAAAATGGGCATTGGGCATTGGGCATTGGGCATTGGGCATGGGGCATTAAAAAGTTAAAAGTCAAAAGTCAAAAGACACTCATATTCTTTTCTTTTTACTTTTGCCTTTTAGCTTTTGAATTATTTGTCTCCCTCATCCCCCTCATCCCCCTCATCTCCCTCATCTCCCTCATCTCCCCATGCCCCATGCCCCATGCCCCATTCCAATTCAAGAGGCTGGAAAAAATAACCGTAGGTAGCTAGATAAAATGGCTTCACCAGTAAATAAAGTAATTAGTGAGCCTAAAGCGAGAAATGGTCCGAAAGGCATCTTTTGTCCGAATTTGTGGCGCGATCGCACAATTACGCCACTACCAATTAACGCTCCCACAGCACAGGCGATAAAACTAGCCAAGAGCAAATATTTCCACCCTAACCAAGCCCCCATCATTGCTGCTAACTTGGCGTCACCTGCGCCCATCGCAGTTTTACCGAAGGCAATGGAACCTAATATGGCGATCGCATCAAATAACCATAAGCCCAATACTGCACCAACTATGCCCATCATCAAGTGATTCACCAGTGCTACAGAACTAGCCTCTGGTAAAAAACCAACTACCATTTGAAATAAAATCCCCACCACCAAACCCGACTGAGTAAGTGCATTGGGTAAGGTCATTGTATCCAGGTCAATCAGCGATAGCGCTAATAACCAACTGCAAAAAGCCCAATAGCCTATTGTGAAAGTTGAAGCTTTAAATACTAAAAAAACCAGCAAAAAAATTATTCCCGTTATCCCTTCTACCACAGGATAACGGGGAGAAATTTTGCTTTTGCAATATCGACACCGCCCTCTTAAGGAAATCCAGCCGAAGACTGGTACATTGTCGTAGGCTTTTAGCTGGTTTAAGCAATGGGGACAACGAGAGGGCGGCCAAAGAATTGACAACCCAGCAGGTAGCCGATAAACAACAACATTGATAAAACTGCCAACAGATGCACCCAAAGCAAAGACAATTACACTCGCCAGGACGGCGAACAAAATGTCCATATAGTCATTTGTCCTTAGTCATTAGTCATCTGTCATTTGTCATTTGTCATTAGCTATTTGTCAAGAGTTAATGCCCAATGCCCAATGCCCAATGCCCAATGCCCAATGCTTAATACATGTGCGATTCAATTTGACTTAATGGCACAAAACACTCTTGAGGTAAGAGAACTGGTTGGTTAGTAAAAATAACCTTACCTCGATGAGTCACGCGATTAATTGCTACACCGGAAGGTTGCCCAGCTATTTCGGGATGTACTTCACAGTGAGTATAGTAGATCTGCCCAGCGGCTCTGATTACGGCGGTATCAATCAAAGGGGGCTGGTTTCTTGGAACTGTAAAATTAGTTTGGCCTTGTCGTAATGCGTACACTATCGACTGTTATTTGATTGCTAGATTTCTCTTTAGTCTACCCGAAACTTATGGTAAAGGTTGCCAAATTGCCCTGGTTGAATTGTTAAATTATTGAGCTTCCAGAGCTAAAATCAGCGCATTGCCCATAGCACGGCAACCTAAGAGATTTTTTCCAGCTGAAATTATATCACCTGTGCGATCGCCTTGTTCTAAAACTTGTAGTACGGCTTTTTCTATACTGTCTGCCGCTTTTGGCTGATTTAAACCGTAGCGTAACATCATCGCCGCACTCAAAACCTGTGCTAAAGGATTTGCCTTATCTTGTCCTGCGATATCTGGGGCCGAACCATGAACTGGTTCAAATACACCAGGGCCAGAAGCGCCCAAACTAGCAGAAGGCAACATCCCAATACTACCTGTGAGCATGGCAGCAGCATCAGAGAGAATATCACCAAACAAATTGCCTGTGACAATGGTATCGAACTGTTTGGGAGAGCGTACCAACTGCATGGCAGCATTATCTACATAAAGATGAGACAGTTCAATGTCTGGATATTCTGAGGAAAGTTGAGTAATGCGATCGCGCCATAACTGAGATACTTCTAAGACGTTCGCCTTATCCACTGAACAGAGTTTTCCGCCGCGTTTGCGGGCTGCTTCAAAAGCTACTCTTCCAATGCGATCGATTTCTGATTCCGTGTAAACCATCGTATTCACACCGCGTTTCTCACCAGTTTCAGTAGCAAAAATTCCCTTGGGTTTCCCGAAATAAATTCCACCAGTGAGTTCGCGCACCACCATAATATCGACGCCTTCCACAACTTCGCGCTTCAAAGTCGAAGCATCGATTAGCTGGGGCAAAATTTTCGCTGGGCGTAAATTGGCAAATAATCCCAAACCCGCACGTAGCCCTAACAAACCTGCTTCTGGGCGTAAATTGGATGGTAGAGAATCCCATTTGTAGCCACCAATGGCAGCAAGTAATACAGCATCACTATTACGGCAAGTATCTAAAGTCGCAGAAGGCAGAGGTTCGCCCGTAGCGTCAATTGCTGCACCGCCGATGAGGGCTTCTTGGAATTCAAACTGAATATCGAATTGCTTCCCTACAACTTTCAGCACATCTACCGCCACTGCCATAATTTCAGGGCCAATGCCATCGCCGGGGAGTAGGGTAATGCGGTAGTTCTGGGTCATAGCTCGTTTCTATTGGGTAAATGCTTGCAGATCAAATATCATACCGAGCAAAACGTACCGATGGAATTTTTAATTTATAGCGATTCTCATTTGAATGAGGTATGTGGGTAGGGGCGCACAGCTGTGCGCCCCTGCGAGGATATATTTTTTTCTGTACCTCACCCATGCAGGAACCGCTATATTTAGATGTTTGTTGCCTGAATCGCCCCATCGGTAATCAGACACAAGAACCCATTAGTTTAGAAGCCCAGACAATACCGCTGATTTTGGCAAACTCGTGACGTACTGAAGACTTAATTAACCTTTGTCGCTTGATGTAGTTGCCTCTGTAATCAAGCTTTTAACCCCTCACCCAATCATCTCATCAGTTGTAGTGTCACTTTTCAGAGTGCTTAGTCAGTTAAAACCTAAGCACAGAAGCTCTTATGGGCAATTTTAAAAAAATTTTCTCAAACCCCTTGACACCTCCTGTAGTCTTTTGTAGTATAAATGTAGTGAAGCGAAAGACAAGCTTCGCAAAGGTCAAAGTGATGTTCTACATACAACTCAAAGGCAGACGTTGGAATCAACCAAAGTCTCCAATCAACAAAGCGGCTTCTACTTGCAAACCATCGGAAGTAGAGGCAAGAAACGAAAAAAGTTCAAAGTTTGCACTGTTACAAACGACTGAATAAATCAGGAATATCCAACAGATTTACTACCTAGAATTTCCGTTGTTTCCCTAATATTTTCTAACAGTAAAAAGTAATTTATCTGAACCTTGAAAACTGAATAAGAAATGGGCAAGTTCACCAACAAAACATGTGCCTAAAAACCAAAAATTTTAGGCACAGATTTCCAAAAATCGGGGTGTAGCTCAATTGGCTAGAGCGTTCCGTTGTCTGCGGAAATGTTGCGGGTTCAAGTCCCGTCACCCTGGTTGTAGTCCCGTAGGCGAATAGTTGAAGCCGTCAGCCTACGGCAGTCGCTACAACGGAGGGAACCTCCGCAACGCGCTGCCTCCTCAAGCTGAAAATTGCGAGTGCAAATCTCGTCGGGACTCCCAAACGGCTGAGTAGCCAAGTGGTTGAAGGCATTGGTCTGCAAAACCGACATCGTGAGTTCAAATCTCACCTCAGCCTTTGGTGCCGCAGTGTAGCTTAACGAAAAGCTCCTGGCTCATAACCGGGTCGATGCGGGTTCAAGTCCCGCCACTGCTACCAATGAATGCAGGGATGGTGTAACGGCAACACCTCGTGACTCCAAATCCGATGTTCTGGGTTCAAATCCTAGTCCCTGCGTCAGACAATTTTGGATTTTGGATCAGGACTTACGCAAAAATAACCAAAAAGCCTAATTTATCGAACCGCCAAGACGCCAAGAACGCCAAGAGTTCATAGAGTTTGCGTAAGTCCTATGGATTTTAGATTTTGGATTAAATTTTCTAATCTAAAATCCAAAATTTAAAATCTAAAATTCTCTCAATTATGCCCCTGTGGACGAATGGTTAAGTCGCTGTTCTTTCAAACCAGAGATTGCGGGTTCAAATCCCGTCAGGGGAATGACTTATTCTGGGTTGGCTCGCCTATTGGTGTGGGCTGCGCTCTGTAAAAGCGTCCTTTCTTGGTTGCAGGTTCAATTCCTGCCCAACCCACTGAGGAGAAGTGACCGAGTGGCCGAAGGTGGCTGTTTGCTAAACAGTATCGGATAATACCGACGCAGGTTCAAATCCTGTCTTCTCCGCCTTATGGAGTTAGGTAAAATTATTCAGGACGGTGAAATTCATCACAGATAAGGTAGTAAAGAACACTCCTATTTACTCAAAAATGGCACGTTTTCTTCAATCTCTACCTCAAATTTCTTTGACTGTATTTTATCTGTGGGTTTCTACTCCTAATTTTTTACCAATAGCAAATGCTGCAACTCCCAAAAGTGCTAACAGACAAGTAACTTGTCAAGCCAAGAAACTACGAAATGATGAAGCACTTTTTCTATACCTAAGAAAACCGCAAGGAGAATTTGAAGATGGAGGTGCAATTAATTTATATGAAGATGCCAAGTTACAAGTACTAGCTAAAGGTGTTGAAAACTGGATTTACATTAGCGTTATCGATGCAGATAGTCCTAAAGAAAAAGGCTTAGAAGGTTGGATGCGTAGTAGCGCTCTAAAATGTACTGGCAATGTAGCTCAGGTTAAGCCTGCACTTTGCGAAGTCACTGGGTTGCAATCGGGGCAATTAGCTTTACGTGCCACAACTGGCGGAAAGGCAACAGCAGCTTTAGATAATGGCAACAATATTACATTACTCAAGCCTGATATTGTCTCACTTCAAGGTCGCCCAACACCTTGGGTTAACGTGCGTGTTACTAATAGCCCAAACAAAAAAATCGTCGGAAGGGAAGGCTGGATTAATTCTCAATACATCCTTTGCTATAGCCAGCAAAGCAATGATGCAATAAATTATCCGTAAAATAGCTGGGGTTTTTAACTAGATATTAAGATCGCGTGGTGTAAGTGGATAACATCTGAGTCTACGAAACTCAAGAGTGAAGGTTCAAGTCCTTCCGCGATCGCTTCGCCCTGCATGAGAGATGAAATAATAGCTGATTCGAGTTGAATTAAACCAGTCCACTGGATAAAACCCATCTCTCCTCCTTATCCCCCGGTAGCTCAGTTGGTAGTTAGCGCCTGTCTGAAGAACAGGAGGTCGTCGGTTCGATTCCGACCTGGGGGGCTTCGTTGCCTCATAGCTCAATGGCAGAGCAAGCGGCTGTTAACCGCGCGGCTGTAGGTTCGAGTCCTACTGAGGCAGACATTTCTCGAAGAAGAATTCAGAACTCAGGAGTCAGAATTCAGCATCAATTTCGTTGAAAACCAAACCAACCTTTTATAGGTAGAGTATTCACTAATTCTGAATTCACCAATTCTGACTTCTGACTCCTCTGTTATTTCCTTGCTGGGTGGACGAATTGGTAAGTCGCATCGCTCTGAACGATGAGGTTGCAGGTTCAAACCCTGCCCTGGCAATAAAGCCCTGTGGTGTAATTGGCAACATAGCGCCCTTTGAAGGCGAAGATTCCAGGTTCGACCCCTGGTGGGGCTGCCAAACTTGCTCTTGTAGCCCAACGGTCAGAGGCTGCCGTCTCAAAAACGGTAAGTTGTGGGTTCGACTCCCACCAAGAGTACCAAAATTTGCTCCTGTAGCCCAATTGGAAGAGGTGGCAGACTTAAAATCTGTTTCGTTGTGGGTTCGACTCCCACCAGGAGTACTAACGGGGTGTAGCGCAGCTTGGTAGCGCGTCTGCTTTGGGAGCAGAATGTCGCAGGTACCCTTCTCTTCGAGACGCTACGCGAACGGGAAGCAAGCTACAAATCCTGTCACCCCGATATGCCCCTGTGACGGAACTGGCATACGTGCTGGAATCAGAGTCCAGATTTTACAGGTTCAAATCCTGTCAGGGGTACTAAGCTCTCGTGGCGGAACGGAAGACGCACTAGACCGAGAATCTAGTTTTTTGCAGGTTCAAATCCTGTCGAGAGTACCAAAATATCTGGGTGTGGCGCAGTTGGGAGCGCGGGAGTTTTGGGAACTCCAGGTCGTAGGTTCAATCCCTACCACTCAGACTTCGCCCTTGTAGCCCAACGGAAGAGGCGCTTCGCTTAGAACGAAGAGGTTGCTGGTTCAAATCCAGTCAGGGGTATTGGTGAATATGCGGGGATAGAGCAACGGTGGCTCGTCAGGCTCATAACCTGAACATCGGCAGGTTCGACTCCTGCCCCCGTTACCAAAATTAGTGCTGGTGTAGCTCAATTGGCAGAGCAACTGACTTGTAATCAGTAGGTTGCAGGTTCAATTCCTGTTACCAGCTTGATGCGGGTGTGATGTAATCGGTAGCATCTGAGTGCGCCATACTCAGTGCGTGGGTTCAAGTCCCTCCACTCGCTTGCGTAGTCCTGTAACTCAATTGGTAGAGTGTCTTCCTTACAAGAAGAATGTCGCGGGTTCAATTCCTGCCAGGACTAACAATTCAAGCCCTCATAGCTCAGCGAATAGAGCCGCATCCTTCTAAGATGAGAGTCCCAGGTTTGAATCCTGGTGAGGGCATAATTGAACCTAAATAATGATAAATTTTTTCTTATTATTTAGGTTCAATTTATGAACACTCATCATACAAAAGGAAAAGCAGACCTAGCTGTAGCGAAAACCATAGCTGATTTGACTGTTAAAGGTTATGTAATTTTCACACCTTTGATTTGCGAACACTTGCCATTTGATTTAGGGCGTGTCATCAATTGAGCCAAATGACAGAAGCAGCTAGATAAATCGCACCGAGAAAGTTGGTCGCCCGTTTATCATAGCGAGTTGCGATCGCTCGATACTGCTTGAGTTTGGCAAAAAAGTTTTCAATCAGATGAC
>JAVRBV020000138.1:0-34508 GCA_034531095.2 Nostoc sp. CreGUA01 | reverse complement strand
TTTCGATAATTTCATCGATTAAAGCAAGATAGCGATCGCGCAATGGCAGAGAGTCTGACACTTTAGCTACTAGAGTACGTCAATTCTCATTCTAGTCTGGGAGTGGGGAGTGGGGAGTGGGGAGATGGGGAGATGAGGGAGATGAGGGAGTGTGGGGAGATGGGGAGATGGGGAGATGAGGGGGATGAGGGGGATGAGGGGGATGAGGGGGATGAGGGGGATGAGGGAGTGTGGGGAGTGTGGGGAGATGGGGAGATGGGGAGATGCGGAGATGGGGGAAAGAGAATTAATGCTTCCCCATCCTCCCACACGTCCCACACTCCTAACTCCTAACTCTTAACTCTTCACTCCTAACTCTTCACTCCTAACTCTTCACTCCTAACTCCTAACTCCTAACTCCTAACTCCTAACTCCTAACTCCTAACTCTTCACTCCTAACTCTTTTTAATATGTAAGTCATCATTTCGCCTTTACCTTTAACTTTAATTAAGCCTCGTTCTTCCAATAGATATTTATCTTTTAAAAGTTGATAACTTGCTTCACAAACTTGGATACTACCTGCTATGCCATGTGATTCCATGCGACTGGCTGTATTGACTGTATCTCCCCAAAGGTCGTAGGCAAACTTTTTCAGACCAATCACTCCTGCGACTACTGGGCCTGTGCTGATGCCAATGCGAATGCGAAAAGATTGATTGTTTTCTTCATTAAACTTATTTACAGCATTTTGCATATCTAACGCCATGTTAGCTATGGCGATCGCATGATTGTTAGACTGATTTGGCAACCCAGCAACGGCCATATATGCGTCACCAATGGTCTTGATTTTTTCCACTCCATGACGTTCTGCTAATTGGTCGAATAAACAAAATATTGTATTTAATAAATCAACTAATTCGGCAGGAGATGTCCGAGATGAAAGTTCTGTAAAACCAACAATATCAGCAAATAATACCGTCACTTCTAGAAAACTATCAGCAATAGTTGTTGGCTGTTGTTTTAATTGTTCGGCAATCATCTCTGGCAAAATATTTAGTAGCAGACGTTCTGATTTTTGCTGGGCTACCTCCATCGCTTTCCGGGCATCGAATTCATTTTTTTGTAAGCGTTCATACAAATAAACAGAAAAAACACAAATTATACAAGTCCAGAAAAAATATATACCGCTTTCAACATAATAAGCTAAGGGATTTTCTAGTATAGGATTATATATTGCATATAAAACTAAATAGCAGAAAATTGTCCCTATTTGGGATACCAAATGCATCCACCATTTTACAGGCACAAGTGTGGCTTGAGTTAAAAACATTAAATTCCAGAGATTGTTGGTCGGTTCAAAAAAATTAAATAGCAACGCTATATCAATTTGAACAACACAAGTGACAGACCAGCATAAGCTTAAAAAAATTAAATCAGGATGACGGCGTCCTATGGGGGTTTTACATAAAGCCCAACAAATAAAAATGAATAATTCTACTATAAAACCAATTTTAAAAGCGTATATTTTGCCTTCTATCTGTGAATTTATCCACAGAAAAAAAGCGATTAAAGTTAAACCAGCAATCAGCATAATCTGAGCTTGCAATTGTAGTCGCTTGAGCAGGAAGCGCTGTCGCTGTTCTTTGTAGGATTTGTCAAAGCTATTGCTGATTTGCCAATGGGACATCCCTTGACTCATGAGCGCATCGAGTTGAGTTTTGTCAGAGTTGTTTGGATTAATCATGCACTTTTTACGTTATTAGTAATCAAGGGAGTGGGGAGTTAGGAGTTAGGAGTTAGGAGTTAGAAGTTAGAAGTTAGGAGTTTTATGTGCCCCATGCCCAATGCCCAATGCCCAATGCCCAACAATTATGGTTCGTACCCCAACATTGACTTTCGATCGCGGCACACTAATTTTGCATCCACCACCACGCGGCAAAGCTTGGATGGACTATGCCTTCTGGGATGATAGAGTTGAAAAATTCCGCATTCCGGCGATTAGATATCGATCGCTGGTGGAAGCACTACAAGCGGAAGATGTTAACTTTATCGATGAAGCAAAGGAATTTTATCCTCTAGATTTGGTTTCTAGTTTGGAAATGGAACCCTATGCTCACCAGAGTGAAGCCCTAGCAGCTTGGAAACTAGCGGGTAGGCAAGGGGTGGTTGTGCTTCCCACGGCGGCGGGAAAGACTTATTTGGCACAAATGGCGATACAGTCAACCCCCCGCACGACGCTGATTGTAGTCCCGACTTTGGATTTAATGCATCAGTGGTATGCACATTTAGTGGCGGCTTTCCCGGATGCTGAGGTGGGATTGCTGGGGGGTGGTTCGCGGGATAAAACACCTATTTTGGTGGCAACTTATGATAGTGCGGCAATTCACGCCGAAGCTATAGGAAATCAATATGCTTTGATTGTTTTTGATGAATGCCATCACTTACCAACGGATTTTAATCGAGTGATTGCGGAATATGCGATCGCACCCTATCGCTTAGGACTTTCTGCCACACCAGAACGCACCGATGGCAAACACGCTGACTTAAATATTCTCATTGGTCAAGAAGTATATCGCAAACGCGCTGAAGATTTGGCGGGGAAGGCGTTAGCAGAACACGAAATCGTCCAAATTAAGGTTAAGTTATCACAACTTGAGCGCGAAAGATACAACCAATTAATTCAAACTCGCAACGACTTTTTAAAGCAATCTCGCATTTCTTTGGGCAGTCTTCAAGGTTGGCAAATGTTCGTGCAAATGAGCGCTAGATCCCAAGCTGGGCGGAGAGCTATGTTAGCGCACCGAGAAGCCAAAGATATTGCTTTGGGTACTGATGGAAAGTTGCGAATTTTAGCTAATTTGTTGGCAGAACATTATCCGGCACGAATTTTGATTTTTACTGCTGATAATGCGACGGTTTATCGCATTTCCCAAGAGTTACTAATTCCGGCAATTACTCATCAAACTCCGGTGAAAGAACGCCATGAAATATTAACAAAATTTCGTGAGGGTACATATAACACCTTGGTGGCTTCTCATGTGTTAAATGAAGGAGTTGATGTGCCTGCGGCTTCTGTGGCAATTATTTTATCGGGAACTGGTTCGGCTAGGGAGTATACTCAGCGTTTGGGGAGGGTTTTAAGGAAGGGGAATATTGAGAATAAGCAGGCGATTTTATATGAGGTGGTGGCGGAGGATACGAGTGAAGAGGGGACTTCGGCGAGGCGGAGAGGGGAGAGAGGACGCGGGGATGGGGAGACGCGGGGACGCGGCGAGAAGAAAGGGAATTTGCAGGTTGTGTATGGGAGTGGGAAGGAAAAGAGTTTGAAGGCGGCGGAACAGTTAGAAATTAATTATTCGATTCAAAATCCAAAATCTAAAATCCAAAATTCAGCAGATGTTACCGACAGAATTATTGATGCATCGCCAAAACGGGGAGGAGATTATTCCGAAGAGACTGAAGATTGATAATCAAACTTCGGAGTTGGCGATGGAGTTAATTAATTATTTTCAATCAGCGGTGGGGAAAACTCAGGGTGTGCTTGAGCGACAACTGACTGATTTTGAAGGAGATTCTACAGATTATCGGGTGAAGCGGGGATTAGCTTATATTCTCAAAAGCAGTTTTTGTACTTTTGAAGTGGTTAGTCCTTTAGAACCCCAAATGTTAAGAGAACGCGTGTTTTCTTTGTCTGCAAAGTCTGTTTCTAGTCGGGAATCTACACAAGTTACTCTGGGGAAAGTTGCTGATGAGTTAACTCAAGAACTTGAACGGGAAGTTTTACCGGAACAGGTTCGTACTGGATTATATGCTGATTTATCTGAGAATAAAATTTTGACGGTTTTTGATGCACCAACAGCGCCAGATTTGTTAAATCGCTATAACTTATCTCAGGTACAGGGTGTTTTTTATAAAGCGAGTCAGTTAGTGTTAAATGCTCACCGGAATGTTCCGGGAGAATATAAGCTGTTATTTCGCTATTTAAAGTTGTTTCAATTGATGGCTTATATTGAAGGTGATGCTGACCACGGGTTTACAATTACCATAGACGGGCCGACGAGTTTATTTAATCCTAGTACGCGATATGGGTTGGCGATCGCTAAACTGATCCCCGCTTTACTTCACGTTACAAAATGGAGTCTTTCTTCGATTCTCCAAACTCGTGATGCTTATACAAATACTTGGAAAACTGGACGTTTTACCCTCAATTCTGAATGTGGTTTAGTATCTCATTATCCCCCAGGAAAGCCCTACGATAGTATGCTAGAAGCATCCTTCGCTGATAAATGGGATGCTTTGAAAAGTGGCTGGGCATTAGAGAGAGAAGTTGATTTGATACCAATTCCTGGTAGCGTGATGATTCCTGATTTTCGCTTGGTGCATCCTGATGGACGTAGTTTTTTATTAGAAATTGTTGGTTATTGGCGACCAGAATATTTACAAAAAAAGTTTTCTCAGGTGCGGCGTGCTGGACGTGATGATTTGATTTTAGCAATTTCCGAGCGACTTAATTTAGAAAAAGCGGGAGTCAAATTAAATGATGTCCCCGCTAGAATTGTTTGGTTTAAAGATAAGTTATTGCCAAAAGCTGTGTTAGCTGTGATGGATTGAATAAGGAAAAGTATACAAAATTACAGCAGATTGCAAATTGGTGAGGTACAGATAATCGTAGGGTAGGACAGCTGTGCATAGGTGTCAACTTAACGTAAAACCCTTGTAAAAACGTGATATTCAGTTCTCTGACTTCCCATCACTCAAGGCGTCACCCCACCCCGGTTTTGTCTAAAGCCAAAACCGCCCCTCCCCTTATCAAGGGGAGGGGTTGGGGGTGGGGTAAAACGTATGTGGGACAAGCGTTTGAGCTTAAGTTGACACCACTGACAGCTGTGCTACCCTAGCTGTGTACACGTGTGCCTCACATTCTAGATAACCCCTACTTGTTGCCAAGCGTTCTGCACGGCTTTCTGCTCATTACTGTCGTTACCGTAGAGTTCGCCAGCAATTTGAATGGTGACGTTGGCAGCTTTTTTAAAATCTGCTTTGGCACGCAGGCGATCGCGTAAAGCTATGTACCAAATTTTACCAACTGATTCCCAAGCATAGCCGCCAATTTCAACAGCCGCGAGGTAAAAAGCACGGTTAGGAATTCCTGAGTTGATATGCACCCCAGCGTTATCTTCAACACCAGTATATTTATCTTTCATGTGCCCTGGTTGGGGGTCTTTACCCAGTACTGGGTCATCGTAGGCTGTTCCCGGTGCTTTCATCGAACGGATACCAACGCCTTTGACGGTAGGTGCTAAAAGACCTTCGCCAATAATCCAATCTGCTTCTTGTGCAGTTTGATTTTTGGTCTTTTGTTTCACTAGGGCACCAAAGACATCAGAAAAAGATTCATTCAGTGCCCCTGGTTCGCCATAATACTGCAAACCAGCTTCGTACTGAGTGACACCATGAGTTAATTCATGACCAATCACATCAATTGAAATTGTAAAGCGTTGAAACAGTTCTCCGTCACCGTCACCATAAACCATTTGGTCGCCGTTCCAAAAGGCGTTGTCGTATTTGACGCCATAATGCACGGTGGAGTCTAAACGCAGACCTTTATCATCAATGGAATTGCGATCGAATATCTCATAAAACAAGTCATAAGTAGCACCAGCAGCATCATAAGCTTCATTCACTGCTACATCACTGCTGGGAGGATCGCCTTCACTACGCACCAGCATACCAGGAAGTTGCTGCCCACTTTTAGCATCGTAGATGGTGCGCTGCTTCTGGCCGGGAGAAGGCGCAAAGGAGATACTACCTATGATGTCTCTCCGTCCGCGAAGCTGTGCTGAAAGATTTAATGTACGAAAAGCCCAATTCCGCTGCTCAGGATTCCCATTTACTACGACATTTTCCAGCATGTGAGGCGGGACAATACAACAAATTGGGCATCTAGAGTAAAGTGGATGTTCATGCTGAAAACGGGCTGATTTCTTTTTATTTCGAGCCATCCAAGATATTCTCCTTTTGAAACTAAGTGATGGCAAACAGTGGCTTTAACTTCAATGATTGAAAAAAGTAGAAAAACCAATCTAATCCTGCGCCCCTGGTGTCTTTTCAGACATCCTCTCAGAACTTGAAATTCAGCACTACTTCTAAAGATAATGCGTTTATATAATAGTTCTTCTCAACGGAAATAATATTATTTATTGCCGTTTTGTTACTATATTATTACTTAATAATTTGTGAATAATAAAATTCCCGACTTATTAAAAAAGTAGGGAATCTGAACCTTTTATCAATTTCTAATCCGCGCATCCAAAATCTAAAATTTTTGCAGCCAGCCACCAAATACGGTCAACCCGTAATATTTCCAAGGTACTGCCACTGTCTTAAATCCAGCTGTGGTTAACATCTGTAAATGGGTATCTAAAGTAGCTAGCTGGTCTTGACTAGAGTAACCTTGGGTGCTGCTAGTGCCACGTTTGGTGGAAATCTCTGTCAAATTAATTCCTTGTTGAACTGCCCATTCTTGTCGTGCCGTTGTGTAAACTTCTACTAAGATTGGTGACTCTGGTAGAAGGGGGTCTGCATTCCAAAAACAACCGTTTTGAGTGAGGCTAGCAGCAATTTGCTCAAGTAATTTTAACTTCATCTCATCCTGAAGATGGTGAATTGCTAAAGATGAAACACAAGCATCAAATTCGCTACCAATATTCAACTTCTCTGGATTATTTGCCCACTGGCCAAAGTCTGCTTCTATACCCGTCCACCGATGTTCATATCCTGCTGCTGTGATTTTATCTTGGGCAAATTGTAGCATTCGAGGCGAGTAATCTAAGGCAATTACTTCTGTATCTGGACAGCGATTGAGTATCTTTATACTAAGTTCACCCGTACCACAGCCTAATTCTAAAATACGCCGACTTGTGGAAGGTATACAATGGGTAATTACCTGCAACATTTCATCATATCGGGGTAACAGTTGGCGAATACCAGTGTCAAAATCAGCAGTGTTAGCGAATACTTCACCCGGAAATACGTTTTGCATAGGACTTGTCAAAAATAAACAAACTCATCAATAATAATGTCAATAGATGATGTTGAGTTATTAAAAAATTCAGTACACGTTGATTTTCCTTCCCAAATTTTTTGGGAAACTATATGCCACAGCTTCTAATCATTGTATTTATTGTTCTTTTAGGTTCAGCGCTTTGTTCTAGTATAGAAACAGCCCTGTTCTCTGTTTCAGTATTGAGAGTCAGACAATTAGCACAATCAAATAATCGTTCAGCATTAACGCTTTTAGCGATTCGTGAAAACATGAATCGACCTATTGCAGCTATTGTAATCCTCAACAATACTTTCAATATCATTGGCAGTATTCTCACAGGTAATATTGCGACTCAAGTATTAGGAGATAAATGGCTTGGTGTATTTTCAGGAATATTGACATTTCTGATTATCATCTTTGGTGAAATCATCCCCAAAACAATTGGAGAGCGTTATTCTGAGCAAATCGCCATACTTGCGGCTCTACCTGTGGCTGGACTTGCTATTGCTTTTACACCCCTAGTTTGGATTCTAGAAAATGTTACTGCACCTTTTTCTAAAGGGAAAAAACGACCAACCACGAATGAGGCTGAAATAAAGTTATTGGCGAAGATTGGTCATCAAGAGGGAATTATTGAAAGTGAGGAAGCAGAAATGATCCAACGGGTGTTTAGATTAAATGATGTGACGGCATCTGACTTAATGACACCCCGAATTATGCTGACATACATCCACGGGGGTATGACTCTTGCTGAGGCGAAAGCAAACATTATTGCGTCTCAACATACCCGGATTATTGTAATAGATGATTCTCTTGATGAAGTCATTGGATATGCTTTAAAACAGAATTTACTGACAGCAATGATTGAAGGAAGTAACGATCAAAAAATTGCTAGTCTGGCTCGAAAAGTCAACTTTGTTCCTGAGATAATTCGGGCAGATAAATTGTTGAAAAATTTCATAGAAGCTCGTGAACATCTTGCAGTAGTGGTAGACGAATATGGAAGTATCGCTGGTGTCATCACTTTGGAAGATGTGCTTGAAGTGATAACTGGTGAAATTGTAGATGAAACTGATAGAACTGTTGACTTGCAAGAAATTGCCCGCAAGAAGCGAGAAAAAATGTTGCAGTCTATGAATATTAACAATTAACCTTAATTCTGAGCAGCCTGAATATGATAAATAATCTGCATTGTTTCCATTATTATGTGTGTAACCATCACCTATTTTGCGAAGCGATCGCTAAATGATGATCCTAATAAGTAGATAGCCATGATTAAATATAAGATGTCATTGCGAGCGAAGCGAAGCAATCGCAAAGTCTCTGGGATTGCTTCGCTTCGCTCGCAATGACAGAACATATTATATTTAATTATGTCCGTCTACTTACCAATTCAATTAATGATTGCAACACATCCTTGGGTGAAGACGCGATTCATCGCGTCTCTACAAGCAAGATGGTTTATTTGTCGCATTTCTTTTTTCAGATTGGTATGAACTGGTGCGTTACACTGGGTTAACGCACCCTACTGGGGTACTTACTCGTCAATTTGACCGACACGGCGGATATTCAAAATATCGCTCATTTTCTTAATTTGGATAAATACTTGCTCTAGTTGAGAGCGATCGCGTATATCTATTCCTAAATCCATCAATGCAGGTTGACCAATGGCAGTTTTCACCTGGGCATGGCGCACATTGATCCCCTGGTCACTTAACCTTGATAAAATATCCTTTAAGACTCCTACACGGTCAAGTGCTTCAATTTGAATATCCACTGGGTACGTGTGTGGACGACTAGTATTTTCGGTTGCTGGGTTCCACCTCACAGGTACTAGGCGCTCATACTCAACATTTTCCAGATTATTGCAGCCTTGGCGATGAATTGAAATCCCCCTACCCCGCGTCACTACGCCAATAATTGCTTCGCCAGGAATTGGGGTACAACACCCAGCTAAATGATACACCAAACCTTCTACCCCAACAATCGGCGAATCTGTGGAGCGCGAACTAGTTGGAGGTGCATCTCGCAAGGCTTTTGGTGTAGATGTGGATTCTTTGGGAAGAAATGGCGGCGGTGTTGTAACTGGTTGTTGTCCCTTCGCCACTTCTCGCCAACGATTGAGGACTAAATTCAATGTCACTTCACCGTAACCCAAACCAGCTAGTAAGTCTTCGACGCTGTGGTAATTACACTTTTCGGTAACAATCTGCATTGCTTCTGACTTTAAGAGACTATCAAAACCAGTTTTACCAAGTTCCTTTTCTAACAATTCTCGTCCGCGAGCGACATTTTCTTCCCGGCGCGATCGCTTGTACCATTGTTTAATCCGATACTTCGCTGCCGAAGTCCTGGCAAAATTCAACCAATCTAAACTCGGATGGCAGTTCTTTTGGGTGAGAATCTCCACAATATCGCCATTTTGCAGCCGCGTTGACAGAGGTACCATTCGCCCGTTCACCCGTGCCCCTGAACAGTGGTTTCCTACTTCTGTATGAATGCGATAAGCAAAATCTATACTTGTAGACCCAGGACTTAAAGGCACAACATCCCCCTTAGGGGTGAAGACATAGACATCATCTTCAAATAGATTATCTTTGACGCTATCAAGATATTCTTGGGCATCCTTGAGATCTGTTTGCCATTCCAGCAGTTGCCGCAGCCAAGTAAACTTTTCATCCGCCGCTGTCAAATGGCTAATACTAGAACCTCCTGTTTCTTTGTACTTCCAATGGGCGGCAATCCCATACTCAGCGATATGATGCATTTCTATCGTCCGAATTTGTACTTCCAAAGGACGACCAGTTAAGCCAATCACTCCAGTATGCAACGACTGGTAACGATTAGGTTTTGGCAGTCCAATATAATCTTTAAATCTCCCAGGAATTGGACGAAAAGCATCATGAACCACCGCCAACGCCCGATAGCATTCTTCATTGGTTTGAACAATAATTCGCAGCGCTGCCAAATCATAAATTTCATGAAATTCCTTTTGCTGCCGCTGCATTTTTTGGTAAATACTATAAAGATGTTTGGGACGACCGCTGATATCTTGACAGTGGATTCCAGCTTGCTGCAAACCCTCCCGCAAAATTTCTGTAGCTTTGGCCAACTTCTCTTCTCGCGCCGTCCGTTTTTCGGAAACATGCTGCTGCATTTCCCGAAAAGCATCTGGTTCCAAATATTTAAAAGCCAAATCCTCCAATTCCCACTTAATTCGCCAGATCCCCAAGCGATTGGCTAAAGGTGCAAAGATATCTCGCGTTTCCTGGGCACTGCGGCGGCGACTGGCTTCAGACATATACTGCAAGGTTCGCATATTATGCAAACGGTCTGCCAACTTCACCACAATGACTCGAATATCTTGCGCCATTGCCAAAAACATTCGCCGGAAATTTTCCGCTTGGCTTTCAGTTTTGCTGGTGAAATTGATTTTAGAAAGTTTGGTGACACCTTCCACCAATTGGCGGACTTCTGGCCCAAAGTGTTCTTCGATTTCTTCAATAGTGACTTCTGTATCTTCAACTACATCATGGAGAAATCCAGCTGCTATCATAGCAGGACTACCTCCCAAGTCCCGCAGCAATCCGGCCACAGCAATGGGATGAGCGATGTATGGCTCTCCCGATTTGCGGTATTGACCTTGATGCAGTTGGTAAGCAAATTCAAATGCTCGACCAATCAAAACTGCATCATTATGCCTTCGTTCATCTTCAGCTTGGCTGTTAGTTGTCGATGATTCTTTCAAACATTTCTTTAACCATTCCGGAATGGCCAGATCAACTGATGAATTGATAGCTATGCTGCTCATACAATTGGGTCTTAAGGGGATCGGTAGATAAGTGTGAAATAGATAGACAAAACTGGCAGCATCACCGTGGGAAGATGCTGTCGCCACTAGATGTGTGGAAAAAAAACAAGTGTCGGGATGGTTCTCCAATTGGCAATTGTAGTCATCCAGTGTGAATTTCAAGGATCGTAAACTTGAAAATCGATTGATTGCAAACAAAGCCTCAAATCACGATTTGAGGCTTCCAGTACTGATAAGTGGTTAAGAGAGTTTATTGTATAAGAAAAATTGCTTGACATTAATACTATCTTAACTAGCACTCCATGTCTTTAAACCGTGAAAAATATCAGGCATTCGTAACTTTGCTAGAGCAATTACGCTCAGATGCCACAACTACTCAAATAGATGCGCCCGAACTGCGGCGGCGTGTAGCCTCGTTGCAGCAACTGTTTGGGCAGGAAATTGTGCCATTGGCTGATGAAAACTGGCAAGTGCAGTCTTATCAAACTGAGATGAGTAAGCAATTGCGCTTGTTGGAAATAGATGTCATGTTTTTCCAAGGAGCGCGGCAGGCATCGACTGTACAAACGAGACTGCAAACGATTAGCGATCGCTTGACTACTCTCATACAATACTGCAATGCCATTTCGCAAGCAGAAGCGGAAGGAGAAAAATAACAATTGTTCACCTTTTTCTCTAATCAATACATCATCTCATTTACGACGATTTGTGAAAAGTTATTTTGGCAACAAGTTGGAAATGGGGCATTGGGCATTGGGCATGGAAAGAGGATGGGGGGATAAGGGGATGGGGAGATGGAGGGAAAGAAGAGTTACTTTCTCCGTCATCTCCCCATCTCCCCATCTCCCCATCTCCCTCATCTCCCTCATCCCCCTCATCCCTCTCATCCCCCTCATCTCCCCCATCCCCCTCATCCCCCTCATCCCCACACGCGGATATGTAAACAAAATGTAAAAACCCCACTCAGTTTTGAGCAGGGTTATGTAAATTTTTGTTGCTAAAATTAGAATTTTTTATTTTAGAAAGCGTTCATGATCGTGATAATACTAACGCTGGTCAACGCGATTAAAGCGCCCATAACTATAGATTCACTTAATGGATTGCGGGTTTTTGAATTTTTCATTTAAGTAAAATCCTTTTTATTAATTGTTTCTTAACCATATCAAAATCAGTATATATATCCATAAAAAACCTGTAAAACTTAAACAAGCTTAAAGTTTCTTAGTAAAAACCACAGTTTTTACTAACATACATAATAATTTTGACTGTTGACTGATGACTGGGGAGTTATTCTACTTGTCGTCGTGTTCCTCATCCCTGCTCCCTAGAACTCATAATTACCCGATCTCCTAGCGGAATATGAGCCTTTATGCAGTAAAATAAATCTTAATCAAGGTAGAAATTATTTCAACAAAAAATTACCATGACAGCTTCTGGAGCATCTAAAAACGAAACCATCGCTTTTGACTTAGAAAAATTAAATCAAGAATTTGAAACTGCCACTCCCAAGCAAATCTTGGCGTGGTCTATAGAAAACATCCCAACTGGACTGGTGCAAACCAGCGCCTTTAATGTGGATGACATGGTAATTACCCATATTCTTTACAGCGAACTGAAGTTTCCGGTTCCTGTGATATTTCTCGATACGCTGTATCACTTCGACGAAACTTTACAATTAGTCGCTACAGCCAAAGAAATATACAATCTAGATCTGCAAACTTACAAAACTCCAGACGCAGATAGCCCGGAAGCCTTTGAAGCCAAATATGGCGATGCACTCTGGGATAAAGATATTCTCAAATTCCACGAAATTACCAAAATTGAACCACTGCTACGGGGTTTAGACGAACTCAACAGCGTGGCTTGGATTACTGGACGCCGCCGCGACCAAGCAGTAACCCGTGCTAACATGCCCATATTTGAATTGGACGGCAAAGGTCGTTTGAAAGTAAATCCCATAGCTGCCTGGACACGCAAAGACAGCTGGCTTTACGTGGCTGAACACGGAGTTATCTACAATCCCCTACACGACCAAGGTTATCCCAGCATCGGTGATAAACCCATCACCACCAAAGTCAAAGACGGCGAAGACGAACGCGCCGGACGCTGGCGGGGAAGCAATAAAACAGAATGTGGAATTCATATTTAGTCATTGGTCACTAGTCATTTGTCATTAGTATTAGACAAAGAGATAAGTCTGATATTAAAACCTCAAAGACAAATGACTAAGGACAAAGGACAAATGACGATCAAAATCCTCCATCTTTCCGACATTCACATGGGAAGCGGCTTTTCCCACGGACGAATTAATCCGTTAACGGGGTTAAATACACGATTGGAGGATTTTGTCAATACATTATCTCGATGTATTGACCGAGCGATCGCAGATGCCGTAGATTTAGTAATATTTGGTGGCGATGCTTTTCCGGATGCGACACCACCACCATACGTACAACAAGCTTTTGCGAATCAGTTTCGCCGTTTAGTAGATGCGAATATTCCCACAGTGTTGTTAGTGGGGAATCACGACCAACATTCCCAAGGACTAGGAGGCGCGAGTTTATGTATTTACCGCACCTTGGGAGTGCCTGGTTTTGTTGTTGGTGATACATTGACTACCCATCACATCGAAACCCGTAATGGCAAAGTACAAGTAATTACTCTACCTTGGTTGACTCGTTCCACGTTGATGACTCGCCAAGAGACTGAGGGTTTGTCTTTGGCGGAAGTCAATGAACTGTTAACGGAACGCCTGCGAGTTGTTTTAGAAGGGGAAATTCGCCGTCTTGACCCCGATGTGCCAACTGTACTTTTGGCTCACTTGATGGCTGACAATGCTACCTTAGGTGCAGAACGCTACTTAGCAGTGGGTAAAGGCTTTACTCTACCGCTATCTTTGTTGACGCGACCTTGTTTTGATTACGTAGCATTGGGACATGTGCATCGGCATCAAAATTTGAATAAAGCCAACAACCCACCGGTGATTTATCCAGGAAGTATTGAACGGGTAGATTTTAGTGAAGAAAAAGAAGATAAAGGCTATGTAATGCTAGAACTGGAACGGGGTAAGGCAGAGTGGGAATTTTGTCAGTTACCAGTTCGGGATTTTTGCACAATTGAGGTGGATATCTCGAAAGCAGACGATCCCCAAGGGGTATTGATGAAAGCGATCGCCAAGTATGATATTGAAGATGCTGTAGTGCGGTTAATTTACAAACTGCGATCGGAACAGATGGATTTAATTGAAAGTTCCTCTCTGCATACTGCTTTAAGTGCAGCTCACACCTATACCATTCAAGCAGAATTACTAAGTCAATTGGCTCGACCCCGAATTCCCGAATTGACTGCGAGTAGTAGCATTGACCCAATGGAAGCGTTGAAAACTTACTTGAACAACCGCGAAGACCTCAAAGACATTGCCACATCAATGCTAGAAGCTGCACAAAAGTTGCTAGCAGATGATGTGGAAGTCTGGTTAGAAGCAACAACTAGTGAGTAGGATAAAGCCGATTAAATTAGTATACTCCACTCCCCAATACTTATGACGCAAACAATCCAAGCAAAGGTCATCGACTTACGCTACTTAATCGATACCTTTGGTATTGAGTTAGTTTTGGATGGTTCATTTTTTGGTGAATGGCAACAAGATTTACCAGAAATAAATGATTTAGATAAACAACTTTTAGATAAGGTGAAAACGGGTTATTTAAATCTTCTAAATTACCCGCCCTTACTAGAAGATGTAGTTAGAATGGCAGTTGTAGACCCATTACTTTTTTAAGTTAAAATATGTAGATGATGTGGAAGTCTGGCTAGTGGTTCATCGCATTAGTTCTGATAGGTTCGTAGTAAGGACTTTAGTGCTTTAAAAGCAAGGACTAAAGTCCTTACTACAAACATATTTATCCCTCAGAACTAATGAGACAGACCACTAGTGAATAAAGTAATATCAGTCAACTATGTCCAAGCACGGAAAAACGTACTATCTTCCCAAATGCTAGCAGTTTGCAGAGCGATCGCTGTCAATTCTTGCTCTTTGAGGGGTACAAAAGCACGCGCTATATTGACATTATTCTCTAGTTGTGAAACCGTCTCCGCCGCAATTACAGAACAATGCACCCCAGGCTGAGACATTGTATATCCCAAAGCTTGTTGCATACCCGTCAACCCGCCTGATTTAAATAGCCGACCATAAGCCGGGACTTTCATAGCAATTACACCAACATTTTTTTCTTGAGCAACTGGTAGCACTACCGGGATAAATGGACGTGGGTGGTGTTTGTCAGCTGCATTCACAGGAATGAGTGTAGTGTGGAAAGGATAGCGACGCAACCCTTCGGCAATGATTTGAGGATCGTGATGTCCGGTAATACCTGCGAAGCGGACGAGTTTTTGTTGTATGGCTTCTTCTAAAGCTTGAATTGCGCCAGATGGACTAAAGATGGTGTCGAGTTCTTCAGCAAAAGAGACGTGATGTAGCTGCCACAAATCGAGGTAATCTGTATTCAGACGTTTAAGCGATTTCTCTAATTCTCGCCATGCACCATCACGATCTCTTCGATCGGTCTTAGTTGCTAGAAACAGGTTTGAACGATGGGGTGGTAGGACTTTTCCGAGATAATCTTCACTCGGCCCGTAACTTGCAGCAGTATCAAAGTAGCGAATACCAAGTTCTAGGGCTTTTTGAATAATTTCGACTGCATCGCGTTCTCTTCCTTCCCAGGATAGCGGCGTTTGTCCTGCTCCTCCCAAACCAAAGATTGGCAGATTTACTTGGGTGCGTCCCAGCACTCGTTCTGGCATGGTTGCTGGTGGTGTAGCGGTGTTGATAGTATTTTGTTGTATACCAGTGTTAGAAGTATTTTGCTGTAAGGCATTAGTAGCCACAATACCACTGGTAACAGCAACACTAGTGATTAGGAAATTACGCCGCGTCTTTCCTTCTGTCATGGTTGGTTTTGGGGACAAAATTACTTTTATTTTAAAATGTTAGCCAGGGAGAATTTATTTCAGAGAGCAAAATTACTGATAGTTTAGGGATACTCCGAAAGCCTTCGTCATTGATGAAAAAAGTAGAGCATTGAGTCAACAATGCTGTTGTAACATTTGATAGAGCGATGTCTACGACGGGCTACGCCTACGCACTGCTTTTTCTAGTTTAGCTTTGGGGAGCGATCGCTATACTAAAAACATAAATCTCATCTATTAAGTGTAATGACGATCAAAGAATTGCTATTACAAGAAATTGACAACACTCCAAACGAACTGCTAGAGGATGTACTTGGATTCTTGAAATCACTCAAAACAGACCCAAAACAGCCCGTAGCCACATACAGAGAACTCTTAGAACGCATTGATTACCTAGAAACAATAGTAGGTATTCGTAAAGGACTAGATGAGTTTGAACAGGGTGAAGGAATTCCTGCTGAGCAAGCTTTAGCAAGCCTACAACATAAACTTGGTATTCCGCCTCATTAATCACTTTTTTATTTATTATGTAAAGAATGTAGACTCTAAAACATATTTATATTATTCACAATTTTCTGTACTCTGGCTTGTTAAGAGACAAACCTGCCTTCGTGCCTTATTCTGATCTTCTTGAATTCGTCCTAAAATTATAATAGTTATAAATATAGCAATACCTAAAATAGATTGCTTAATCGTAAGCCCTCTCATAAAATTATTGAGCGCAACTATAATTTTTTGATCAAAAATAGACTCTTTCATTTTCCTATTATTGTCTTGATAGCATGTTTGAGAGAAAGCTGAATCTAAAGACTGTTGGATAGAGGATGAAGTTAGAGTTGTTTGAAACTCTACTTCAAATTTTTCACTCCAAGCTGGAAATTCCTCGCCTGTTTGCCGCCCGTAAATGTTCACTCTCTCAATAGATGCAGCACCTAAGTCAGTTATAGCTTTGCGAATAAATGCAACTAAGGCTTGCTGATTTGGTACTTGGACAGATTCTAGCATTACCTGTAAGCAAGAGTGTTTGAGGACTACTTTAGCTGTAATACCCTTGGGTTGTAATTGACGGTTTATGAGAGATGCAATCGCTTGTACATCTCCCTGTTTAGCAAGTTCTAAAAGATTCGGGTGCGTCATAACCAATAAATCCGAATAACTGATATGGTCTCTTCTATTTCAGTGTTCCCTATTTCTAGCGAAAAGCAACACTTTTAAAATATTCATAGGCATTTAAAATTATTTTTTATCTAAGGCTGTGTATGTCCATTTCGTGTATTTTAATAACTTTTAATCCATGCGAAACATAAAAACCCAGAGCTAGTAACGAATGAAAGTACTGACAGAATTTTTAAATTAGACCCATTTGATATAAGCAGAGTTAAAATCAAAGATATAATTGCAGTAGTCAGTAAAGGCTTTCTTACTTTCTTCCAAAAAAGCTTTTCGGATGCTATTACTTTTTGTATTGCTTCCTTTTCTTCTTGAATTCTTAGTGTCTTAAGGGTTTTAAGTTTTGAAAATATGAGTTTTTGAAAATCCAGAGGTTCATTATCTATTACACTATTAATATATCTTTTTAGTTCTTCAAATTCAGGTTGTTCTGCCCAACTAAAGATAACAGTATTCTCATCTATTATATCTGCAAATACTCCACGGATTAATTCAATGTTGCCCTCAATGGAAAATTGTACGTATCCTTTAGTTAAACGATCAGCAGGTTTGAATTGAATAGCTGTAATTCTTCTAATAGGTATTTCTTTATCACCCTTTAAGCCCTGAGTTATAAATGCTGTTGTTCCTCTCCTTGAAATAATAATACGATTGTGAGTTAAACGAATTTGACCATTACTGCCTTCAATTTCATAAGATAAATTTTTATTATTTGATTTTGTTGCTGCTTTTGCAAGCACAACTGATTCTAAATATTCATTATGTTCGGTAACTAAATTCAAAAAATCATTAGCAGAAGATAATGAGCTAGCTTGTACTAATAACTCAAACTCCAGACTCCAATCTGGAAATTCTTCACCTATTTTTCGCCCGTAAATCTTTACTCTTTCAATAGATGCAGCGCCTAGTCCTGTTATCCCTTTGCGGATAAATACAACTAAAGCTTGCTGATTTGGTACTTCGGCAGATTCTAGCATTACCTGTAAGCAAGCATCCTTGAGAGCTACTTTTGCGATAATACCTTTGGGCTGTAATTGACGATTCATTAGAAATGCGATCGCCTGTGGATCTCCCTGTTTAGCAAGTTCCAGAATATTCGGTTGATTCATAACCAATAAACGAAAAAATTTTCTACGATAAAGGTTCCCTATTAACAGGTAAAAAATAACATTTTTATATTAATTTACATATTTATATATTTATCTTGTTTGTGAAAAATATTCAAATTAAACTGTTACTCATAAAAATCCAATCTAACGTTCTTTAGCAATGACACAATGATCGTTACTGATGATTACTTTATTAACTAAGAAATAGTTACAACTCGATAAAATATCATTGATAATTTTATTAGCAATATTCTCAAAATCTTGATTTTTTAAGTCGCGGACGCTATCACCATTTAAATTAATAGAAACTGTTAGCATTTGAGGATTATTAGTAGACTCTTCATCATTTTCTTCTGCTTCTGCTAAGCCCAAATCGAATTCTTGACTCCAAGCTGGAAACTCTTTATCTATTTGCTGTCCGTAAATCTTGACTTTTTCAACAGATGCAGCCGCTAAATTAGTTAATCCTCTACGGATAAATGCGACCCAGGTTTCCTGATTTGGTACTTCCGTAGATTCTAGGATCACCTCTAAGTAAACATCCTTAAAGGCTACTTTTGCAGCGATCCCTTTTGGTAGGAGATGGCGGTTCATTAAAGATGCGATCGCCTCTACATCTCCTTGTTTTGCAAGTTCCAGAATATTTAGCAGCGTCATAACTAGTAAAAGAGAAAATCAAAAGAAAATAACTTTATATTCTTAGGATTCCCCTTTAAGAGACTTAAGTAACATTATGATGCAACGTATCAACGAGGCAAAGTTTTCATGTCTAATATAAAAAAGGAGTCAGAATTCAGAATTGGTGAATTCAGAATTCAGAATAAATTCCAATTTAAAATATGAAGATTTATCAACATCATGCTTGGCCTTCAACTGTGGAGGAAGCCATAGTTATTCAAGAACAGTTGCGAAATCAGGTAATTACATCGGATAAACTACAAGAACCCGTGCAGTACGTCGCTGGAGTTGATATGGGTTTTGAAGCCGATGGCACCATTAGCCGTGCAGCGGTGGCAGTATTGAGTTTTCCTGATTTGCAAGTAATTGAGACGAGCTTAGCACACCGTCCTACGACCTTTCCTTATATTCCTGGTTTCCTTTCATTCCGAGAAATTCCCGCTGTCTTGGATGCATTGGAGAAAATTAAAACAACACCAGATGTGATTTTGTGTGACGGTCAAGGAATTGCCCATCCCCGCAGATTCGGTATAGCTAGCCATTTGGGGGTAATAGTGGATATACCGACAATTGGTGTAGCTAAATCCTTGTTGATAGGTAAGCATGAAGAATTACCAGAAACTAGGGGGAACTGGCGATCGCTCATACATAAAGGTGAAATAATTGGAGCAGTTTTGCGATCGCGCACAGGAGTAAAACCCCTGTACGTCTCCAGCGGTCATCGAATCAGTTTAGCGACAGCAATTGACTATGTATTACGCTGCACACCGAAATATCGCCTCCCAGAAACTACACGTATTGCTGATAAATTAGCCTCGGCAAGATAAAGGTTATTGAAGTTTTTTCTAAATACTTGCTTGCGGCTACTCAATCATGTTAGGAATCGCACAGAAAGAAGTTGAAGTAGCTAAAATACGAGTTAAAAAGTTAGAACAATGAACGCACTAACTTTACAGTGGCACGATGCAGGTAGAGATCAAACTCAGAACATTTACGAACAACAGCCAAGTAAAAATCCTGGCACAGTCCGCATCGGTCGCGATCCCCTCCGGTGCGATGTTGTTCTGAGTAATCCCACTGTATCTGGTTTACATATTGAAATATTTTTTCATCCCCAGCAACAGCGCTTTTATGTGAGGAACTTGCGATCGCAAAATCCCCCGCTGGTTGATGGACGGCAACTAGTCCAAGGTGAAATGCCTTTAGCTGAGGGTACTAATATCTCTTTGGGACAAATACAACTAAAAGTTACTAGTGTTTCCACAGACAACATTCCCGCAACAATTTTGATGCCACCGCAACCGCAGGTGGTAAACTCCCATTCACCAGTGAATATTGGACATCACCATCACCACCATCCAGCAACACCTCCGGCACCATCCCCAGGAGTTTATGGCTTGAAATGTCCCAAATGTCAAAAAGTTTCCCCACCAGAGAATTTGCAAATTGGCTGTCCTTGGTGTGGGACATCTTTGGCTGCGGCAGTGAGTGTGTTAGTAGCGCCGGGGAGTTAGGGAGTGGGGAGATGAGGGAGATGAGGGGGATGAGGGAGATGAGGGGGATGAGGGGACAATAACTCGAAACTCGAAACTCCTAACTCCTAACTCCTAACTCCTAACTCCTAACTATTAACTATTAATGCCCAATGCCCCATGCCCCATGCCCAATGACAATGACCAATGACTAATGACCAATGACTAATCATTTACAAATTCAATTAAGTTGGGAAGAACCGGCGACTGGAGAACGGCGAGAACCAATGTTGAATATACCGATCGCCTTTGGTCGGGAATTTGCTCGGTTACCTGCTGAACTTGGAGGGCGGCGGGTTTCTAGGATGTTGCTCAATAGTAATGAAGTTTCTCGCTACCATGCCGTAATTGACTGGGAACAAAATCATCTGGTGGTGATTGACCAAGGCAGTGTTAACGGTGTCTATGTCAACGGTAAACAACAAAAGCACAGTGTTCTGGCTAATGGCGATACGTTGCAAATTGGCCCCTATGTCATCACAATTAAGTTTGCTGCTAGTGGTTCTGCACCAGATACCAGCCCTCCTTCAACGATTCGCTTCAACCCAAATACTAATATCCCAGACCCTACCTTGCCTGTAGCCCAGCCTGGGATCGTGGCAGGTACTAATTTTCCGCCACCAGCTTTTCAAGCCCAAAAAGTCCCCGTACAAGCGCTTCATGCTACTGGGCTATCAGTGGATGAAACTGATTATCTAGCGATGGGGGCGGGGTTGGGTAGCTTTGTTTGGGTTGATTTACTGCGACTTAGTGGTGTGCGTGCTGACAAAATTGTAGCTGTGGGATTAGAGGCCGAACCTTATGCCCGTTATCGGCGGCTGTGTATGAATTCCCAAATTCCTCTACATGAAAGACTGCGGTCTAATTCCGATTCTTGCCCTGATAATATTTGGGGCTGGCCTAGTTATGCCTTGCGTGAAGCTTGGGGTGACTTTGGCAAGGGACAAATGAAATCAGCATTTAAATATTTGTGGCAGGTGTTTGCTGAACCAACATTTGCCGAAACTTATACACCCCGTTCCGGTAACGTCTTTAATTCCATAGACAGAGAAGCCAAGCGCATTGGTTGGAACCAAATTTATCGCTATGGTCGAGTCCGGGCAATTCGCAAAACCGATGATGGTAGATATTGCGTAGCCTATTCTCGCAGCCCAGGAAATTATGCTTTTTTAGTTAGTCGTTATTTACATTTAGCTACTGGATATCCCGCAATTCAGTTTCTCCCGGATTTACAGGCTTATAGAGAAAAATATCAAGACTTTAAAACTGTTGTTAACGCTTACGAAGCACACGATCATGTTTATCAGCAACTAGAGCAACACGGTGGTACAGTATTGATTCGGGGGCGGGGAATTGTGGCTTCGCGGATTTTGCAGCGCATTTTTGAAGCCAGAAAGCGAAATCGGAATATTTCAGTTTTACATTTAATGCGATCGCCCAAACCCCAAGGCAATAAATTTCAAAATGCCCAGCGCCTAGTCAAAAATCATTACGAATTTCAACCCTTTAACTGGCCGAAAGCTTGTTGGGGCGGCGAACTCCGGGCAATTTTAGAAAAAGCCAGCCCCGAAGAACGCAAAAGCTTACTAGCAGACTGGGGTGGTACCACCACCGCCGACCGGCACGACTGGCAGCGAATTACTGCCCAGGGGATCAGCGAAGGCTGGTATCAAATTACCTTCGGTGAAGTGCTGGATGTAGAACGAGATCCTCAAAATCGGACTATTACCCACATCCGAGAAAAAAGCTTTGGCGAAATGAAATTAATAGCTGACTTTATTGTTGATGCTACTGGATTGGATGCCAAAGTAAATGCTAATCCCCTACTAGAAGATTTTGTCAAACATTACAATTTGCCACTGAATCACTTGGGGCGATTAGCTGTAGCCGACAATTTTGAATTAGTAGAAATGCGTAGCGACAAAGGACAAATGTATGCAGCAGGGGCGATTACCCTTGGTGGCCCTTATGCCGCAGTTGATAGTTTCTTGGGCTTGCAATATGCCGCATTAGTCGCCGTTGATGGACTCGCCGCCGCCCGTGCGCCTGGAGTTCATCGGTTGAATGTTGTCAGTTCTTTTAGTCAGTGGTTGAAGTGGGCGTTAAATCAGTCACCCTGATACCATTTTGGATTTGAGATTTTGCGAACGCGAGTGCGTGTCGCAGACAAAAGTAGGAGCGCCGGCTTCCGGCACTGTGAACTTTCCAAGACGGATTTTAAATTGGGAATTGTGCGTCTGGATTTTATAAATTCATCTGTCGCAATCAATTTTCCATGCTCCCTCTTCCTTGGCGCCCTTTGCGTCCTTGGCGGTTCGATTCTATGCCCCGTCATATCTGAAGTACAGTGAAAAATAGAGCGTAGGCGTAGCCCGTCGTAGACATCGCTTAGCCGTTTCGAGTTCCAAACGCCAAATTTGAAGTTCTGAGAATAAATTTATGCGAACAGTACCAATTCAATTACCAGAAACAGTATTTTCAGCACTTAGAAAAAATCCGGAAGAATTTATTCAAGAAATGCGAATTGCAGCAGCAATTAAATGGTATGAATTAGGCGACATCTCACAAGCCAAAGCAGCAGAAATCGCTGGGCTAACTCGTACTGAATTTATTAATGCCTTATCGCGCTACCAAGTAGATTTTATGCAATATACTACCCAAGAGTTAGCCGAGGAACTGGCAAATGTCAATGCGTGACGCTGGTTTGTGGTTGTCCGATACTTTGGTGAACTTGCTCAAACAACAAGCAGGAGAATAGCGATCGCCATCAATTCTAACTTCAAATAGCGATGTCTGACTACAAGCCGCTGCGCGTCTACACTCCCTTTTATTTCTTCCTTGGCGCTCTTGGCACGCCAGTTGCTACCCTTCGGGAACGCCAAGGGCGAACAAGTCGGCAGAGCCGACGGCAGTTGCTTCAAGCCGGGAAACCCGTCCAACGCACTGCCTCCCCAACGCACTGGCTCGTCTTGGCGGTTCGATTCTCAAGCCAGCCACTGCTTTAAAACGTTTCTATACAAATGTATATTTACCTCAAAGAGAGGAGGTTTGCAAATCGAAACAAAGTAGAATCGAAAATAAAGCTTACAAACTATTATGCAATGGGCTAATTTTCTAGCCAAAGAAGCTGCTACCAATAGCTTATCCCTAGAGCAAACCGCAGCTTTTGTAAACTATTTTAAGACTGAAAACTTAGGTAAAACTGAAACTCAACTTGCCAGCGAATTAAACATTAATCTTCCTGCTTTCAAAACCTGGATGGGTGAGCTATATGACAAATTTGCCCAAAATTATCCTGAGCTAACTATTTCCAATAGTTGCAGCAAACTAGAAAAATTACAAACTTACCTGAGAGAAAAATATAATAGCGAATTAGATATCCTCAAACCATTGGTGGCGATGAAATTATTAAAATCGCTAGTGGTTCGGGAACGACTGCAACCAGAAGCTTGGGTTGCGAGAAGAATTTGTAAATTTTTAGGATATTCACCTTTAGCGTTAGAGTTAGTAGGGCGATATCTCAAGAAAATGCCAGATTTATCTCTGGAAATACTGCTGAAGCGGCTAGAGAAAAAGCGACAGGAACATGAAGCAGTAGTCAATCCTAGCTCATTGATGCCTTATGAATATGGTGTAGCTGAAGCTTTTGAATTAAGTTGGGAACAATTGGATGACAACGCAAAAAGCTTTGGCTGTTTGCTCAGTTTGTGTGCTTTAGCCGACATTCCCTTATCTGTAGAGACAATAAAAGATGACAAAAAACAACAACTCAATGAAAAAGCGATCGCCGATTTACTAGAATTGCATTTACTACAACAGAAAAGTAAAGGAATTTATCTTTTAAATCCCCTAATTCGGCAACTTTTCCGAATAAAGTTGGATAATTCAAGGGAAGTGGATGAAGCAAAAACTAAATTTGCAGCCATGATGTTAGAGGTAGCAAAGCTAATTCCGCAACAGCTTAACCCTGAAGATATTCTCAATTTCACTCCACATATCCCGCATATTAAAGAAGTTGCAACCAACCTATTCCAGTATCTCAGTAATGAAAATCTAATCACTCTGTTAACTCAATTAGCTTGGTTTTATCAAAATCAAGGACTTTATCAGGAAGCAGAATCTTGGTTGCAACGGTGTGTAAAACTAACTCAAAATCATCTTGGTATAGAACATTCTGATGTCGCTGCTAGTCTGAACAATTTAGCAGGACTCTACGAATCTACAGGACGCTACAGCCAAGCCGAACCCTTGTATCGGCAAGCTTTAGAACTAAGAAAACGTCTGTTGGGAAACAACCATCTCGATGTCGCCGCTAGCCTGAACAATTTAGCATTACTCTACGAATCTACAGGGCGCTATACCGAAGCCAGACCTTTATTTGAGCAAGCTTTAAAAGTGAGAAAACGCTTGCTGGGAGAAGAACATCCTGATATCGCTACTAATTTGAGCTATTTAGCAGTAGTCTACGAATCTACAGGACGCTATAGCGAAGCCGAATCTTTGTATCAGCAAGCTTTAGAACTGTGGAAACGCCTAGTGGGAGAAGAACATCCCCATGTGGCTACTAGCCTGAACAATTTAGGAGCATTGTACTGTTTTACAGGACGCTACAGCGAAGCCGAACCCTTGCTCAAGCAAGCTTTAAAACTGAGAAAACGCCTGCTAGGAGAAGAACATGCCGATGTTGCTACTAGCTTGAACAATTTAGGACAACTTTACGAATCTACAGGACGCTACAGCGAAGCCGAACCCTTCTATAAGCAAGGTTTAGAACTTAGTAAACGCTTGCTGGGAGAGAACCATCCTGATGTCGCCATTAGTCTAAACAACCTAGCAGCACTCTACCGTCATATAAGACGCTACAGGAAAGCCAAACCCTTGTTTGAGCAAGCTTTGAAAATTTGTGAAGGAACTTTAGGTGTCAGTCATCCTACTACTATGACAGTCCGGGCGAATTATGCAAACTTTTTAAGAGAAACATATCACTAGCCGCAATTAAAAGGGAACATTTCGAGAGTCCGTAATTCAAATCAGTGACACACTAGACCTCTTGCAAAAGTCCCTAACACCCCACCCCCAACCCCTCCCCGCAAGCGGGGAGGGGAGCGTTTGCTTTACTCAAATGCGGGGTGGGGTTCTTTATTTTTGATTTATGCAAGAAGTCTACTAGTTGTAGTTTCAACTTTCAGGTTAAAGGGGGTGATATTTCCCCCTATTTACTGTTATTGAGATGTTGCCTGCAAACTAATACCAATTGGAAAAAAGAATGAGACAGATAGATTTGGTAGAAGCGCAGAGCTTTGCGCCTCTATAGATTTATAATCACTGCCACACAAACACTTTAGCTTCGTATGGTCCCAAATCAGCGATGATGCCATCATCCCCAGCTTCCACATCATAATTCGCCGTCCATTCGTGCCATGTACCACCGTTAGGAAAGTTAGGAACGTGATAGCCAGCTAGGAAATTTTCTGAGAAATTCGCCACCACAACTATACGAGAACCTTCCTCATTCCAACGGCTATAAGCTAACACTTTTGCTTCTGGATTTTCGTGGATGAAATCAATATTTTCTGTGTAAAGAGCATGATTACTTTTACGCAAATTGGTTAAACCTTTGTAATATTCAAACAAACCACGATTTAAATCATTACCCAACAGCGTCCAATCGATTTTAGCTGATTCAATTTGTTTGGGTTTGTACTCACCAAATTCCTCTCCCATCCAAATCAAAGGCACACCAATAGCAGTCATCAGGATAGCTACTCCTAATTTAATCCGCCTAAAAGCTTCTTCATCAAAAATCTCACGGTTCCCCATTTCTACCATGAGATGATTATGGTCGTGGTTGGTGAGATAGTTTACTACATTAGTAGCGCCCATAAAGCCTTGACGTTTGCAGTCAATAACATCTTTAAGACGTTCTAAATCAAATGTATCGCCACAGATATGTTCTAAAATGCAGTGATAAAAACTGTCATGCCAACAACCATCCATTGGCCCATCAAAATTGGTAATGCTGGTAGTTTCAGGAATGTGTTCAGCGACATTATAAAAAGGCTTTGGCCCAGCAGCATTTTTAGCTTCTTGCACAATCCAGTGCATGAAATCATAGTTGGCAATTTGCCGCGCTGCATCATAGCGAATACCATCAAGATGATATTCTTGAATCCAAAAACGGATTGTATCACCAATAAATTTCCGCGCTGGATGAATTTCTAAATTTTCATCGTAATGTTCATAATTAAACTCAGGCCCCCAGTTATTATCAGGGTCACGGGGAGAGTGATGATACCAATAATCGTGGTCAATTTGTGTTAACGGACTAGATGCT
Source organism: Nostoc sp. CreGUA01 (assembly GCA_034531095.2). Classification (GTDB taxonomy): domain Bacteria; phylum Cyanobacteriota; class Cyanobacteriia; order Cyanobacteriales; family Nostocaceae; genus Nostoc. The sequence continues at coordinate 7,882 of JAVRBV020000138.1, read as the reverse complement.
TCTGAGTGGTTATAAATACCATCATTAATTACACGAATGCCTCTAGCATGACATTCATCAATCAAATTTTTCAGTTCAGCGGTAGAGCCATAACTAGATTCTGTTGCAAAGAAATAGCGGGGATTATAACCCCAGCTATGAGAGCCAGGATATTCTTTTATTGGCATCAACTCAATAGCGTTGATTCCTAATTCACACAAATAATCTAACTTTTCAACGACGTGTTTATATTTTCCTCGTGCATAAGGATCGTCTTCACCACCAGAAAAATCACCAACATGCAGTTCATAAATGACTAATTCGTGGTCAGCAGGTAGGGGTTTATCATCATGTCGCCAAACATATGTATCTACAATTCTTTCCCCATCTTTGATGTGGACAACACCGTTATCTTGTCCACCCATTTCATCTATATCAGTTGCATAAGGGTCTGTGACATCAACCCATTGTTCTGGTTCAAAAAACCATGAGTTTGTTTGAACACGGAATTTATATTGATAAGCACCGTCTTCTAATTCAACACTTGTCCGGAAATAACCATCCTCACCTTTTTCCATTGGAATTTCTTGCCAATCAGAAAAAGAACCAATTAATGCGGCTCCTTTGTTGTAGGGTGCAAATAAATTAAATTCGATTGGCTTTGCCATAGAAGTGTTTGTAATATCAAGGATTGATAGAAGTATTCTCTGATGATTGATTAAATTTGCAAATCGCTCTGGAGAATGAATTGAATGATTAGTGCTTCTATCTTGAGGAATAATTAATAAATATTTTTGAGAAATTTAGCTGTTTATTTTAAATTTTGACGTTTTTACAGCATCGAATAATTAAAACATCATCGAGAAAGTAAAATAAAATTACTTTCAAAAAGGCAAAAATTGAATGAAAATTCAGAATTCAGGCGTCAGAATCAGCCATCGGCGGGTCTAAATACTCCACTTCAAATATTACTGAATTTATAGCTCTGAATTATGAATTCTCTTTTAGTCAATTTTGGTGCTATTTTGTTGCAGATAACTTAACAACCAATTTGCTGCTGTAGCCCTGCGAGTTTGGCGGGGGCCAAATTCACCAATTTTGTAACCTTTAAAGCCAAGTTTTTGTTTAAGTGATTGTTTATTTTCAGTAGGAATGGAACGAGTTAACTTGACTGTTGCGGGACGAGAGTCGATAAAATCTGGTGGTTGTGGGTACTCATTCTGCCATTCTGGAGCAACTTGGCTATTATCCCATTGTCCAGTTGATGAATCATAGCGATAGCCTAAATAATGCCATAGCAACTTATTAACTGTGGCATCATCTAGTTCCTCGTTGAGAATTGCCCAAATTGTATCTGTATTGAGTGGTGGCAGATTAGACATAAGTAAGTAAGAATTCAGAATCCAGAAATTAGAATTTAAGAAAACGTTTTTAAACCGTTAACTTTTGAGTGATGACTGTTAACGTTAACAGTCAACAATAAGCTTATGAATAGCCTATTACACTTCTAAAGATAGGGGCAATTTTATTTTTATCTACACCTGCTGGAAGATTTATCTGCTACAAGCATTAGACAAACTACTAAAGTGACCCTAGATTAAGGGATCGCTTTCCTCAGGAGGAAATTATGGGAATAGGCGATTTTTTCAGAAATATAGTCGGTGGCAAGGAAAAACGACGCGATGGAGAGTGGGATAATAGCGATCGCACTCAATACAATTATCGCGGCGAAGATGACGATGAAGACCGCGACTACAGATATCGCAACGAAGACGAAGAGGACGAAGACTATGGGTACAGATATCGCCGCAACCAGGAGGATGAAGACCGCGAATACAGATATCGGGACGAAGACGAAGAAGACGAAGACCGCGATTAATCTCGCAAGTTCGAGTTACAGCAGTTTTCATTTATTTGAACGACATCTGTCGTAGGGGCACAGCATTGCTCATTGGTGTCAACTTAACGTAAAATTCATTTCCCGCAAGGAACTAAAGTTCCTTGCTAATAGCAAAACTCATCTAAAGATGACTAAATATAGCCAAAAATCTTTAGTCATCTTTCAGATGACTTTTGCTATTAGCCTGGGAATTCATTTCTAGGCGGGTGACAAAGCCAACAGATAAGCCATTTCTAGCTTAAGTTGACACTAATGAGCATTGCTGTGCCCCTACCGCGTGGTCTATTTACCTGAAAATAGCTGTAAAAACAGGTTGTGTATACAAAACTAGGTAGACTGGAAATCGTAAAGAACAGACCAGTCTATGCAGAATTCCACAGCACTGCCAAAGATCATCCGCGCCCATGTATTTATTTCTGGCCGAGTCCAAGGAGTGGGCTACCGCTACGCCACTGTGGATACAGCTACCCAGTTAGGATTAACTGGTTGGGTGCGGAATCTCCCCGATAATCGAGTAGAAGCAGTTTTTGAAGGGGCGCGAGAGATTGTAGATGAGATGGTTCGCTGGTGTCACTCCGGGCCACCTGCTGCTGTAGTTAAAGAGGTTGCGGTTGAGTATGAAGAACCAGAAGGCTTGCGGGGATTTGAAGTTAAGAGAGGTCAATAGTTGGGCATGGGGCATGGGGCATGGGGCATGGGACAATCCAAAATCCAAAATCTAAAATCCCAAATTATCTGACCTGTACGCCCCTGGGGTTTTTCCTGTCCGATAAAACATGCTATAAAATTTCATCTCGGTTGAAACCACAACCCAAACAACGCATACAAACAGAAAAAGCTGCAAGAACTGAAATAATCTCAAACAGCAATTGAAATGATAAGGGAGCTAAAGAAAATCCCCAAATCAAAGAAATTGTTCCAGCTACCATACTGGCAATGCGATGAATTTCGTCTTGAGTTTTCCAAGCTAAAAATAAAATTCCTAAACCAATCAATAATAATACTAAACTAATCATAAAGATATTCCCTATTTATCTATATTATCTTTAGTTACAACCCATGTAAAACATGCGTTTACGCCGGATTTTAATATTAACTTTGACAGTTGTTACTTCTATTTTGCTGGTTTGGATATTCACTCCCAGAGTGATTATACCTCCTACCGATCGCAAGCAGGCGATCGCTGTCTATGTTCTTGACTTTTACTGGCATTCGGAACTCGTTTTACCTAATAGCAACGGCGGATTAATTGTATACGCTTATGGTGATTGGAATTATTTTGCACTCAATAAACAAAACTTGAGGAATGCACTAGCGGCACTTTTTATACCAACCAAAGGCGCTTTCGGACGGGGAAAATTGTCCAATATTGACAAGTTACAAGAAATGGTAGCAAATAAAAATGCTAAGTTATTGAGTTTTAAAGTAGCCGAAACCAAAGCAATACAATTAGCTCAATCATTAGACAAACGCTTCCTTAAGAATATCGACAAACTCATTGAAAATTATCAAATAGGACTAACTTTTGTCCAAGACGATCAAAAATATCATATATTACACAATAGTAATCACGAATTAGTTGCGTGGCTAAAAGATTTAGATTGTCAAATCAATGGTTTGGTTTTATGGGCTAATTTCCGAGTCCAAAATAGATAAAATAAACGAACTTTATATTTGAGATTTTCAATGGCGTATTTCCAGAGCTATTCCTTCTAACTTCTATAGCAATCCTATCTGATTTGTGAAAATTCTGTCCAGAACCCCGACTTCTCAAAGGATTCGGTGATCTAACTTTTCACGACTGATTTAGGATTGCTATAGAAATATGTGTAAGTAAATAGGGATAAATAAACCTAACTATGTAACGAAAATTAAATCCGTGAAAACCTTGCGATTGCTTGACTTCACTTCGTTACGTCCGCAATAATATAGTTATAAATTTTCTCACCTACTTACTTAAGTAAATTGTCATAATAAAACAAAAGTATGTAAAGAAAAATAAACTAGCTAAAACTCTATTGCCTATTAATTTATTCCAACTACAAATTTCGACACCAACTTCCTTAGGGACTTCCAATAAAAAAAACGTCCCATCCCTGCGGGACGCTCCGCGAACGTAGGGGCGCACAGCTGTGCGCCCCTACAAATGTACAAATAATTTGGAACAATTTATTTTTTGGAAGTCCCTTACACCGTAGACGCAACTAGAGGAGGCAAGGGTTAAAATTGGGAATTTGCAGAAAAAATAATCACCATATCACTGTGTTTCCCTGCTTTTACCTCAGCTTTAATTATTCCTTTGCAACGCCAATTTCTTCTCTGTTCCTCTGTCTTTTCGATGAGCAAATTTTTTCAAATCTTCATTAAGTTAAAATTTATTACTATTACTAAAATCTCACCAAACAAGTACTTATAACCAGTTTTATGGCTAATTATTTTTTCTGTGAAGACGGAAACAAACTATTTTAATTAGCTGAAAAGTAGTGTCAATATATGACAGGAAGACGTGAAGCACACCAACTCACATAAATAGCACATTGTCAATTAATTCTCAACAAGGTATAAGTACCGATTCAGATTGCAATTCTAACTGTGAGTAACCTTGCAACGACCATACAGCAATCGCTGAGTAATCGTTGAATTACCAAAGACTTAGTAGTAAACCATTTTCTAACTTTCAACTCGGAGGTAAAATTTATGCAGCTCAATCAGAAACTTTTTCTATACTCTTCTCTGGCTCATTTCCGATTACTGCAAAAAAGTTATACTGCCAAAATCATGGTAGTGGCATTTTTGGGAACTCACGTACCACTTTTGGCTTTAATCTTTAATATCGTAACTTCCAACTCCTATTCTTGGGAAATAGCAGTCCGAGTGCTGCTAAATGCTCTTTTTGCCACACTAGCAGGAACAGCGGCTACCCTTTTTGCATTACACTATTTACTTGCTCCGGTAATTTTGACATCTGCGGCATTGCAAGACTATTTGCAAACCAAAAAATTACCACAACTGCCCACAGAATATGGTGATGAGGCAGGTACACTCATGGCAGATACTTCCCAAACTCTGCACAAATTAGATGAATTAATTCAGCAAATTACTAATTATGACAATCTGACTGGGTTACCGAATCGAGATTTATTTAGCGATCGCCTTTACCAAAACGTGTCAGAATCTCAGAATCCCCAGCAATTGATTGCTGTTCTTTCTCTGGGCATTGATGATTTCACTGGTATCAGTCATGGGTTGGAGCATGAAACATCTAATCATTTATTGAGAGCAGTTGCCCAACGTTTGACAAGCTGTATGGCGAAAACAGATCTCTTGGCGCGTTTAAGTCAAGATGAATTTGCGATCGCTCAGATGGATATCTTATCCTTTGAGAAAGTGATTAATTTCACGAAAACTCTACAGAATACGCTGTCTAAACCATTCCTCGTAGATAGCCAGCAAATTCATGTTACAGTCAGCATCGGTATTACAATTAGTGACTTAGGCGATCGTCATAGTGTAGACCAACTATTGCAACAGGCTCATATAGCGCTGTATCAAGCAAAACAGCAAGGATCTAGCCAATACCAATTTTATTCACCACAAATTAACGCTCAGTTGCAAGAGAGATTAGCACTGGAAAACGAATTACATGGAGCGCTGGAACGTGGCGAAATGGTAGTTTATTACCAACCGCTGATTGATTTGGACACCAAAGAAGTCACAGGAGTAGAAGCACTATTGCGCTGGCAGCATCCTACAAGAGGTTTGGTTTCTCCAGCAAAGTTTATTCCCATTGCCGAACATAACGGTTTAATTGTACCTATTGGTGAATGGGTATTGCGAACCGCCTGTGCCCAAAATCGAAACTGGCAACTTGCCGGACTACCCCCAATTCGCATGTCAGTTAACCTTTCGGCTCGACAATTTGAACAAGTAAATTTAGTCGGGGTTGTCCAACAAATACTAGACCAAACAACACTGCAACCATCTTATTTAGAACTGGAAGTTACAGAAAGCTCCTTGATGGTTGATATGCAGCATTCCGTGAAAACCCTCAAACAATTGCGAGAACTAGGAGTATGGCTGGCCTTGGATGACTTCGGCACTGGTTACTCTTCTCTCAACTATTTGAAGCGCTTTCCTGTGAACATGCTCAAAATTGACCGGTCATTTGTGCAAGACGTGACATCAAATGCTGATAGCGCCGCCGTCACCGATGCCATCATTGCATTAGCTAAAAGCCTCCAGTTGAAAATTACAGCAGAAGGAGTGGAAACTCAAGAACAGCTTGACTATTTAAAAAAACGCGGGTGTCAAGAAGGTCAGGGATTCTACTTTGGTATCCCTGCTCCCGCCAACAGAATCACTGACATACTCAAGCAGAATTCTCAGCAAATACACGAGATAGCTGCTTGACACTGCACCGACCGAAAGGTGCGGGGAAACACTTGGCTCAACGGCGTTGCTGATTGCGGTATGAAAAATAATTTTGTGTGATTTCAAAATCCTTGTAGAGACGTTGCATTGCAACGTCTCTACTTGTCAATGGAAGATACCATCTTATGACGGTATCTTCTCTATTGGAAAACTGCAATACCGGAACGATCTTCTTCCCAATGACTTCTCTTCAGAAGGTGCCTTAGGTGCCAATATTAGCTTAACCGTAAGCGATCCAATGACAGCAATATATAGCAGTAATATCTACTTTGATTTTATTAATAGAAGAGATGGAGCCGAAACTATTACTATGGGGTATAGAGGAGGAGATCCCAAAAAACATCAATTCAAGAATAATTCCCCTATTTTTTTCGATTTTCTTGGTGCAAGAAAAGTTGGCACCAATAGCTCTACACCTCTCAAATATTCTGTTGATGTCCCTGATGGTACTTCAATAGAGCTTGAGCTTTTCGGACGCATGTATACAACATGTCAACGGGTTGTAGGAGGAGGAAAAAAAACCATAACACTTCAAGACCTCACTTCCTCATCAGTACCGGGAGGGGCAGGTAAAGATACTGGTTCTGCAAAAGCGTACATGGTTGCAGAATTCAACCCCAATTACAATCTCACAATACCAGCCGCAGCAGAACTTTGTGGATACGATCACTTCAACTGGTATCAGCGTCTAACTTCTGATACTGAGAAACGAAGCTTTATTACAGATCCAGGAAAAACTGCTTTCGGATCTAATGAACCAAGGGATTCTTATCCATATTATTACGATGAAAATTCTAACTCTGACAGTTACTATGGTAAGTCAAACTATAATTATGCTGGCAATTTTAACTTTCGAGATCGTCCCACTGTAAAACCAATAGGAATTTTGAAGCCAGGAAAAGTGGCATTTCAGACTCATCTGGTTGGGGTAAGTAAAGACAACAGTTGTTTTTCTGAATCACTCTATCAGTTTGAATGGAGTAGTATTTATACATCATTTTATTTTTTTGATTATAGACTATCAAAATTCATAAACCACAACGGTGGTAGATACAACAACAGGCCAGTTTCTCACGATCTTTTTTATGGTAGTGATATTGTTTTTTCTAATGGGCGATGTGGATTCATTTCTCAACAGAATAAATCGATTGCCAACCTGCTTGATATGGATTGAATTTTTGTCGCCAACTGACTGACGTTGACAGCAGGTTTAATCTTCCTGCTTCACCAAGCTCCTCGCGCCGTGGAAGCCCCTGGCTTTAGACATGGGGGCAAGGCGCAGGGGAATTTATGACGCTCGCGGACTCGCTACCGCTACGCTAACGCCGTGAACAAATCACCTGTGATAAAATGAGCAATATGGAACAAGTGCTGACATTGGTTTGCAAGCTTAACCCCACTTCTGGGCAAGTTGTCCAAATTGAGGCAACACTGAAGGCGTTTGCGGATGCTTGTAACTACGCTAATGAACAGGTTAAGTCCCAAATAACGAGCAAGACGACTATTCAGAACTTGGTTTATCAAGACTTGCGCTCGCTGTTTGGGCTGTCTGCTAATTTGGCTGTCAGGGCT
>JAVRBV020000137.1:0-24997 GCA_034531095.2 Nostoc sp. CreGUA01 | reverse complement strand
AGTAGTAGGGGCGGGTTGAGCCAGAATCTCTTTTAGCAACAAAGTCTTTTTGTAAACCCGCCCGTACAGGAGTTTGGAGTGTGGGAGGTGTGGGAGGATGGGGAAGCATTAATTCTCTTTCCCCCATCTCCCCATCTCCCCATCTCCTTATCTCCCCATCTCCCCACACTCCCTCATCCCCCCACTCCCTCGATTAACTTGGCGGATTTAACCGATAACCCATGCGATGCACGGTTTCTATCCAATCTTTGACGCCGATGGTTTGTAGACGTTGGCGTAAACGGCGAACTAAGGTGGTAACTGCGTTACTTTCGGGTTCTTCTCCGCAATTCCACAGGGCTTGCTCGATTTGCCCGTGAGATAAAACTTGACGGGGGTGACGCATCATGTATTCCATTAGTTGAAATTCGCGGCTAGAAAGTTGAGTTGTTAAGGAACCACGTTCGAGTATCAAATTGGATAAATGAAGTTGCAAGTCACCCAAGGTAAGTATATCTCCTTGCCACATTGGCGATCGCCTTGCTAATGCCCGCACCCGTGCCAATAACTCCACCACATCCACAGGCTTAACTAAGTAATCATCGGCTCCAGCATCTAAACCTCTGACTTTATCTGAAACGGTGTCTTTCGCCGTCAGCATCAAGATGGGAGCTACTTTACCTGCGCTTCGATATACTTGACACAATTCTACACCGCTGACTTTTGGCAACATCCAATCTAAAATCAGCAAATCATAGTCTTTGCGAAAAGCAAACCACTGCGCTGTTTCGCCATCAGTCACCGCATCTACTATATGCCCTGCTTTCAACAATGCTGCTCGCAGTGGCTCTAACTGTGATGAGTCATCTTCTACTAGTAAGATCAACATCCAATTTGCTTAGTTTGCTGTCTTTGCTTACTTCCTAGTAGTTTGTCACATTTAGTTTCAAGGGGTGAATAAGTTTGTAGTCAGGACTTTAGTCCTTGTTTTTTAAGCACTGAAGTGCTTACTACAAACTCATCATTAATGCAACGAACCACTAGTTTTATAATTTAAGGTGAAATAAGAACACAGAAGTAACAGTAAGTATTGTATCTCATGCCTTCCATGCAGCAACTTCAACGTTTTCAAGTGTTGCGATCGCTGGGCTTTGTGTTTTGGTTGTCCTTACCTTTGATTGGGCTAGTTTTTTGGCTCGGAAGCGGCTTTATTGGAGATCGGATTTTGAGTCACTCCCGCATCACCAAAAAATATCTGCTAGCGGATACCCAATCGGCACGGCAAATGATGAAACGAGTAGTCGCCATTGAAGTGGAAATTCTTCCACAACAAGGAATTTCACGGGCAAATGTTAAAACAAATAACTCAGTTCTCAAAAAAATAGTATTTGAATTCCCAGTCACCGATATGAGCCAACTTCAAACTACTCTCAGTCAAGAGTTAGGCTTACCACGGGAGCGAGTTAAGGAATTGATTGTGGAAATGGGGGAGTAGGGAGTGGGGAGGTGGGGAGGTGGGGAGGTGTGGGGAGTGAGGGGGATGAGGGGGATGAGGGAGAGTTAGAACTTGAGTTATTTAGGCTTTGAACTCCATTAATGAGTGTTTGAACTCCACATGCCCCATGCCCAATTTAATTTGACATTTACTTGTCATATTTATCCCATAAACTGCAAAAAAGGTAATGTAATTTTACATTTCTCCAAAATAATTGACCTTTGATTAGGCGAAATTGAACATTACTAGGGAAGAATTCCCTATTCCCCATTCCCCATTCCCTCTTTATCCCTTAGGTCACTGCCGATATGGATACTTCTGAAGCTCAAGTTTCAGCTATTGAAACCCAATCAGATAGTTCTGCACCTTCTGAGTCACCACCTACTCGTTCGGGTAAACCTTGGTTCTGGAGATTGCTGATTTTATTTCTGGCGACTGGTGGTATTATCCTCTGGCGGATGCTGGCTCCTGGTGGGGCACCACGTTCTTCTGTTGCACAACAGCAGCAGCCGCCAGCCCCAAAGGCAATTGAAACGATCGCTTTGGCAAATGGACGGGCTACTAGAAGTGTTCAGCTTTTAGGACAAGTGGAAGCCAGTCAGCAATCAATACTCCGCGCTCAAACAAGTGGAATTGTAGAGAGAATTTTCGTGCAATCAGGCGATCGCGTGCGAGCAGGTATGGCGATCGCGTTTTTGGACGATACCGATCAGCAATTGGCAATTAGCCAAGCAAGGGCGCAATTAGCACAACAACGTAGCAATCTAGCACGTCTGGAAGTCGGTACTCGCAAAGAAATCATTGCTCAACGTCAAGCAGCTGTCACATCTGCTCAGGCGCGAGAACTGGAAGCACAAGATAATCTCAAACGCACCAGCGATCTTGTTAAAGAGGGTGCTTTGTCTCAAAGATTATTGGTTGAAGCCCAAGCACAATTAAATAACATCCAAGGAGAACGTTTAGAAGCCCAGGCTCAACTAGCTGAAGCCAAAGCCGGGCCGATTCAGGAAGAAATCGCTGCCCAACGGGCAAACGTGGAAGCAGCTAGAGCCACCCTCGCCCAAGCTGAATTGGCACAGCAGCGCACTCGAATTCTGGCATCGGAATCAGGGATAGTGCAAACTCGCCATGTCAGCAATGGCGATTTAGTCCAAAATTCCAGTGAAATTGTCACCTTAGTAGCCGGCGATCGCTTTGACATTTTCCTAGAGTTACCAGAAGAACTCAGTGGTACAGTTACCCCAGGTATGACAATCGATCTTAGCGCTCGTGCCTTACCCCAATGGAAACAACGCGCCAGCATCACCACTGTAGTTCCTTCAGCCGATCCTGCCTCCCGTCGTCAGCGCGTGCGTGTCCAAATTAACAAACCGCCAACAGGGTTAATACCAGGAATGGCGATCGCAGGCAATCTTAACCTCCCCTCAAACCGCCCTAGTTTTGTGGTATCAAGAGATGCACTAACCAGACGGCAAAATCAGTGGTTAGTTTTCACCGTTGCTGACGGCAAAGCTCAACAAATTCCCGTGGAAATGGTTGCTGACATGGGTAAAGATGTCGCAATTTATCATTCCACCCTACGTCCCGGTCAACCCATCGTCCTACGTGGCGGGGACGGATTGCAAGATGGTGCGCCTGTAAAAATAGTCGATCCAACTTAAAACATCGGTTGTACCCAGACTTGCATATAGACTTCTTGCAGAACTCGGTTAAAGAGAAAGAATCAAAGGTATAAATTTTTCCTTTTTTCTTTCTCCTTTAACCCTTTCTTCTTCAAAAGACTGCAAACTCGCTTTAAATATGACTTTCTGAATTACGAATTACGAATTACGAATTACGAATTAGTATGAACTTTATTGAAACCGCCGTTCGCTGGCGACATGGTACTTTCGTTCTCTTTTGCTTGCTGGCAATGCTTGGGGTATTCTCCTTAATAAAGTTACCCCTAGAACTGCAACCAGGAGGCGATCGCCCGGAAATTACAATCACGACTACCTACCCTGGAGCTGGGCCAACGGAGGTAGAAGACTTAATTACCCGTCCCATTGAAGAACAGATGGAACAGGTGCTAGGCGTCCAGGAAATCACTAGTACTTCTCGTGCCGGACGTAGCAGCATTACACTGGAATTTGCTCAGGATGCCAATGTTCAAGAACGGGTGGTAGATGTTCTCAACCGCTTGCAACAGGTGGAAAGTTTGCCCCCAGAAGCTCAAGAATCAAATGTAGAACTGGTGGGCGGTAACACTTCGCCGATGATGTGGATTCCTTTTGATACAAAAGAAGGATTTCAACCGGATGCTAACCGCTATCGAGATTTAGCCGAAGAAGTGGTGATTCCCCGTTTGCGACGGGTCCAAGGAACTGGACAATTTCTGTTAGTGGGTGGACAAGAACGAGAAGTAGAAGTGAAGGTCGATCCCAAAGCATTAAGCGATCGCAATCTCACAATCGGCGATGTAGTACAAGTTTTACAGCAAAACAACCGCGATATCCGGGGCGGTCCATTAATTCTAGGACGCAGAGAATATCGGGTACGTACAGTCAGCCGTTCCCAAGATTTATCAGAAATTGAAGGTTTTGTGCTGCGACGCGACCAATCCGGTACAGTTTATTTGCGGGATGTGGCGATCGCACAAATGGGACGCAAACCCCAAGATGGGGCCTTGGTTTTCAATGGTAAACCTGGGGTAGCCGTTGGTGTAATTCGCCAAATTGGGGCGAATGTGCCAGAGGTGGCTAAAGGTATCCGAGCCGAAATTACCGCCCTGCAAAATGAGTTCGATAAACAAAACCAAGGGATTCGCTTTGTCTACAACTACGATGAAAGTCAGTATATCAATCAATCCATTAGTTTTGTCCAAGGTAACTTAGTTAGTGGAGCGCTGTTAGCAACCATTGTTTTGGTTTTGTTCCTTGGCTCCATGCGTACCGTTGCGGTGGTGGCAATTACAATTCCCACTACATTAATTATGGTGTTTATTGTCATGTCTGCATTTGGACGTACATTAAACATCATCAGTTTGGCAGGATTAGCCTTTGCGGTGGGTATGGTTGTAGATAACGCCATCGTCGTAATTGAGAATGTCTTCACCCACATGCAGCAAGGTAAAAGCGCCATGCGGGCAGCCATTGAAGGTACCCAAGAAGTCTGGGGCGCAATGCTTGGTTCCACCTTAACCAACGTAGTGGTATTTGTACCACTAATTATGGTTACGGGTGAAGCCGGACAACTCTACACCGATATGGCGATCGCTCTTTCTGCCTCTTCCCTATTTTCGCTATTTGCAGCGTTAACTTTAGTACCAATGCTATCGGGATTATTCCTGAAGGAATCAGAAGCCACACAAATGATGCAGGGCGGTGAATACCGGGGAGGCAATTGGTTTGAGCGTATGGTGGCGAAAACATCCGTGGTTTTTCGCCATTTCCAAGGTAAACTAGAAAACTTTCTCGGTACTACTGTGAGTTGGTCGCTGGGACGTAAACGCGTTGGTCGCAGGTTGTTGGTATTGTCCATTCCCATTGTTTTACTCGTCACTAGTATTTTTCTCTTGCCGCCTGCGGATTATTTGCCCGAAGGAAATCGTAACTTAGTTGTATTGCGGGCGGAACCTTTACCAGGAACCAGCATCCCCGAAGCCATTCGCCAATCTCAACCCGTGCAAAAATTTCTGCGATCGCAACCAGAAGTTGACCGTATTATGTACGTTGACCGTCCTGGGGCATTACGCGGCATTGCCACGATTTTAAAACCAGAATTTGCCACAACTACCGGACTGGCTGACATGGTAGATCGGTTACGCGCCCAAAGCAGTAACTTTGCTGGATACCGCTTTGTCATCCCCACGCGAATTTCTATTTTCCGCGATCCTGGTAAAGAATTTGAAGTGGATATTGTCGGAGATGACCTCAATCAAATTGGCGATTTAGAAAAGCAAATTACTGGTAAATTGCGATCGCTTGCTGGAGTACAGAATGTGCGATCGAATTTTGTCTTGGGTGCAGGTGAATTACAAGTAATTCCCAACCGCGAACGCATCGCCGAAGTGGGACTTTCCGAAGCCGAAATTGGTTCAATGGTAGAAGCAGCATTGGGTGGTCGCATCGCTTCCGATTTCATTGATGGCAAAGCAGAACTAGATGTCTCAGTGGAATTGCAAAATACTGCCGTGGAAACCCCAGAACAACTGCGCCAATTGCCTTTGTATGCGCGGGGAGGACAAGTGCAACTGGGGGATGTGGCCGAAATTCGTGAAACAACCGGAGCTGACGCCATTAACCACGTTGATTTAGAGCGATCGATTAGTCTCACAGTCTCCCTTGCACCCGACGCTCCCCTGTCAACGCTGGTAGAACGTACCGAAGAAGAAATTCTTGCTCCTTTGCGTGCCAATCTACCAACAGGCTATCGGCTAGAACTCGCGGGTTCAGCGGATCAGTTAGCGACAACTGTTGGTCAATTGGCTGCTGCATTTGCATTTTCGATTTTGATTACTTATTTGTTGCTGGTAGCCTTGTATCGCTCATTCCTCTATCCAGTGGTAATTATGGCAACAGTACCAATGGGAATGAGTGGCGCACTATTGAGTTTAGTAATTGCTAACCAAATTCCCGGAATGAATGTAGCATTGGACATGATTACCGCTTTGGGATTTGTGATTCTCACAGGTGTGGTTGTAAACAACGCCATTTTGCTAGTCGATCGCGCCTTGCAGCTCCAGCAAGCAGGCGAAGATTATGATGCATCGTTATACAACGCCACAAACGATCGCCTCCGGGCAATTTTCATGTCCGCCGGCACCAGCGTCCTGGGAATGTTACCCCTAGCAGTGCTACCGGGTCAAGGTTCAGAGTTATATCAAGGGTTAGGCATCGTCTTGACTGGTGGTCTAGCTTTTTCCACCATTTTGACTCCCACCGTCGTACCCGCACTTATGGGTTTACTACAGGATATCTCTGGACGCAAATCAGAGCGATCGGCAGTTGCCAAAAATCCAAACAAAGTAGCTAGCTGAAAGCTTTTATTGAAGAAGAATTCAGAATTCAGAATTCAGCAATCTTGACGCGACTCGAAAATACTCGCTAAAGCTGACGCTCCTACGTTGCTAACGCTATCCGCCAGTCGTACAGAATACCTTTCCTGTATTCTGACTCCTGACTCCTGAATTCTGTTCGATAAATAGCAAAACCTTTCAAAAACCCTGAACATGCAGAAATCATGCTGTAATCTGCAATAATCTAAATTACGTCTGATGTGAATTATCCAAATCAACGAATTATCAATGATGTGCGCCCTGTAGAGACGTTGTAGTGCCCTGTAGAGACGTTGCAGCGCCCTGTAGAGACGTTGCACTGCAACGTCTCTACAACGATAAATCAAGGGTTTTAGCGTCTAATCCACATAATGCGTAAATTGTAAATTATGACGATATAGGTATAAAAAACAAAGATGGCTAATAATATTCAAGACAAAGAGAACAGTTTAGGCACTTTGTGGTTATTTAAGGAAAAATTTGGTTTTAAACAGCTTCCAGTAGACATAGCTTATGAATCTTATTACAAAACGCTGCTTACTTGTGCTAGTGGTGATGGAACACTAGCAGATGAAGAAAGAGATTGGGTGATTGGATATGCCTATGCCTACAATTGCAACCCTGCAATCATTGAACAACTCAAAGTTTACAAGGCTGATGAAGATATCGAGACAGTCGTTACTGGACATTCTTCAGTCGATGTATCACGGCGTTTCCTAATTTATGATGCAATACAAGCTTGTTGTGCTGATGGAGAATATAGTGAAAAAGAACGGGTTGTAGTACTCAAAGCAGCAAAGAAACTTGGTATTTCTGAAGACGTATTTCAACAAATTGAAGAAATCTATCTAGAAACAGTCGAACTCCGTAAAAAACGGCTGGCAGTAATGTATCCCGATGGTGGTCCTTTGTAATTTTAATTGAAGTGACTGACAGTTCAAAAAATATCACACGTACACGGGTAGGGGCACAACATGTTGTGCCCCTACGATTATCTGTACCTCACCAAGGTGCAATTTGCTGTATGAGTGGATAGGTAAGGCAGTAGCCAATGCTTCAAGGCTAACAGTATTTAGAAGCATTTTTCATTCCTGAGAAAAGTTAGAAAAACAAGTTCTTGTATAGGAAATTTGTGGCAACAGCAGTCCTATCTTAAAATATACATCAGTCATCAGAAAATTTCATGAACGAAACACAAACATATGAGTACGAAGAAGTGTTTGTAACAGGGGAAATTCATCCTATTATTGTGTTGCAAAATTTGCTTGAGTCAGGTGTTATTTCTGACTATATTCTTTATCAAGATCGGGACGAAGTGCGTATTGCTGGTAATATATTATTTAAGGTATCAGTAAGCTGCGAGACTGTCTCATTAGAAGATACAGAAAAAAAGCTGTCAGTCCCTATTAGCGATCCATTTAAACAAGTAGAATCCTTATTAGCGTCTTTGCCAATTAGAGATTGGACGGCTTATGGCTATATTGCTTTTGATATAGTTCGCTTTTACTCAAGCTACTCCAAAGCAATACAGCAACCACTTTTATGTTTTATTGTGCCAGAAACTGAACTTCACATTACTAGACAAAGAGTAAAAATTAAAAGCATAAAATCGCTAGATAAAATCAAAAAATTGTTATCAGTTAATAGCCAACTAACAGAGTTCGTTCCAACACCCATATCGATTAATGTTACTCATAACGATCGGGAATCTTATAAAAGTAAAGTAGATGTTCTCATTCAAGCTATTCAAGCAGGTAAATTACAAAAAGCCATACTTTCTCGTTATGTAAAGATAAAAGGAGATCTGGACGTTATTAAAACCTATATAGCCGGAACGAAAGTTAATAACTCTGCCCGTTCATATTGTCTGAATATAGGAGATGTACGTGCTGTAGGCTTTAGTCCCGAAATATTGATGCAAATAGACAATGAAGGATTTGTTATTACCAATCCGTTGGCAGGCACTCGGCGACGTGGTGAAAACTCGCAAGAAGATGCTCGCCTGTATAGTGAATTATTTACCAATGCTAAAGAGGTTAAGGAACACGCGCTCTCCGTCGAACTTGCTCAACAAGAGATTGCCAAAATTTCTGTACCTGGGACAGTTAAAATATTCGACTTTATGCAGGTCAAGAAATACCGCTATGTACAGCATTTATCATCACGAGTCAGCGGTCAATTAAAATCAAAGAAAACTTTATGGGATGCTTTGAAGGTTTTATTTCCAGGCATTACTGTGTCCGGTATTGATAAAAGTGAGGCGTTGGCATGGATAGCTCGCCTAGAAGACGAGCCACGAGGTATTTATGCAGGTGCTATTGGTTGGATAAACAGCACTGGACTAGTAGATTTAGCGATCGCCATCCGGTCCATCTATCAATATGATGACTGGATTTACCTCAATGCTGGAGCAGGTATAGTAGCAGAATCACTCCCAGAAGAAGAGTATATGGAGTCTGTTAATAAAATGAACACCATGTTGTGCTGTCTGGTATTAAAGTCTTAATCAACCCAAGCCATTCATGACTTAGATGTAGCTTTTTGATTTTTGGGATTTGGCAGTTCAGATACAATTCCTTTATCAGGCAATTTTTTCTCAATTCATCCAGTATCTTCTAAAAACGTTATGCAAAATATAGCCTTTGGATTTCAATCTCCCGAAAAAATGAACGAACCAAAATTTTTATTTGACTTTCTAGATAAATGTGACGAAATAGATTCTGTGCGTGTATGCAAGCAGAAAATGATCGATTATTTAGGCATTAAAGAAGGTGATTGCGTTTTAGATGTAGGGTGCGGAATCGGTCAGGAAGTACAACGTATAAAACAAATTGTTGGTAACAATGGTTTAGTTGTGGGAGTAGATAAAAGTGAGTTAATGATTGAGGAGGCGAAGAAAAGAGCAGATAAATTAAATCTGTCAGTCAAGTATTATGTAGCTGATGCCAATTCTCTCAAGATGAATGACAATAGCTTTGATGCATGTCGGGCAGAACGTGTTTTATTGTTCCTAGAAAACCCCAAGAACGCAGTGTTGGAAATGATTCGTGTATTGCGTCCTGGCGGAAAGCTTGCGATCTTTGATTTTTACTTAGACGGCACTTTTGTTAACTCGGCTTTTCCCGCTTTAAATCGCAAAATTGTTGGCTTCATATCAGATAGTTTCCCCAATGGATTGATAGGTTGTAAACTTCCGGAAATATTTGAAGAATTAGGTTTAAGCAACATCACTTTTGTTCCGCACACTAATATGGCACCATATGATTTCTTTATGTGGGTTTGTCATGGAATTTTAGAGCAAGCTATCGATCAAAAAGTTATATCAGAATCCGACTTAAATCAATGGGTAAATCAATTAAAAAAAATGCACGAGTCAGGGCGTTTTTTAGCAGGCTTTCCTGGTTTTATTGTGACTGGGCAAAAAAAATAATCTCAAGGCATCTGCTAGGTGTAAATTTACACCTATTTTTCTAAAAAAGAGCAAAAATTTTTTATCGAACAGAATTCTTCTTCAAAGTCTTATAAAAGGTGACAAAAAATTACTTATGGGGTCTCATCGAGTTTTTCAGACTCAAGCAAAGCGATCGCCATCGATAGTCATGTTTTACACCGCAGCAAGTAGCTAAGCCATTACCTTAATATAAAAAACAGGAGCGATCGCTATTCCCCAACCCCTAAATAAAAGTACTTACTTTGTATGACCATCGAACGCGTTCAACAAAAACACTATCCCAAGGCTGATATTGGACGACGAGGTATGGCATTGGGATTAGATTTTTTTGTTGTCTGGTTAGTCAGTTCTTTGCTAGGAAGTGGCAATATCGGCATTCAATTTGCTCAAATCCTCGTTTTTGCGATATTTTGGCTGATTTTGCGGGTGCTGGTGGCATACAACAATAAAGGACAAAGTTTAGGTCGTTGGGCGTTTGATTTAAAGGTGCTGGAAGTCAAAAATGGAGAAGTAATCGGTAGAGTCCCAAATTTACAGGCGCTGGTGAAGCGAGAGGCGATTCTTGGTTTGGGTGCGCTTTTTGTGTCAATTGCCTTAACTAATATTAGAGCCAATCCCACTGCTATACTGCTAGTATTTCCTTTAGCAATTGATTGTGGTGCTGCCTTATCTGATGCCCAGATGCGGCAAGCTTTACACGATCGCTTTTGTGGAACTTTTATCGTCTCTTCCCGTCGTGGCTACTCGCTGGATATCAAAATCAAAAAATTAGTTGATAATATCCGCCGGAATGTGAGAAGATAGTCATTTGTGTTAATTCTCTTCAGGCTTTATTGTTTGTAAGATTATGGCTAAGAGTAAAGGTGCCCGCATCATCGTGACATTAGAATGTACCGAGTGTCGGACAAATCCAGAAAAGCGTTCTGCTGGTGTATCGCGTTACACCAGTACAAAGAATCGCCGCAACACGACCAACAGGCTAGAACTGAAAAAGTTCTGCACGCACTGTAATAAACATACTGTTCACAAGGAAATTAAGTAGAGATGAGTTATTTCCGTCGTCGGCTTTCTCCGATTAAGCCAGGAGAACCCATAGATTATAAAGATGTTGATTTGTTGCGTAAGTTTATCACCGAACGGGGCAAGATACTGCCACGGCGGATTACAGGGCTTACGTCTCAGCAACAGCGAGAGTTGACATTAGCAATTAAGCGATCGCGGATTGTGGCTTTGTTGCCATTTATCAACGCGGAAGGCTAAAAAGAGTTATGAGTGATGAGTTATGAGTGATGAGTTAAGAATCAAAACTCCTAACTCCTAACTCCTAACTTAAAACTATTTAAACTGTTCATTCAATAAATAAAGTGCGAGAGTTGTGGAGAAGGGGACGCTAGTTGAATTTAGGGTTCAAGGCGATCGCCGTCTAGGCGTCGTCGAACGTCCGGACGGTAAAACCCGCTGGTTTGTGGTAGACGAACGCGGTCAATCCCACAGCCTCGCGCCTAGACAAGTAACCCATACAATTAACAAAGAGACTTATAAGCCCTCGGATATTCCCAAGTTTTTAGAGCAGGTCAAGCCTTATTTAGACCCATCTAGCTTGGAAGTAGCTTGGGAACTACTGGTTGAAGGTGGGGAAACAATCACCCCAGAGGAAATGGCGAATCTGCTATTTTCTGAGTCGGGTGCCCCCCATTGTTATGCTGCCCATTGCCTGTTATCAGACGACAAACTGTATTTCAAGCAAAAAGGAGATGCTTACGAAGCCCGAACTGCTGCTGCTGTTGCAGAACGCAAGCACCAGATAGAAGTAGAGGCACTCAAAGCTAAGGGACAGCAGGAATTTTTAGCTCGTGTAGAGCAGGCGCTCAAAGGTGAAGCAGTGGAGTGGAGTCGCCACGATCGCCAGCGCTTAGAAGGACTAGAAAAATACGCAGCGCTGCTTGCTGACACCATGCGAATGGGGGTAAATTATGACACTCTGGCTCGTGCCTATCCTCCCTCAGCCCCAGTATTAGAAACCATGACCTTGCTGGGACGCCCCACAACACCCCAAGGAGCCTTTCAATTATTGGTAGATTTGGCTTGGTGGAGTCCTCATGAAAACTTGTTCCTGCGTCGTTCTTCAATTCCGATTCAGTTTCCTCATAAGGTATTAGAAGTGGCGCAACAACGTTTGGATTTCCCACCAACTGATTCAGATCCCAATCGCTTGGATCTAACTCACCTGAAGGTCTACACCATTGACGATGAAACTACCACAGAAATCGACGACGGTTTGAGTTGGGAAGTAATTGCCGATGGACGAGAACGCCTGTGGGTACATATCGCCGATCCCACGAGATGGTTAGTGCCAGAAGATGAATTAGATTTAGAAGCCAGAAAACGAGGTAGTACAGTATATTTACCGACAGGGATGATTCCCATGTTTCCAGAAATCTTGGCAACTGGGCCAATGAGTCTGGTACAGGGACGCATTTGTTGTGCCCTCAGTTTTGGAATTGTTTTAGGTACAACTGGAGCAGTAGAAGATTACAGCATTCATACCAGCTTAATTAAACCGACTTATCGCCTCACCTACGAAGATGTAGATGAAATGCTGCAATTGGGGGTACAGGCAGAACCAGAAATTGAAGCGATCGCCACTTGGGCAACCCGACGCAAAACTTGGCGTTATGCCCAAGGAGCAATTAGCATCACCATGCCAGAGGCGGCGATTAAAGTCAAAGGTGACGAAATCAATATTGACATTTTGGACGATTCACCCTCTCGGCAACTCGTAGCAGAAATGATGATTCTTGCCGGTGAAGTTGCTGCCCGCTACGGTCAAACGCATAACATTCCCTTGCCATTTCGCGGTCAGCCACAACCGGAACTACCTCCAGACCAAGAATTACTCCTGCTACCAGCCGGATTCGTCCGCGCCTGCGCCATGCGGCGTTGTATGCCCAAAAGTGAAATGAGCATTACGCCTTTGCGTCATGCTGGTTTGGGTTTGGATACTTATACTCAAGCAACCTCTCCCATCCGCCGCTACAGCGACTTGCTAACTCACTTCCAACTCAAAGCCCACTTGCGGGGTGAAGTGTTGCCATTTTCCGCGGAACAACTCAAAGAAGTGATGATGACAGTCACCACCATCACCCAAGAAGTGACAATGGTAGAACGGCAAACTAATAGATATTATGCTTTAGAGTATTTGCGCCGTCATCCAGAGCAAATTTGGGATGTGACAGTATTAATGTGGCTGCGAGAAGACAGCAACTTAGCCCTAATATTGTTAGAAGATTTGGGTTTGCAGTTACCAATGTCTTTCAAACGTTCTGTGAATTTAGGCGAACAGATATTAGTAAAAGTTGCCCACGCCGATCCGCAAAAAGATATGATCCAGTTTCAGGAAATAATTTATCAAGAAGCCCAGTCAACAGCTAATTAACTCGGCTTAAACTTCTTTCGGTTAATATTGAAGAAGAATACAGAATTCAGAATGGGCTAAACGCCCCGCTACCGCTAACAGAATTCAGCAATCTTGACGCTCGAACGCGAGTGCGTCTCCCCTTGGGAGAAGACACGGCTTAGCAACTCTTGGAGACGCTAAAAGCGAACGCTATCAGTGGGGGATTCAGACTCGCTAACGCTGCGCTATCCGCCAGTTGCACAAAATACCCAACTGAATTCTGACTCCTGACTCCTGACTCCTGAATTCTGTTTGATAAACGGAATGAGGTAATAGTTATGAATATATCTTTGACCCCAGAATTGGAACAATTGGTTAAGGATAAGGTTAGCAGTGGTAGATATCACTCAGTTAGTGAAGTGATGGGTGAAGCATTGAGATTGTTAGATGAACGCGACCGCGATCGAGAACAGCGTCTAGCAGAATTAAAGGCTAAAATCCAAGAAGGGCTAGAAGAACTCGAACGCGGCGAAGGAATTGATGGTGAAGAGGTGTTTGCCGAAATTGAGGAAGATATCCGACGCGCCGAAGCTCAAATGCAACAAATAGAGGCTGCTAAATAATATTCCTTAAAATTGTATTTGATGTTAGCGATCGCTTTCTTTAGTCAACATGTTAAATAACAAAGTAATTATTTTTGATACCACTATGCGTGATGGAGAATTAACGCCTGGTGTCAAAATGAATTTACAACAAAAAATCACAATCTCTCAATTGCTCGAAGAAATGGGAGTAGATATTATTGAAGTTGGTTATCCAGGAAGTTCTCAAAAAGATTTTGATGAAGTTTTTCAGGTTTCTCAAATAATTAAAAATTCTACTATTTGCGGGCTAGCGAGTTCCAATCCAAATGAAATAATGGCTCTTGCTGAAGCAATTAAACCAGCTATCAAAGGTAGAATTCATACTTATACTCCAGTAAATCTGAAAAATCAATCTAAATTAAGTCAAGAAGAAGTATTAGCAACAATCAAAGATAGTGTATCTCTAGCAAGCAATTACTGTGATGATGTAGAATGGAGTGCTTTTGATGCTCCTAGAAGCGAGCCTGATTTTTTGTGTAAAGCTATTGAAACTGCAATTCAAAGTGGTGCGACTACTGTTAGCATTCCTGATAGTTTAGGTTTGGCATCGCCAGAAGAGTTTTCACAACTGTTGCAAATGATTTTTAATCGAGTTCCCAATATTAATGAAGTTGTAGTTTCAGTACACTGTCATGATGATTTGGGCATGGCGGTAGATAATTCACTCATTGCTTTAAATTGTGGCGTGAGGCAAATTGAATGTGCAATTAATGGTTTGGGTGCGAGGAAAGGTAATGCAGATTTGGCGACAGTTGTAATAGAGGTTTTAAAACAAGGCAACTATCAACTTGAAATTAACACTTTGCTAATCAGTAAAGCAGCAAAGCTAATTTTTGAAATAACTGGGATTGCAAAAGCAAAACAGTTTTTGTAGTAGCGTGGCAAGGCTAAATTTAAATTTTAACGGGTCGGCTGTAATCACCCATTGTTCTTTTTGGAGAGCTATCTCGCATATTAGGTTACTTTAAACCGTGTTTCCATCCCCGTTAGGGGAAGTGATTAGAGAAACTAGAGGAAGGTATTACCAAGACAAAGAGAGTTATATAAGTTTCCATCCCCGTTAGGGGAAGTGATTAGAGAAACTTTGCTGAATTAACATTTATAGAACCTATCAGTAAAGAACGTTTCCATCCCCGTTAGGGGAAGTGATTAGAGAAACTATAATCTACTGTGGAAAAGAAGGCTGGGCATACTCGTTTCCATCCCCGTTAGGGGAAGTGATTAGAGAAACTAGGGTAATTCTAAATATACTTATTTCAAAGTTATTGTCTCGTTTCCATCCCCGTTAGGGGAAGTGATTAGAGAAACTAGTTGATAATGAAGAATATATCAAAAAGCTAAAGAAACAGTTTCCATCCCCGTTAGGGGAAGTGATTAGAGAAACTCCATAAAACCTCAATTCAGTAACATCATGTTATTTGATAAGTGTTTCCATCCCCGTTAGGGGAAGTGATTAGAGAAACTTCAAGCGGGTCAACTAACTGGACAAGGTATTGGGGCGTGTTTCCATCCCCGTTAGGGGAAGTGATTAGAGAAACCCCAGATTTTGTCTTTTCAATCACTCCTGAATTAGAACCAGTAGAAGTTTCCATCCCCGTTAGGGGAAGTGATTAGAGAAACTTGGATAGCATCTGGGAGAGCTTCTCTTGCCACTCGGCAAGTTTTTTCCCCGTTTCCATCCCCGTTAGGGGAAGTGATTAGAGAAACCCCACCCTTTTAGAAGCCTTATGGGGACAGGGTTACAGATGCCATTTTCGGCGGGGTCTGATTAACCTGTCAATAAGCTGGATTTATTGAGAATTTTTTGGGGTAGATTTTTCTCAAACTCTTACCCAGCAAGGCTTCGGCGGGGTCAACGAAAGAATTAGGGTTTTGACGATCGCCATACCCCGCCGAAAAATTTACGTGTTTCGAGTAAAAATAAATACTGTTACTTTCGTTTGGAAACGTGATATTAACTTTTCAAGGTTCTGTTATGTTGCCCAGAAGTATAACAAAGTACTCTCGACTTGTCACAATCTAGACTGTAAACTTAACATAAGTTTTTGTAGTGGCAAGTTTTTCAACCAAAACAAAAAGCGATATTCTGAAAGATATCGCTTAAAGGTATGATTTTAGTTGAAAGCGTCGGCTAGATCTGCGATCGCTACTTCTCTAGCTTTGATTTTTTCAAGGTATTACTGCGTGATTTCTTGATATTTGTCTTTGCTACGCTTGCGGCTTTTCTGGCATAGCATGAGATGATGGTTGGACAACTTCATTATCTACCAAGGCATTGGTATTAGTACCGTTATTCAAACTATTCGCCAGTTTTCTACGAAGTGACTCTAAAAACATAGTATCATTACCAAGATCGGAAGCTTCGTCCTCATTACTATCTTCGATTTGATTAAGTCGTTCTTGGTATTTCTCAATCAGGCGATCGATGCCTTCAATGATAAACTTTATGTCCTTAAACGACAGATTCATTTTAAGTTACCTACATAAAATAGCGTTATGTCAAAAAAATTTCAGCTAAATTAAAAATTAAAAATTTACAATTTTGTCAGTGGACTATTATACTTTAAATAAATAGCATACTGGTTTTGGTAACAGCTAATAAGTAATTTTTTCACTTTTACCTATTAACTGTTACTACATTTAACTGACTGCCGCTTCAGTTTTCTCCTCTACTTTTTCCTGCATTGGCACATACGGTTTTTCTACACCCTGCGCTAGATATTCTGCTAGCTGACTTTCAATTTGATCGCGGACAATTTGGCGATATTCTAGAAAGTGTTCGTTGTGGGCACAAGCGGAGAGGTAATGGTCAAAAACTCCGGGGTTACGTTTGAGAATGCTAAATAAATGATGCCAGAATTTCCAACGGGTTTCGCGTTTGATTCCTTGTCGCCAAATCACAATGAATAAAGCTTTGATAACTACCCACTCTGGCATTTTGGCAGGTGCTTTCCAACTGGGTAAACCCATCATCAAGAAACAGCGGTAGGTGCGATCCAAGTATTTAACTGGATCGTATAAAGTACAAAATGCCTCAATATATTCTCTGGCAAGTTCTTCTAAGGGACGGGTGGGAAGAAAGTTCATCAAAGTTGTTTGGTTGATGTTGCCATCTTGATTTTCCCGGAGTCGTCCTTCTTTTTTCAGGCGATGCCACAGCGCGGTATTAGGTAACGCTTGCAACATGGCAAAGGTAGTAGAGGGAATTGCTGCTTCTTCTGCAAAACGGACAATGCGATCGCCTGCACCAGCTTTTTCGCCATCAAACCCAATAATAAACCCAGCCATCGGGCGTAATCCAGCTTTAATGATGGTTTGCACTGCCTCAGTTAACGAATTGCGAGTATTTTGGAACTTTTTAGTTAATTGCAAACTATCTTCATCTGGTGTTTCAATGCCCAAAAATACAGCCGCAAAACCTGATTCAACCATCAACTCCAGCATTTCTGGATCTTGTGCCAAATCAACTGAGGCTTCAGTGTCAAATCGGAAGGGATATTGATGTTCTGCCATCCAGACTTTTAACTCTTTGAGCAACAATTTCACATTGCGTTTGTTGCCAATGAAGTTATCATCCACCATGAACACACCCCGCCGCCAACCTAGTTCATAGAGGTAATCTAACTCTGCCAACAGCTGGGACGGGTTTTTGGTACGTGGTTTGCGACCGTAGAGAACAATGATGTCACAAAATTCGCACTGGAAGGGACACCCGCGCGAAAACTGCACGGACATCATGTCATAGGCATCCAATTCTAATAAATCAAAACGGGGTATTGGTGTGCCTGTGACATCTGGTTTTTCTGTGGCGCGGAAAGTCCCAGAAGTTTCTCCCCGTTGAATGGCGTCAATAAACATCGGCAAAGTGATTTCGCCTTCATCCAAAATCAGAAAATCTGCACCAACATTTTGGACTTCGTGAGGTACAGAAGTGGGGTAAGGACCACCAACTGCAACTAACTTTCCACGCTGTTTTGCTTCTTGAATTTGGTCGAGTAAATCTTGTTTTTGAACAATCATCGCCGACAAGATTACCATATCTGCCCACGCCCATTCTTCTTCTGTTGCTGAACGAATGTTGCGATCTACCAGCTTAAATTCCCATTCTTGGGGGAGAATTGCTGCTACTGTGACTAAACCTAGAGGTGGTAATAAAACCTTGCGATCGACTAATTCCAAAATTTTTTCATATGACCAAAAGGTTTTGGGAAATATTGGATACACCAGCAATACTCGCATTAGTATCAATCCTCACACTTTGATTGTTATCCCACTCTAACGAAAATTAAGAGCTATTGACTTTTTACTAAAAACGTTATTTTAATACATGTAAGTTTAAAAATTTTTATTATATGTCTAATATTTTACAACGTTGGAGTATTACGGTTGAGGAGCTTAGTCAAGCAATTCTTGAAAATGGTAGCCTACGCGGCATGGTATTTGGCTATGTAGCTGAAATAAAGCTGCGTAATATCCTGAAAAATTCTGGGACTATAGCAAGCTTGCTTAAAGACGACGATCATGACAGAAAGAAAAAGGGTGACCTCCGTATCACATATAAAGGTCATGAGTTTAAAATTGAAGCTAAATCTCTTCAAACAGCTCGGAATAAAATTTTAAATGATGGAACTTTTGCAGGAGTATCACAAGTTGATGCCAGCGATCGAAGAACAGTGATATTGCCAGATGGATCGAAGCTTGAGACAACTAATCTTGTTGTGGGTGAGTTTGATGTATTAGCAGTAAATTGCTTTACATTCGAGGATAAGTGGCATTTTGTTTTTGCTAAAAATAAAGATTTACCTCGAACTAGCTTCCGAAAATATACAGAAGCACAACGGCAATATTTATTAGCAACAACAGTTAAAGTTACATGGCCTCCTACAGGTATATTTACATCTGATATATTTAGTCTTCTAGACACAATAATCAAAGAGGAAAGTAAAAATCAACCTAAAGAGGTTGTGATTGTTGAAGATAAAGGTAAACCACCTTTTATTGTCGGAGAGTGACTACGTTAGAAATGCGAGTTTTGATTTTTTGAAATACTAAGAAGTAAGAATGATTTTTCCTTGCATGTACCTGAGTTTTTAATCTACTAACACCGGGTTGGTTAGATCGCGTTACTACAAACAAATCTTTTGTGTAAAAGCCTAAAGATTCATATGCCGTAATAATCTCTACATGAGTTAACCGCTGTTTATTAGCACTTACTTCGTCCTGGCACTTAACTATAAAAATACCTTTAGGTTTGATTACTCTACATGCTTCTAGACCCGTTTTCAAGTACAAATCTAAAACAGCATTATGCCACTTTGGTTGATCGTCTTTACATTCTATGGCTTTACCATTAGAGTAATGATCTCTAAAAGTTGAGTGTGTTCCTGAACCTGCTAGTTGTCTAATTGAGGAGCGAAATAGACCTTCCATATAAGGTGGATCAAATACCATACAATCAAGATAATTATCTTGAAATGGAAGCATCCTACTGTCTATTTGTGTCTGAACTTCAACTTGATGAATCGGGTCTGTCTGTACTTTAGCATCAATATCTGAAAACAATATCCGATACTGATTTACTGGAACCTGTTGCCAAAAAACACCTTTGCCATAGGTAACATCAGCAACAAGAGAATTTTTCGGAATATGTAATTTCATGATGTTTGAAAAAACTTCCGCATTCCCAGTAATGTAAGAGGATACAATGACATCTGTAGTTGGCTCACCACCCTGAACACGGTAAGGTTGTTCTTCTGATAATGGTAACTGCTCCATTAGAAATTTATTTAAAACACTTAGTTTACTAATATTGAATACTCTACTTCTGGTAGAGTAATAAGTCAAGGTATCCAGCAGTGCATGAAAAAAAAACTATAACAATTACGATTACGTTAAAACAATATTTGGATTCTGTTGGAATTACTTCTTACGTCTTGGGTAAGTGGGTTGATGGAGTAAGTCCCCAAACTGTCTACGCCATAGCAAATGGTACGCGTCGCCCAAGCTTGGAGGTATTAGAAAAAATTCTTAGCAGTCTCCATTCTCATGGTTATCCTGCAAGCTTAGAAGACATTATTCAAATTGAAGCAAAAGAGAACTAAGCTCTACGTTCAATAGTTCCAGTTGCGAAATTATTCACTGTAAACTTGGAACTATTTTGCGTTTTTTCCTACACTTTCTCTTTGGCTGGCGGGACGATGCTAAGTTTATTTAAACCTGCGTCGATTTCTCTAAGAGTTTTAAAATCCTCTTCTGGTAAGGGATAGCTGTTACTGTTAAACAAACCTGCGCTGAAACCGGGCTGTTTTTCTAAGAATGAGAAAGCTTGACGAAACTGATAAGGCTGGGCTTTAATCGGTGCATCAAAGTGGCAGGGAATAATCCACTCGAAGTTCCAACTTGCAACTTTATCAGCCCAGTCAATGGTTTCTTTGGGTGCGCGGTTGAGAATTAATGTCTGTAAAATTGGGGCGACGAACAACCGACCATTACTGTGTAGGGCTTCAAACGATCGCTGCCAATCACTCTGCCATTTAAAGGGATACAATCCAAAATAAGCTTTTTTGACGCGTTCTGGTGCTTTGAGGGCATCTTGGAACACCTGACCCCAAGGGCGTATTTCCAAGCCGCTTGGTTGAAAGTATAAAGCAAACAAACAGATACGCCCCCATCCTTTGCGGCGATTTGCTTGAATGTCTGCAACAATGTCACAAGCATTATCTTTGGCATGGAATAGCAAAGGATATGGATCTAATTGAACGATCGCAGGTGGATCTTCTGAAATGGAAAGCACCGAATCTGTTACAAGTAGAGAATGCGATCGCTTGTGAAAAAAAGCAACTTCGCCAAACCAACCAGATCTGAGGTTGATCGGTCCTAGTATGGCATAATCAAACTCATCAGCAAAGGGTGTTTTGCTGCTATCTTTCGGGAGTAGCTGAGTTCGTTTTGCAGGTAAGCCAAGCCAGCTAAGGGGCAGATTTAGCGGGAAACTCCATTGATTGGGGGCTACAAACACCTGTGCAGTCGGGAAGTATCTAGCGAAGGGACCGACGAAAACCTTGTGTTCTAGACCGGAGACAGTTGGCAGGATAATGTACTTCACATGACCATGTTCAGCTACCAACTCATTGACAAGCCGGATGCACTCTGGGGTAGGCGCAACAGGCGCATAAACCAACAAACCCCCAGCTTCCAACTTCACAACAGTCATGCGAATTGGCACAACAACGTAAAAAATCCCCTGAATCTGGTCAAAATTCCAGATTGTATCCTTGAGGACTTCTTTGCGGATTGTCCGCCGCTGACCATAAGGGTAGAGTGGTACAACAGGCCATAATCGCCAGGAAAAGTCCCTTGGATGAATCTGTTCTCCATTGACTATGCGTTTGCCCTGCACTCTGTGACCCCCTTAAAATTCCCTGCTCAATTTTAATAGGATATGGCAGTTCTCAATGATTTGTGAAATATTTTTTATTGGCTGTCATTTGTCCTTAATAACTTAACGATCGTGACCAAGAAAGCACAATCAGATTATTCTTTCACTTCAAAGTCAACTTTATCGTAAATATCTGATAGAGAAATTTGAAATTCTATAGAAGACAAAATTAAAATGCTGTCGTCTTCATATTCTGAGAAAATCCATTTTTTGGCATCAGTTTTATAATACTGTTCTACATGCTTTTTATATTGGTCTATCAAAACATATTCTTGAAAACTGGGTATGCTACGATAAGCCGCAAATTTTTCATCTATATCATAACTTCTGGTAGATTTAGATAGCACTTCAGCAATTATCAAGGGATTGGTAATTGTATCTGTACGCCCTTCAGAAAATTCTAAGGAACCTGCAATCACCATGACATCTGGATATGTATGAATTCGCTTTTGAGGAATCCATAAACGTTGTTCAGCTACGAATACTCGATAAGGTTGTCGCTTCAAAGCAAAATTCAGAGATCCGCTGAGATTCAAAGCTATTTGATTGTGATTTGGTGTTCCACCTGTCATGGGTATAATTTGACCATCTATATATTCACTACGATACTCGGAAATGACCTCTAATTCTAGGTATTCTGTGGGAGAATATTGGCGTTTTTCTTGTAATTGCATAAGACAAACAATTTTGGATTTTAGATTTTAGATTAGTACAAAATTTAAGAGTATTAGCGAGAGTTAGAAATATTGTGACTTATTTTTATTCCTAACTCCTAACTCCTAACTCCTAACTTTTTACGCTGGGTTCCAAGTACCGTGGAAACTGTGAGGAATTACGCTGGGTAATCCTAGTTTACAAACTGGTTCTGCATCTAGGCGATCGCTATCAAATATCCAAACTTCACTACTATGAGAATTACCATCGTAAACCACGATTAACACCCAACCTTGTTCGGGGTTTTGGCTATCTTGGGCGTGGATGGGTTCTGAGGTATAACGATTTTCTCCTAAATCTGCTTCGGTGAGGGTTTCGGTTTTATAGTCAAAACGAGCGATCGCACTGAACCATTCTTCACCTGGATTCATTCTTTGTGGAAGCAATGCCACATAAGTATAACGCCAAGGTTGCCCCACTTGCGATCGCTGCACCACAGGAAACTCACAAACGCGGTTGATAACTTCTTGGCTTGCTGTTACTTTGGCAGTTTGCGGATTGAGATGTATTTGCCATAGTCTTCCTTGAGAATTGGTGTGTGTTTCACCAGTTGGAAACTCTCTAAGATATTCATTACTTTGTTGAAAATCTGAATATCGCACCACGTCCAAAGTCACGGAACCGTCTTGATTTTCATAGCTATTTCCAAAATGCCATTGAAACCAAGGTTCGGTTTCGCCACGACTCACTAAAGATAAGTTTTCTCTATCAAAAATTAACACCTGAGTTCCTAACTGCGGTTCCCACGCTAAAGATTCACTAAAAGTAGTTAATCCTAGTAAAAATGATAGCATTTTCATCCGCATCGGTGGGATGAAAAATACCAAATATCTTTGAGTTAAAACAAAATCATGTATTATTGAATAGCGGTCTAGCTTGAAAGCGTTTTTTTGTACAATTTTGCCAGAGGCATCGCTTTTGTAGAGATTTAGTTGTACAGAACTTCCTAAACTGATACCAAAATTAAAAATTTCACCTGTGCGTGAATCGCGTTTGTAATGAGCAGAATAAGGTAATCCATTATCCAAACCGCCTAAATCATCTAATCCCTTGGTTTCTAAAGTTTGCAAATCAAGAGCATAAGGCTTAGTTGCTTCCCACAAAGCCAAAAGTTTATCGGGTAAAGCCAATACTGAAGTATTAGCTGCATTCTTGATTTGCTGATTCCATCGCTTCCAAATCGGCCCTGGTGTGTGCATACCATAAACACCATAAAGGAATTTATCTGCTTTACTTTCAGCTTGATATTCTGCTGTTTGCACATAGCGATAAACTCCCGTCACTCCTGCATCGGTGAAATGAACGCCGAGAATTGCGCCATCTCCATCAAACCAGTGTCCCACACGCATACCACCGCGTTCTAGTCGCGCCGGCCCATTGCGATAAAGACTACCACGTAAGCCATCTGGGACTTTCCCAGAGAGAATTGGCAATTGGGTAGGGGGAAATTCTGTAGCTGGTTTGGCGATCGCACCTGCCCAAGCTTTTTTTGTTGACTTTTTATCAATTGTATGCATACCAATTAGTGTTTGAGAGATTTTCGTATTCTGTAACGAGGAATAAGAGCAGCTAAGGGAGTATCAGCGGCAATTAACAACAACTGCGTTGCTTTGGATTTTCCCAGCCCCTGTACAATACCTTACAATTAGCATCTTTAATATGACTCGGAAACCCTACGACCAGTTTTCAAAGCAGTTTTTGAAAGAGTTGCTGTCCCCCTTGGGCGAAGTAGAAGCTAACAAAGAAGTCACTGATGAAGCACGAGAAGTTGATGTTTTATTTTTTCCTGCACCAACTTCTCAAAATCAAACACAAAGTCTAGGATTGTTAGCCAGAATTGCTTTATTAAATACGGCGCTACTAGAGCCATTTCGTAATCAGCCGAGTAAGACGGAAGTACGCAACTGTTTTCTAAAACTGTTTACTGTGATTGCAGACTCACAACGTAAAGCAAAGCGCGAAAAAATAACTCTACCAGAAAATGATTTAGCACGGTTGTGGATTTTAGCACCATCCGCTTCCCCAGGATTGCTTGAAAGTTTTGGCGCTAAACTAGAGCTAGAAATTTGGTTACCTGGGGTGTACTTTCTGCCTGAATCTTTTAGAACAGCGATACTGGCAATTAACGAATTACCAGTAACAGATGAAACGCTGATGTGTAGACTTTTAGGACGAGGAACAGTGCAACAGCAAGCTGTCAAAGAACTCATTGCCCTGCCAAATGAGAATCTTATACGTCGGAATGTTTTAGAAATAGTTTACAGGTGGCGTATAAGTGTGATGACACAAACAGATTTAACTGAAGATGATCAGGAGTTAATCATGAATTTAACAGAAGCTTATCAGGAAGCTAGGGCAGCAGCTGTGCAAGAAGGAGTACAGCAAGGAGTACAGCAAGGAGTACAGCAAGGGCAACGTCAAGTTGTGGAAAACTTATTGAGATTCAGGTTTGGTTCTGTGGATGAAGAACTCTTAAGAGTTGTTGAGAGTTTATTACAGTTACCACCAGAGGAATTTACTCCCCTATGTCTAGAGTTATCCCGTGAAGAATTGTTAGCAAGATTTGATTCACAGGGATAACTCAATAGACATCTGGTAGAAATTAATTCTGCGTTGTCCGAAAGCCTTGGTAGGGGCGTACCGCTAAAGCGGAACCCGTACCACTTCGTGGAAGCAAGCTACGCGGAGCGTCTCGTTCGCTCTTAGCGTCTCGTAGAGAAGAGAAGGGTACGGCCGTACCCTACGGGAAGGCGGAGCCTACGCCCTTACGTCATTTTTACCAGACGTCTAATAGTAAATACGGTGAACGCAAATTGCGAATTGATAGAGCGAATAGAATTCGCA
>JAVRBV020000136.1:0-11365 GCA_034531095.2 Nostoc sp. CreGUA01 | reverse complement strand
TCATCTGATTGAAAACTTTTTTGCCAAACTCAAGCAGTATCGAGCGATCGCAACTCGCTATGATAAACGGGCGACCAACTTTCTCGGTGCGATTTATCTAGCTGCTTCTGTCATTTGGCTCAATTGATGACACGCCCTAGCGACTTTATCTTAAGAAGTTACTCAAAATCAAAAGGAAGAAGATAGGGAATTGCTTATGCGATTAGCACCACTTTACCAACAAGACCGAGAACAAGCGATAAAAGAAGGGGAACAACGAGGAATTCAGCAAGGAGTTCAGCAAGGAGAACGCTTGGTAGTGGAAAATTTGCTTAAAGTTCGCTTTGGTGAAATAGATAATCAGCTTCAAGCAATTATTGAACCTTTATTAGCGTTACCGCCAGAAGAGTTTACGCGTTTATTGTTGTATTTATCGCGTGAAGAATTAATTGATAGGTTTCGCTAGTATCAAATCATTTTGATTTTGGGTTTGTTTTACTCATGAATGGTTAGACAAAAATCAAAAAAATCTTAGTTGATTAATGTTTGTTGCAAAGTTAATTTAGTCGATCGCATATTATTTGATGATTGGGGAAAATTTAAACTATTTTCCCCTTTTTGTTTTATTTAATTTTTACTTGACGATAAAATTTAAAGCGAACACATCAATACAGTATGATAAAAATCGTTTGTGAAACTTTTCAACAACTCAAAACTTAATTTTATAGGTTTGCATAAATGGATTTTTTAACAGTTCTAGGATTAGCAGCGGCTACATTAACTACGATCGCCTTTTTACCACAGATGTTTAAAACCTGGCAAACCAAATCAGCAAAAGACGTTTCTTTTGTAATGTTAATTACATTTATTAGCGGTGTTTTCTTATGGTTGATATACGGAATTTATCTTCAAGCCTTACCAATTATTCTTGCCAACAGCGTCACATTATTTTTTAATCTGATAATTCTATGGCTTAAAA
Source organism: Nostoc sp. CreGUA01 (assembly GCA_034531095.2). Classification (GTDB taxonomy): domain Bacteria; phylum Cyanobacteriota; class Cyanobacteriia; order Cyanobacteriales; family Nostocaceae; genus Nostoc. Next base: position 10,407 of record JAVRBV020000136.1, on the reverse strand, counting down.
TTAAATATAGATAACTCTGCTCGTAAATAACACCTGTGACATCATCTGCATTTGACTTGGAACGCCTTTTATTTACACCAACTACTCCAGACACTAACGCTATTCCCTTAATCTTCGCCTTTCCCAATGAATACAGCGTCGGTATCACTAGCCTTGGCTATCAGGTAGTTTGGGCAACTTTGGCAATGCGTGATGATGTGCAGGTAAGTCGCCTATTTACTGATACTCACGAACAATTACCCAGAAATCCTGAAATTGTTGGATTTTCTATTTCCTGGGAATTAGATTATGTGAATATTCTCAATTTGCTGGAATCTTTAGAAATTCCTATTTGGGCAACTTCTCGTAATGATTCTCATCCGATAATTTTTGGCGGTGGACCAGTTCTCACTGCTAACCCAGAACCATTTGCAAATTTTTTTGATGTCATTCTATTGGGGGATGGCGAAAATTTGCTGGGTAATTTAATTGAAGCTTACAAAGAAGTTAGAAATGCTTCTAGACAAATTCAACTCCAAAGATTGGCACAAGTACCAGGTATTTATGTTCCCAGTTTGTATAAAGTAGAATATCACACAAAAGATGGTGGAATAAAGTCAATTAAACCAATTTTCCCGGAAATTCCCGCAGTGGTGCAAAAACAAACTTATCGAGGAAATACTCTATCAGCCTCGACTGTAGTCACCGAAAAAGCCGCTTGGGAAAATATTTATATGGTGGAGGTGGTGAGAAGTTGTCCAGAAATGTGCCGTTTTTGTTTGGCAAGTTATCTGACATTACCTTTTAGAACTGCAAGTTTGGAAGGTTCATTAATTCCAGCTATTGAAAAAGGTTTACAAGTTACAAATCGCCTGGGTTTATTGGGGGCTTCTGTAACTCAACATCCAGAATTTGAAGAGTTACTAAATTATATTAGTCAGCCAAAGTATGATGATGTTCGTTTGAGTATTGCCTCAGTACGTACCAATACCGTAACAGTCCAGTTAGCGAAAACTTTGGCACAACGAGACACGCGATCGCTTACCATTGCTGTAGAAAGTGGTTCTGAAAAAATTCGCCAAATCATCAACAAAAAGCTGCATAACGATGAAATTATCCAAGCAGCTATCAATGCCAAAGCTGGTGGACTCACAAGTTTAAAACTCTACGGAATGGCGGGAATTCCTGGCGAACAAGCAGAAGATTTAGAACAAACCGTGGCCATGATGCATAATATCAAAAAAGCTGCACCGGGATTGCGATTAACATTTGGATGTAGCACATTTGTACCCAAAGCGCATACACCATTTCAGTGGTTAGGAGTGAACCGTCAAGCAGAAAAGCGGTTGCAGCTTTTACAAAAACAACTAAAACCAAAGGGGATAGAATTTCGCCCAGAAAGCTATAATTGGTCGATTATACAGGCTTTGTTATCCAGGGGCGATCGCAGGCTCTCCAAACTTCTGCAACTAACTCGTAACTTTGGCGATTCCTTGGGTAGCTACAAACGTGCTTTCAAAGAACTCAAAGGACAAATCCCCGACTTAGATTTCTACGTCCACGCCGATTGGTCAACAGAGCAAATATTACCGTGGAGCCACTTGCAAGGACCTCTGCCACAGTCTACACTACTAAAGCATTTGACTGATGCTAAGAGTTATTTCAACTAATCTAAAAAGGGAGATGAGGGAGATGAGGGAGATGAGGGAGATGAGGGAGTGTGGGGAGTGTGGGGAGAGAGGGGGAAAATATTTGTTCTCCATACTCCCAACTCCTAACTCCTAACTCCCAACTCCTAACTCCTAACTCCTAACTCCTAACTCCCAACTCCCAATTGCCCAAAAATTCATACCTTAAACCTTCATGCAAACCACAGCTGAGTATTACTGCACTTATTGCGGTGAACCAAACTTAACTTTTATTGATTTGAGTGCTGGGGGACAACAATCCTATGTAGAAGATTGTCAAGTTTGCTGTAACCCAAATATTTTGTATGTCCGGGTTGATGAAGACACCCTAGATATCGAGATTGATACCGAGTCTGAAAGTTGAATTTTAGGTTTTTCTTTCCATGCTGCACTTTAAACATTCCTCAGTCATCAATGCACCACCAGAAGTAGTTTGGAAATTTCACGAAAGGCCAGACATTTTACAACTGCTAACTCCACCTTGGCAGCCGGTCCAAGTAGTCCGCCGTGATGGAGGACTTGATGTGGGTGCTATCACAGAATTTCGCCTGTTTCTTGGCCCGATACCCTTAACTTGGCTAGCACGTCATACTGAACACGAAAAATATCGCCTGTTTACTGACGAACAGATATCTGGCCCTTTCGAGTCTTGGGTACATCGACATGAATTTGAACCAGAGGATGCTGGTAAAACCAGGCTAACTGATGCTATTTTCTTTTCAATGCCTGGTGGAGGAACAGTTGAATTTATCAGTGGTTGGTTAGTGCAAGCACAACTAGAAGCAATGTTTCGCTATCGCCACTACATAACCAAACGAGAATGTGAGTCGCAGTAGCAAAATGTTTGTAAAAATTAGATCTTTCTTTGCAACCTCTCTACAACAATTTTGATACCAGACACAATCGTTTTATACATGAAATCAACAATGCGCTTTACCATTAATCATGTCTTTGTTAGGACTATGCATAAGCCCTATTTGTATCACTATTAAAGTGAAATCAAATGCTATAAGACTCATATTTGATTTGGTGAAATACATATAGGGTGCGTTAGGCTACGCAATAACACAACGCCAGTTGCTACAATGGATAGCGCAGCGTATACCCTTCGGGATGCTTCGCTTAGAGCGAGTCCTCGAGCGTCGGGAACCTCCGCAACGCACTGGCTCCCCTACAGATACTTAGATTTTTTCATAAATCAAATTGGATTCCTATATAAGTAGACGGACATAATTAAATATAATATGTTCTGTCATTGCGAGCGAAGCGAAGCAATCGCAAAGTCTCTGGGATTGCTTCGCTTTGCTCGCAATGACATCTTATATTTAATCATGGCTATCTACTTAAGACTGTTTACAAAGTATCACGTAAAAATATTAGTGATTTAAAACACTAAATTTAATAGTATTATTACTTGGTTTACCTAGCCATCCCAGGAAAAACAGTTTTTGGTGTGGGGTTATTTATGTAATAATGTTTAACGTATCTTAATATTTTGCAATAATTTTAGGGTGTTAGCACTGTCCAGTCTAAAACACTGACCACTAATAGAATTTTCTGGCTGGTGGTTAGTGCTTTTTGTTATGACTGACTATATTTGAGGAAACTTTACCTGAATGCTAGGCGGAGTAAAAGCGTGATTCAATTAGAACAACCATTCAATCATCAAACAAGACTAACCCCATTAGCAAAAAACAAATCTACTTTTAGGGGACTTTTCATTGCTATTTTCATTATTAGCGTATGGGCTATAAGTTTAGTTTTCTTACTTTTAGCTGATATCTCCAAATTAAAATTTTGGATGTTATGTACTTTAATACCTTGGCAGACCTTTTTATATACAGGGTTATTTATTACGTCTCATGATGCCATGCATGGCATAGTGTTTCCGCAAAACCCTAAGATTAATCATTTAATTGGCAGATTGAGTCTATATTTTTATGGTCTTCTACCATATCAAAAATTATTGACAAAACATTGGTTACATCATCGGAATCCAGCGAGTCATATAGACCCGGATTTCCATGATGGAAAACACAAAAATTTCTTTGCTTGGTATTTTCATTTTATGATAAGTTACTGGAGTTGGGGACAAATGATTGCCATAACTTTGATATATCAATCTGCAAATCATATACTTCAGATACCACATGAAAATTTAATTTTATTTTGGGTAGTCCCCTCCCTTTTAAGTTCACTACAATTGTTCTATTTTGGTACTTTTATACCCCACAGCGAGCCAGTAAAGGGTTACATCCAGCCGCATTGTGCCCAAACTATTGACTGTCCAGTTTGGTTATCATTTATTACCTGTTATCATTTCGGATACCACAAAGAACATCACGAAAATCCTCATGTTCCTTGGTGGCAATTACCAGAAACTTATAAAAAGACTAATTAATCACAGAATAGTGAGTTGAGGCTATAGGTTCGGTTATGGTTATTTAGTGGTGTGTTACGCTAAAGCCGAAATGCACCTGATAATAATTGGATTTTTAGTTGATAAGTTCTGTTTGATGGCAATTAATAATTCTCGCGTTGTTACCTATAGCCCTGCTTATACAATTGTTCCTACTTACGAGTGCTTTAATCGCTGTACTTACTGCAACTTTCGCATGGAACCAGGGAAAAGTCCTTGGATGAATATCTCCAATGCAGAAAGTATTTTCAAAACACTGCAAAGTAAAAAAGTTTGTGAAATTCTCATCCTGAGTGGGGAAGTGCATCCCCATTCGCCAAAGCGTCAGGCTTGGTTTAGACTAATTTATGATTTGTGTGAATTAGCACTTTCAATGGGATTTCTACCGCACACCAACGCGGGGCCATTGAGTTTTGCAGAGATGCAAATGCTCAAGCGTGTAAATGTTTCGATGGGGTTGATGTTGGAACAATTAACGGCGACATTATTAAATAGTGTACATCGACACGCACCGAGTAAATTACCAGAAGTGAGGCTGCAACAATTAAAATGGGCGGGAGAATTACAGATTCCTTTTACGACGGGATTACTTTTAGGAATTGGAGAAAGTGCTAATGATTGGTGGGAAACATTAGCAGCAATATCTCAATTTCATCAACGTTACCATCACATCCAAGAAGTAATTTTACAACCTCATAGTCCAGGATTTCAGCAGAGTTTTAATGCACCACCTTTTAACCCCCATCAATTACCAGAAGTAATTGCTAAAGCGCGTGAAATTTTACCAGATGATATTACAATTCAAATTCCGCCAAATTTAGTTAAAGATGACCGATGGTTACTTGCTTGTATTGAAGCTGGTGCGCGAGACTTAGGCGGAATTAGCCCAAAAGATGAAGTTAATCCTGATTATCCTCATCTTCAACAGCAGGTATTGAAAGAAATTTTACATCCTGGAGGGTGGGAATTGATTGAGCGTTTACCAGTTTATCCACAATTTGATGGATGGTTGTCAAAGGATTTGCAAACATCGGTGAGATGGTGGCGAAATACTTTTAAATCTGGTTTTGAGTTCTGAAAAATTTTTGTTAGGCTGCGATGATTTCTTGGACTAATACGTAAGGTTGGATGATGAGAGTATTAAACCGCTTCGTGACATCAGTATTCCATTCTCCCAACTGTGTTGGGGTAGGTTTGGTAATCAATTGTTCGTCAATCCATTGTTGCACTGATGGAGTATTATCATTGGCGATCGCTACCCCAACATCTACTAAGTTTAACTCAAGTGCTACCAAAATTACCGCATCTCGCTGTACATGAGGAATTAACCACTCCCACTCTGCCTCATCCAAGTTTTCTGTTAATTCTGCTCTTAAATCCGACATAATTGTTCAATTTTGATTCCCTAATAGACTATTCTACATACATTAGTTATTATTTCCTAACTCCTAACTCCAAACTCCTAACTCCAAACTCCTAACTCCTAACTCCTAACTCCAAACTCCTAACTCCAAACTCCTAACTCCAAACTCCTAACTCCTAACTCCTAACTCCTAACTCCTAACTCCTAACTTTTAATTAAACTTCAGATTTCATTTCCTCAATTTCAAATAAAGACACAATTACTCCAGCAATGGGAATAGAGATAAAAACACCCAATAACCCTGCCACTCTAGCGCCTACTAGCAAAGCAAAAAATACTACTACAGGATTCAGATTTAGCGCACCTTGCATAATTCTCGGTGCAATCAAGTTATCTTGTATCTGTTGAAGAACAATACAACTTATCAATACTTTCAATGCTAACCAAAAACCTTGAGACAATACAACTAAAGTGATGATGCTGATTCCTAATGTTGCGCCTATACCAGGAATAATATCAACAATTCCCACGATTACTGATAATAATAAGGCAAAAGGTACTTGTAATATTAAGAAAACTAAGAAAGTTGAACTTGTCAAAAATAAACTTAATAAAAACTGACCTCGAAAAAATCCCAAAAAGGAACGTCGGATGACTTTGGTAAATCTGTCACGGCGTTGTTTTGGTACTATTTTTAGTATAAAGCTCCATAGTTTTTCACCATCTAACAACATGAAAAAAGCTACAACTGCAATCAAGATAAAAGTAACAAAATTTGTCAATAAACTTTGTAATATAGCTAAACTAGTCACAATACTTGATATAGCTTGGTTCCGTAATTGTTCTTGAACGAAGCTTAAATCTATGTTCAGATTGCGACTGCGTAAAAAGTCTTCTAAGTTGTCTAACAGGGGTAATAAAGAATTTAAAAATCCAGTTATACTATCAATTAATTGTTGTCCTTGGGATAAAATCGTTAAACCGACGGTAATTATCAAACCGCCAATAATTACAATACTGAGCAAAAAAACCACACCTACTGCTGCACTGTGGGGCAAAAAACGCCGCAACCATTCCACAGGATAACTGAGCAAAAAAGCCAAAATAGCAGCAAATGTGAAAATAACAATGACTGCTTCAAAGTAAGCTAAAAGTTGTACAATTGCCCATCCAGAAGCAACCAAGAGCAAAAAGCGGACTAAGGCCAGATTATTTAATCGTTGCCACAAATTTTTGGCTTCAAAGCCACTCATATTAATTTTGGATTTGGGATTTTGGATTATAAAGTCTTGGGAAAAAACTGTTACTGAAATTTCAAACAAGACTACTGATACTCTTGAATTTAAGATTAGAGAAATGTAATAGCGATCGCCACCCTCCTAAAGTATATATTTGGACTTGTATAATTCATCTTCCTAAATCATGCATTTGATTAATTACAGCGGTACATTTTTGTGCCAAAGCCTCTAATTCTTCTTTATTACTGGAACTAGGAGCATCAATTAAGTTACCAATTCTCACTGTAACAGGAACTGCGCGAGGTATTTTCGAGCCTTTTTCTAAAATTGCCTCGGTACCCCAAACGCTTACTGGTAATATTGGGGCTTTAGCTTTCGCCGCTAACAGCAGGGCACCTCTTTTAGGGTCTGTAATTCGGCCATCTGGGGTGCGAGTACCTTGTAAGAAAACACCTACAGCCCAACCATTATTCAAATATTCTAAGGCTGAACGGATGGCATTGCGATCGGCACTTCCCCGACTCACTGGGTAGGCGCCGTAGAGTTTAATCGCCTGCGCCAAAACCGGGATATGAAATAATTCTTCTTTAGCCATGTACGCCACTGGACGGCGTACACAATTGGAGACAATTGGCGGGTCAAAATAACTTGCATGATTGCTTACTACCACCAATGACCCCGATCGAGGGACATTTTCCGCACCATAAATCTTACCCCGAAAGTAGGCGTAAAGCATGGGGCTGACGACTGACCATTTAAAGGCGTGGTAAAGTGCCAGACTAATAAACGGTTCGCGGTTGTTGTCCACAAAAGGTAATGCCAATTAAACTGACATTTAGCATAAGCGATCGCAACGCCCAAGGCAAACGCATTAGAGGGCGATTAGTTTAGATTGATGGCTGGAAAAGCGTTGTATATCTAATCTAGTTGATTGGCGATCGCTAAAATCAAAGCCAAGGGTATTACAGTATACAGTTTTACACAAATTAGTTGCTTCTGGGAGTGCCTGAGAACAAACCCTTGGCAAAAACTCACCTCTTAGGCGATCGCTGCAAAGAATGTGCAGAAATATAATTTATAATTCAGTTGTTTTTCATAGCTTTAAATTCAGGCTTCAAACATCAATTATTTTTCTGAATATTCGATGAATTGTTCTAACAATTTATCAACACTAGCATTAGTATCTAGGAAAGAAAATAAATGCCAATATCGGAGTTTTCCTTCTTTATCTAATACAAATTGTGCTGGTAAAGGCGCTCCCAGAGCTTGTCCTACGTTATAGGTATGAAACACTCGACAACTAGGGTCGCTCAGCAACGGCATTTGTAAGCCTAAATCCCTCACAACTACTTGACTTTGCCGTTCATCAGTACTAGTAATCATCAGAACTTCAATGCCACGATTTTTAAATTCTGCGTAATTTTCCTTTAAAGCTTTGATGTGAGGAAAACAAAAAGGGCAATATTGCTTTTCAGTAAAAATCCGAGTAAAGTCCAGTAAAACTGGTTGTTTACCTCTATAATCAGACAACTTTACTAAAGTACCGTTAGTGATATCTGGCAACTGGAAATCAGGTGTTCCTACTCCTAATCTCAGTTTATTTGTAGCTGGAACTGGTAAAAAGTTGCGAAAGAATCGCTCGTTTAATAAACCGCTAAAATCATTTGAAGTCAACATATTTTTAGATTTTTTCCAAAATTGGGCATTGGCACTGCGGAGTTAGGAGTTAGGAGTTAGGAGTTAGGAGTTAGGAGTTAAGAGTGTGTTCGGTGTGGGAGGATGGGGAAGCATTAATTCTCTTTCCCCCATCTCCCCATCTCCCCATCTCCCCACACTCCCCACACCCCCTCATCCCCTTGCGATGAGAAAACCACAGATAGATTCTTTGTTTATCTGTGGTTACTGTTGATTACCGAATTAACTCCAGCGCACTTAATCTAGACAGCAGAGAAGTAAACTTTGGACTTCACTGGGTCGGGATTCATTGTTTTGTCACCAGGTTGCCAACCGGCTGGGCACACTTCGTCTGGGTGAGATTGAACGTACTGAATTGCTTGTAATGTCCGCAGGGTCTCATCAACGCTGCGACCAAATGCTAAGTTGTTAATTGTGGCGTGCTGTATGATACCATCTTTGTCGATGATGAACAGACCACGCAAGGCTATGCCTGCTGCTGGGTCAAGCACGTTGTAAGCGGCGCTAATCTCTTTTTTGATGTCGGAGACTAGAGGATAATTCAAGTCGCCAACGCCACCAGACTTACGGTCGGTTTGAATCCAAGCGAGGTGGGAGAATTCACTATCAACGGAAACCCCAAGGATTTCCGTGTTAATTTTCTTGAATTCTTCGTAGCGATCGCTAAATGCTGTAATTTCAGTAGGACAAACAAACGTAAAGTCTAGGGGGTAGAAAAACAGGACGACGTACTTACCGCGATAATCGGAAAGTTTGATTGTCTTAAATTCCTGATCTACCACAGCTGTTGCTGTGAAATCTGGAGCTTGCTGACCAACGCGGAGGCTTCCTTCTGTTCCGTAAGTTAGGGACATTAACTTAATTCTCCTTTATCAGTTTAGTGGCGTTGAAATTTGGGTCAGGTAAAACTCACCCATCCACGCTCTCACAGTTTGATTACGATCTGTTACGACTATATCATACTCATAACGATTTTGAGTAGCAAATGTCTGATTTAGATACAAGAGAATGGTTGCTTACCAATGGTCTAGGAAGTTTTGCCAGTGGCACAGTTTCTGATATCCGCACGCGCACTTATCATGGTTGGCTGTTTGCCGCGACAAATCCCCCTTCTGAGCGTACTTTATTGTTATCGCACCTCGAAGCTAGCTTGGAAGTATTGGGGAGTGTTGTGGCACTGGGGACAAATATTTGGGGTAATGGGAAGATAGAGCGATCGGGCTACGAACTGTTGCGCTCTTTTGATATTAACCCAGTTCCCAGATGGATTTGGGGTCAAAATAACTGGCAGTTAACTAGACAATTGGTGATGCCTTATGGTTGGGAAGGGGGTAGGGAATGGGGAATAGGGAGTGGTAAAAAGAAAGTTACTTCTTACTCCCCACTTCCCACTCCCCACTCGCAATTATCTCATCGGATTTTAATCCAATATCGCTACGAGGGAAGCGAACAAGCGATTTTACGGCTGCGGCTGCTGATAGCAGAACGTGACTTTCACAATCAACAGACTTTTAGTCCAGAACTACAGTTCTCACAATTACTTGGGCAACAGCAAGTCTGTCTACAAGCAAGAAAATCGGACGATTTTGGTATACCTTGGCACTTGCGCTGGACACAAGGAAATTATCAATCAGATGCAGTTTGGTATTGGAATTATCGATTCTCCGAAGAGACAAAACGGGGATTAGGCGACAAAGAAGACCTCCACAGTCCTGGTTACTTAACAGTTACACTCCAACCAGGAGATGCAGTAACTCTAGAAGCACGAGAAGGTCTTCCCAATTCTGTGCTAGGCACTCTCACCGCCGAAACCTTTGCAGAAGCCGTGGAAGCAGAACAACAAAGGCTCTCTGAGATTTTTGGATGGAGTGGGGAATGGGGCATGGGAAGATGGGGGGATGAGGGAGATGAGGGGGATGAGGGAGTGTTGGGAGTGGGGGGGGAAAGATTTCTTCCCCATCCTCCCACACCTCCCACACTTCCCACACTTCCTGCTTGCCTCATCCCCCATGCCCAATACCCAAT
>JAVRBV020000135.1:0-5741 GCA_034531095.2 Nostoc sp. CreGUA01 | reverse complement strand
AGGGGCACTTTGGAGAAAACAAAATTCCTCTGTTAAATCCAACTCATCGAATTGGGCATAAATGTGATTGACTGCACCATCATGTCTGACAATTGCCCCCTTAGGTAATCCTGTGGAACCTGAGGTATAGAGCATGTAAGCCGGGTCAGAAGCATCGTTTCTCTGCTCTAGATTATCTTTGGGAAGGTGAACAAAATCTAGTTTATCGTATATTGTTAGTTCCTTTTTATTATAGTCAAGCTTTACATTTTCACTAACAACTTCATCTAAACAGATAATAGATTTCAACTGCGAACAATTTTTTGCTAAGTCTGATAAATTATTTAGTAGAGAAGAATCAGTTAATATAATTCTAACTTCGCTGTTAGATAACATATATTTAATTCGATTTGTTGGGTAACTACTATCAATTGGTATGTAAGCTCCACCTGCCTTGTATATAGCAAGAATAGCAACGAGGAAATTTATATCACGGTCTTTAATAATGCCTACAAACTCACCTTTACAAACTCCTAAATTATACAATAATCTGCCTATTTGATTAGCTTGATGATTTAGTTCTTGATACGTTAATTTAGTTTTTTTATGAATTACAGGTATATTTTTTGGAGTCCTAGATACTTGCTTCTCAAACAATTTGTTTATTGTCTCATTGAAAGGATATTTTCTAGTTTTATTAGATACTTCTAGCAGATGAAATTCATCATGTTCTTTCAAAAAAGTAACATCTAATATTTTAGTATTAAAATTATTGATAATATTTTCAATGACATTAGTGTAATATATACTCATTATTTTTATACTTTCATCTCTAAACAGATGTCCGCTATATTCAATATTTGCGCTAATCCGTTCACAATTAATTGAAAAAGAAATTGTTATATCATTATTAAGGGTATTTAAATGATTTCTTGTGTGAATATTTTCCAGTAAAATTATTATGTCAAAAATTGGGCAGCGGTTAGGAGTTTTTGGTATATTCAATAAGTGAATTATTTTATCCAAATCATAATTTTGGTTATTGAAAGCACTAATTATTGCGTCTTTGACTTCCAAAAGAAAACCTTTGAATGAAAGTTGAGGTCTAACATGAGTACGTAAGGGTATAACTTTGTTGTTTATGTAATCTGTATTTATCTCATTATAGATTGGTATCCCAACAATAACATCATTATTTCGAGTATATTTCGGCAACAATATATTTAATGCAGACACCAATATCCAATAAGTTGAAAAATAAGAACCCTTGGCTATAGTAATGATTCTTTCAGATAAATTACTTGATAAATCAAAACAAAAAGATTTGTTTTTATCACTATATATTACAGGTCTGACATAATCCAGCATTAAATTGGTTTCTGGTAATTCTCCAGATAATTTATTTATCCAATAAATTTTTTGTGACAACAAGTCATTTGAGTATAAATGCATAATCATTTTTCCTAGTAACAAACTGGTTGCAAAAATTACAGATTCAACTAAAATGTGCTAGAGCATCAACAAGTAAATAACTACAAAAAACGGTTTTTTACCCTTGTTTTGAATAGTTGGCCGATGCGCTCTACGGCGTTATTCTTTGTAGCTTTGGCTTTTTAATTTTTATACTAGCCATTTAATGTGCTTAATCAAAATCAAAATTCAGTGACATTTCTTCTTTTAATGTTAATAATTTAATATGTTCTTTTTGCTCAGTCAGCAACAATAAGTCCTTAATACATACCTGAGGATTCGTCGCTATGGCTTCGAGTAATATCTTTAGATGATCTAATATATTAATAATTGTTTTAGAATCAAAGCGGTGAAAATCATAATTAATCCCAATCGTTAGTTCTAAACCAGGATAGCCAACTATATTTAGAGGATAGTTAGTTTTGTAATATTGAGTATATCCACTGATGTTTAAACTCCCCCATTTTTCCAGAAACTTGCCTGCTTTTTGGTTCTCAAACACCACAAAACTTTCAAACAAAGACACATTTCCTAGCACTTTGCTGTGCTTGCGAACATCTGGCAATGGATAATACTCATACTCACGAATGTCTACCAATTGAGCTTGTAATTTCTGAATCCAAGGTAATAAATACTCATCCATCTCTACTTTAGTAGTTACTGGTAAAGTATTAACCATTTCTCCTACCATTGACTCCGAACCCTCTAAATCTACTGGACGACCAGAAAAAGTACAGCCGTAGAGTACATCATTTTTGCCACTGTAGTGACTAAGGAGTATAGCCCAAGCTCCCTGAAGTAGGGTACTCGTCGTCAGGTGATGTTGCTTTGCTAATGAATCTAGATTCCTTGTAATCGCTTCTGATAAACTGATTTGTATATCCTCATAGCGTTCTTCTAAATTAGACAAGTTGTTCGAGTATAAGTTAGTTAAGGGAGTGGGTTCTTTTACTTCATTGAGTTGCTGTCGCCAGAACTCTTCTGCTTGGGATGAATCTTGCTGTTGCAACCAATTAATGTAGTTCCCAAAGCAGCTACCTTTTAGTAAAGGTGGATCTTGACCCCGACAATAGGCTTCATAAATTTCAATCACATCATTTAATAAAAATGAGTATGACCAACCATCAAGAATAATAAGATTGTTACTCCAAAAAAGATAGTAAGTATCTTCTTGAATCTGAATTATAGTCACACGCATTAAAGGTGCTTGGGAAAAATCAAAACGCCGCAGTCGATCACTATTACTAAAAGACTTTAAGCGATCTTGCTGTTCCAATGGATCAATGTTCTGCCAATTTTGATATTGTATGGGTACTTTAACTTGCTTATGCACAACTTGCAATGGATTATTCAATTCTTCCCAATAAAAGCTAGTACGCAATACTGTATGGAGGGTCGTAACTTGCTGCCAAGCGTACTCAAAAGCCGATATATTCAAATTGCCATGAAAAGTATAAACTTCCTGCATATGGTATAGTTCCATTTCCGTGGCGTGTAAACTGTGAAAAAGAATGCCTTGCTGTATTGGAGATAGCGGATATATATCTTGGATATCTTCTCTCATATTGTTTAATTTTTATTCCCTGAGTTGATTTTTGCTAAAAACCTGTCAAGTTCTTGTTGATTTAAATTTGCTTTTGAAAAATTAGAAGATGTATCGCTTATAGTATTTTTTTGTTGAGCTTGATTTACTTTTTTCATAACTGCCACGGCTGCTAAACCTGCAACTGTTTGATGTTTAAATAATTGTTTAACGGTCAATTGTAAACCAGCCTGGTTAGCTCTAGTGATAACTATAATGGCAAAAACTGAATCCCCACCCAATTCAAAAAAGTTATCAAAAATACTTACTTTATCCACACCAAGTACCCCCGTCCAAATTTCAATCAGCTTGGTTTCTACAAAATTACGAGGTGCTACTAGCTCTTGAACTTGAGGTTTTACTGTATCAGCCGCTTTTAGTGCTTGACGGTCTACCTTACCATTAGGTGTGAGTGGTAATGCCTCCAATGTGATAAAAGCCGCTGGTATCATATAGTTCGGCAACTTGGACTCTAAAAAACTACGTAGTTCGGGAATTGTTAGTGTTTGTTGTTGTTGAGGGACTACATAGGCGATTATTCGTTGAGAATTTGCTGAATCTTCTTTTACGATCGCTATAGTTTTTCGCACTGCTGGGTGTTGACTGATGACTGTTTCAATTTCTCCTAGTTCAATTCGGAAACCACGTATTTTAACTTGGTTATCAATCCGACCAACATACTCTATGTCTCCATTAAGCAGATAACGAGCTAAATCTCCAGTTTTATATAACCGTTCACCTGCTAGGTTCGTGTAAGTATTGGGGATAAATTTATCGGCAGTAAATTCTGCTTTGTTTAGATAACCACGCGCTAAACCTGCACCACTAATGTACAACATCCCTGTCACACCTACAGGAACAGGTTGTAAATTTTTATCTAATAAATAAATCCGGGTGTTGTGAATAGGCCGACCAATCGGTGGGGTGTTATTAACATCTTTCAGTATGGAAGCAGAGGTTGAATAAGTTGTATCTTCAGAAGGTCCATACAGGTTAAATACCTGTTGTATGTTTCCCTGCTTGTAAAGTTGTTTTACAGTTTGATTGTGAAGCGGCTCTCCTGCTATATTAACAACCTGGACTGAAGTTGGAATGCTATGATTTCTGAGTAATTGTGAAATGATACTTGGGACAGTATTAATTAAGGTTACACTGAAGGCTGCTAACAAAGTTGATAAATATAGTGCATTCTCAATTAAAATCACCTTGCCACCGCAACACAGAGGAACAAACACCTCAAAAACTGAAAGGTCGAAGCAAATGGAGGTTGATGCTAAAACTCCAGATCTTGCTTCAACCGCAAAGGTTTTGTTTGCCCAATCCAACATTGCAACTGTGCTAACGTGTTTAATCATTACACCTTTGGGTCTGCCTGTAGAGCCAGAGGTATAAACGACATAAGCTAAGTTGTCAGTAATTACTTGAGAAGATACATTTTCCTGGCTTTGTTGGGCTATTAGATACCAATCAGTATGTAAACAAACCACTTTAGCTTTATGTTCCGGTATTGTCTCTAAAAGCGACGTTTGAGTTAGCAAAACTGGCGCTTGAGCATCTCCTAGTATAAAAGCTAAGCGTTCTTTGGGATAATTAGGGTCTAGCGGTACATACGCACCACCAGCTTTGAGGATGGCTAATAGTCCGATTACCATAGAGAGCGATCGCTCTACACAAATCCCTACTAATACCTCTGGTTTCACCCCCAACTGTTGCAGATAGTGTGCTAATTGATTTGCTCTAGCATTCAGTTCCCAATAAGTTAGTTGTTCATCCTCAAAGACTACTGCTATTGCATCAGGTGTACGTTCTACTTGCGCTTCAAATAATTCATGGATACATTGTTGTTGGGAATACTCAACTTGAGTATCATTCCACTCTACAAGCAACTGATGTTTCTCTGATTCAGTCAGCAATGGCAATTGGGACAAACGCTGTTGTGGATTTGTAACAATTCCTTCAAGCAAGGTTTGTAGATGCTTCACCATCCTATGGATAGAAGTTTCTTCAAATAAATCAGTACTGTATGTTAAGCTCCCAACTAAGCCTGACTCTGTTTCTATAATAAATAGAGTTAAATCAAAGTTAGCAGTACCACTATCGCTTTCTACAGAACTCAAAGTCAAACCAGGTAACTCCAAGGCAGACATCGGTGCATTCTGAAGCACAAACATCACTTGAAACAGTGGTGTATGACTCAAGTCTCGCTCTGGTTGCAGTCGTTCAACTAACAACTCAAACGGCAAATCCTGATGTGCATAAGCTCCTAATGCTACTTCCCGCACCCGTTTGAGTAGTTCCTCAAAGCTAGGGTTTCCTGCTAAGTTAGTTCTCAAAACCAGGGTATTGATAAAAAATCCAATTAACCCTTCTATTTCTGTACGGTTGCGATTAGCAATGGGTGAACCAACTACAATATCTTCAAGCCCTGTGTAACGCCATAGCAATGTTTGGAAAGCTGCTAACAGCGTCATAAATAAAGTGCTTCCCTGCTGCTGGCTCAATTTATTTAGAGATGCAGATAATTCTTTTGATAATTCAAAAGAGTAAGTCGCACCCCGGAATGTCTGAGTCGCTGGTCTGGGGTAGTCTGTGGGTAACTCTAATACTTTTGGTGCATTTTCTAACTGCTTGAGCCAATAAGATAGTTGAGTTTCGAGTACTTTTCCTTGGAGCCATTGTCGTTGCCAAGTTGCGAAGTCTACATATTGTA
>JAVRBV020000134.1:0-96604 GCA_034531095.2 Nostoc sp. CreGUA01 | reverse complement strand
GAGCCGCCCAACGCAGTGGCTTGGCTACACAGACGAAACCCACCTGCGTGGGTTTGAAAGGCCTAATTTTTGGTTAGTCCGCGCAGGCGGACGAGAGTTTGTGTAGTAGCGAATTATATTCGCCCAAAACTTTTCAAACATCCTCTTAGCTTCGATGGATTCATCTTTTAGTTGAATAAAATCAACTGCCATTATTACTGTTATTTCTGTATTGAAAATAACAAACAAAAGAAATTAACAATAATTCAGTATAAATAAACAGTCAATAATCTCACGAATTTAGTAACTTTCGTGAGGTGACTTAACAAATCTTGTTGAGCTAGATTTACGTTTAACGGAAATTTAAGATAACTTCTTTGAAACTTTATCAAAACAATTTCTGTCTATTTAAATAATGCGGATTTTTTCTTTTGTGGCTGATTTTAAGTATACAAAATACTGTGTTTTAAACAGCACAAAGTAGTTTTTCTAGAAGTTCATTTATGACAAGTGTTGAAGAATTAATTGTTGAAAATAAAGGTGTAAATTATGACTTATTCGCTGTAATTAGCCAAAAAATATTTGCAAATTAGAAGTTTCGACACAAAAACTACTGCATATTTCACTTGAATAAGCCTGAATTAATAAATAGTAGGATGAATGAGGCGTCAACTATGACTCGAATTCGTGACCTTGTACAAAAAGCTTTAGCAACTGGCTATTTGACAGTGGAAGCTGAAGATCAACTCCGACAACTGTTGACTACCCGTTATGACTTGGAAGATTTTAATGCTTTCATGACTTTGCAGGAAGCTGCCATGACTGGCAAAGTCAAGCAAGAGTCCAGAGAGAGGTGTGGTATTAAATAGAGGCGTACCGAAATACGTCTCATTTCTTGGGGCGTTCATCCCCATCTTCAAAATCATCTTCAAAAAATTCCCAATCATCATCATCTGCTTGATTCGTAGTTGGCGGCTGATAAGGGGGAATAATTACTCGATAATCAGCATCGTAAATAGATTCAGTTTTTCCCGCAGCTGTGTTTTTTGGCTCGCGGTAGCTGTAGGAATAAACCGAACCAGACCCAGAACTGCTTTTAGGTTGTGATTGACGTTCGTAAACTTTAGGGTCTCTAGGCTGTTGAGTTTGGGGATTTGGGTTAGGCGCTTCTTCGGGTTTTTCATCAAAATCCCAATCATCTCCACTACCATTTGTCTCCCAATCATCAAACACATCATTGGTAGGTTCTTCTTTTTTACTAGCTGGTGGAGGGCTAGGACGACTAGATGTAGGTTCTTCTCTAGGATTTGCCTTTGCACGAGATGAAGTTGTTGTGCGCCTGTCAGGAGTTTGGCGTTGTCCTGGGGCAAAGTAATTGGATAATTTAAACAACGTAGCAATGAATATAGATGTCAAAGCACCAGTGACAGTACTGAACAACACCCACATCGCTAGTGGTAATGGTTGAGTCCGCAGACCTAAAAACACTAGGGATATGGGAGGTGACCAATTCTGAACTAACAATAGGGTTAGTCCTCCCAGTACCGTCACCAATAGAATTAAGCGAATTACAGCCATAAGACAGGCAAAAGATAAAAGGCAAAAGATAAAAGGCAAAAGGCAAAAGGCAAAAGGCAAAAATAAAAAGTAACTCTATCTTTCTTTTACAACAATTAAAGCAGAAAGCCCAGTGGTAACAAGGTGACTCAGGAGCGTTACCATGTCCTAGCCTCCAGAACGGTTATAGCGGTTCCCATTCAGATGTGGTACAACATTATATCGCCAGGTGTAGGGAATAGTGCCGTGCCCCTACTGCGTGGTCTATTTATCTGAAAATAGCTGTATAATCACTCAGTATTCACCACGGGCTAAATGCCCCGCTATCGCTAACAGGACTCAGGATGCCCTCTGGTCGGACGCACGATCGCATTACTTTATATGCTCTGCCGTTCGTGGCGGGTGTAACTTTCTGGCAAACTCGCAGTAGCAATGCAACTTTGTTAGTTGCGGGTGGGTTTTTGTTCGGTGGATTGATGTTTGGCCCAGATTTAGATATTTATTCAGTGCAATTTCAACGCTGGGGTTTCTTGCGTTGGATTTGGCTACCTTATCAAAAAAGCCTGCGTCATCGCTCTTTTTTATCCCACGGGCCGATTATTGGTACAACGCTACGGGTAATTTATCTGGGATGTTTGCTAGCTATTTTGGCAATTTTTGTTTTGGTAATTGCTCAAAAGCTGTGGAATTTGAATTTTACCTGGCAAGATTTGGGTAGAACTATCGGGCGATCGCTCTCGAATTACGATACTGAATATGTCGCTCTGTTCTTGGGTTTAGAACTCGGTGCCATGAGTCATTCTCTCAGCGATTGGAGTGGTTCGGCATACAAGCGTTTTCAAAAACAGGGAATTCGGGGGTTGCTTGGTGGTGGCAAAATGAAGAAGCGTAAAGTTACAAGTCGCAGTCATCGCTCTAGGGCAAAGAAATAATGGCGTTGCTGAATAATGGCAGGACTTACGCAAAAATAGCTAACTTCGCTTGATTTATCGTAGACGCTTTGCGGCTTGCCGTAGGCTACCGCCAAGACGCCAAGAACGCCAAGCGCAAAGAAACGCTGAGGTACACGAAGGTATGGAAATGAATCAAAATGAGACTTTGGCAGCGTTGCAGGAGTTAATAGAGATCGTAGCGAAATTGCGATCGCCTGATGGTGGTTGTCCGTGGGATTTGGCGCAAACTCCCGAAACACTGACGCCTTACGTGATTGAAGAAGCTTATGAAGTGGTGGACGCGATTAAAAATGGGGATCAAGAAGCGATCGCCGAAGAGTTAGGCGATTTATTATTACAAGTAGTATTGCAAGCCCAAATTGCCAGCGAATCTGGGCAATTTTCCCTCAAAGAAATCACTCAAGGCATTTCCCAAAAGTTAATTCGTCGCCATCCCCATGTATTTGGTGATGTGTCAGTGCAAAGTATGGATGAGGTGCGGCAAAACTGGGAACAAATCAAAGCTGCGGAAAAAGGCGAATCGTCTCCAGAAACTCAAAAACTCAGTGCAAAACTCAGTCGTTATGGACGTACCCTTCCCCCGTTAACTGCGGCGATGAAGATTTCCCAAAAAGCAGCGGCTATAGGCTTTGAATGGGAAAACATTGATGGAGTTTGGGATAAATTTCATGAAGAGTTGGCAGAATTTCAACAAGCTTTAGCTGACGAAACACCAGCACGACAACAAGCAGAATTAGGTGATTTACTATTTGCAGTCATTCAGCTTGCGCGTTGGCATAACCTTGACCCCAGCGCCGGTTTGCAAGGCACAAATCAGCGATTTGTCAAGCGTTTAGAAAAAATGGAGGCAGCTGTTAACCGCCCCCTGAGTGATTACAGTTTGGATGAGTTGGAAAAATTGTGGCAACAGGCAAAAATTCGACTTGCACAAGAGGGGTAAGCTGATAAAGTTCTAGCATTAAGCCTTCAAGTTCTAACATTAAGTCTTAAAGTCCTAGCATTAAGTCTTAAAGTCCTAGCATTAAGCCTTAAAGTTCTAGCATTAAGCCTTAAAGTCCTAGCATTAAGTCTTAAAGTTCTAGCATTAAGTCTTAAAGTCCTAGCATTAAGTCTTAAAGTTCTAGCATTAAGTCTTAAAGTTCTAGCATTAAGCCTTAATGCCCACATTCCCTACTCCCCTCTTCAAGATTCTTTAGCATCAAACCATTTATCATATAAAGATTGATAAGTGCCGTTTTCTCTAAGATTCAGCAAAGCTCTATTAATTGGTTTGCGGTAGGGACTGTTATTAGGTAGAACGATACCGTAACTTTCTTCGCGCAAGATACTGCCCACAACCTGTACCTTACCTTTGCCTTCATTGGCAGCATAAAAAAGCAGTACAGGTGCATCAAACAGCACAGCATCAACTTTTTTTGTCATTAGAGCGTTGTAAGCTTGCTCAATTTTCGGGACTTGCACAACTGAAATACGATGTTCTTCCAGGTATGTAGCGGCTGTACTGCCGGTAATTGTAGCTACTATCTTACCGGGTAAATCGTCGATACTCCTGATGTCACCTTGGAGTTGCTGCACTGTTAATGAGGTGGTAGCGCTGGCTGTAAAGTAGGCAGCGAAAAGCACTCCGATGAACATCCAAACAATACCTACCAGGCGTCCTACTACTCCCTTGGGCATTTCATCGGCTTGGGTGGCTAATGTGGCAGCTGCCCACCAACAGGCTTTGAAAATGCCAGGAAAGTATGATTGAGGAACCATGCCTTCTTTGTGATTGCGTTCAGATAACCAAATAATGTGGGCTGCTACGGCAATTAGCACCAGGGCAATGCCTATTACTTGTAAGAGGCTGGCTGAGAAAAATAATTGCAAAATATTGGAAAAGCCACTGCTGTTATTCTCTGGGTTTCTCACCAGAATTTGCAGCCCACCGGCAAAAATTGGTAATGAGAAGTCAAAATTCTGCTGGCGTTCGGCTGTAATGGAGATAGCTGCAATTGCTAAGTTGGCTTTCTTCTCTTGAATAGCAGCAAGCAGTTCTGACACAGTGGGATATTGAATAAATTCAGACTCTACACCTATTTCGTCAGCAATGCTGCGCCAGAGGTCGATACTAAATCCTGATAGCTGACCTTTGTCTGGTAACACGAAGGGTGGTATGACTCGTGTAGCTATTAATAACGGTTGTTGGGGCTTCGGTTGTTGGGTGAATCCTGGGGATGCAATTAACAAAAATGTAACAATTGTAACTACTAATCCGATGCAGGTATACAGTATTAAGGAACGTCTGGTTTGGTTTTTGCGGTCATGTCTGTGAACATAGGCAATTCGGCTTTTCCTCCCAGCCATCACTTGGCGTAATCTAGTGGCGATCGCATTTATCATCAGAGTTATCTTGGGGTTGTATGCTGTGTCTATTTATCATGCCCACCCCATATGAAATATCACGTTGCTTATCCCCCAAACATAGATTTTTTTCGGATTTCGGGGGATAAACAACGATGAAGCTAGTGGTCTGTGTCATTAATTTGGATGAGTTTGTAGTAAGCACTTCAGTGCTTAAAAATCAAGGACTAAAGTCCTGACTACGAACACTTTTACCGGTCAGAACTAATGCGATAGACCACTAGTACAACTACAATTTGATGGTAACGGTTTTGACTTCAGTGTATTGCTGCAAGCCATATTCGCCTAGCTCTCGACCAATACCCGATTGCTTGAATCCACCGAAGGGTGCAGCAGCATCAAATACGTCGTAGCAGTTTACCCAAACTGTACCAGCACGGACGTTGTTGGCGATCGCGTGTGCTTTGGTGATATCCTGAGTCCACACTGCGGCGGCGAGTCCGTAGATTGTGGTATTTGCCCGTTGAATTACTTCGTCGATATCTTTGAATTTGATGATGCTCATCACTGGGCCAAAGATTTCTTCTTGGGCAATTTTCATTTCATCGCGGACATCTGCAAAAACTGTGGGAGCGATAAAGAAACCCTTATCACCAACTTGATTACCACCGCAGAGGATTTGGGCGCCTTCCCGTATTCCAGATTCGATGTAGCTCATGACTCTATCGAATTGTTCTTTGTCTACTTGGGGTCCTTGTTCTGTGTTGGCATCGAAAGGATTACCAACAATGCGTTCTCTTGCTCTTTCTACGCTTTTAGCAACGAATTCGTCGTAGCATTTTTCTTCTACGAATACCCGCGAACCAGCACAGCAGCACTGCCCTTGATTAAAGAATAAGGCTTCGTGAGAAAGAGCGATCGCCGCGTCCATGTCAGCATCGGCAAAAACGATGTTGGGACTCTTGCCACCAAGTTCCAAGGTGACGCGCTTGAGGTTGCTTTTGGCGGCGGCTTCCATTATTAAATGCCCGACTTCAGTGGAACCAGTAAATGCCACTTTGTCAATATCCATGTGACGAGCGATCGCTGCCCCGGCGGTCGGCCCGTATCCTGATAAAATGTTGACCACACCGGGAGGAAAACCAGCCTCAACAATCAACTCACCTATCCGCAGGGCTGATAAAGGTGTTTGTTCTGCTGTTTTCATGACTACAGTGTTACCAGTAGCCAAAGCCGGTGCTAGCTTCCAAGCCTGCATTAGTAGTGGGAAATTCCACGGGATAATTTGACCAACTACACCCACAGGTTCATGGCGAGTGTAGCAAAAGTACGGGCCGTTGATGGGAATAGTTTTACCTTGTACTTTGTCAGCCCAACCTGCATAGTAGCGATAACAGGCGATGACTAACCCCAAGTCACCCAAAGAATCTTGTAGTGGCTTGCCATTGTCGAGAGTTTCTAGCCGCGCCAACTCATTGATGTTTTGTTCAATTAAGTCAGCTAGTTTGTAAAGCAATTCGCCGCGACGGGTGGCAGAAATCTTTCGCCATTCTCCAGAGTTGAAGGCAGTACGGGCTGCTTGTACTGCTTTATCGACATCCGGGGCGTCTGCTTCTGAAATTTCGCAGATGACCTCACCTGTAGCTGGATTGATTGTTGCAAATCGGCGATCGCTGATACTGTCTACCCATTCATTGTTAATCAGCAGTTGGGTTGGGCCAATTTTGACCTGTTGTCCTGGTACTGTTGCTGTAACCATCAGGCCTCCTTAAACTTTAGAAAAATTTGCTTAAATTTATCTACTTCTTATGTTTGTTGCTATACCATTGATTTCTAATTTATTTTATAATATCTTTGGTTTTGCTTTACAATGTGACTTACATTTTACAACAAACAATAAAAGCGCCAGTCGTCAGAATTCTCCAATTTAATTGGACTCTGATTGCTGAATGTAGCGTACTCCGACTTTAGGAGTATCAATGGTGAAATACTACACCAAAATTTCAATTTGGCCATGCTTCTTAGTGGGGAATTTAAACCCCACTTTCAGAGGATGTATGAAAAGTAGTTTGCTGTAACTTTAGGCACTTTGAGATCCCCCCTAACCCCCCTTAAAAAGAGGGGAACCGAAATCAAAGTCCCCCAATTCATCGGGGGATTTAGGGGGATCTAAAACTTTTGATACCGACAAGAGGACTTTTCAAACATCCTGTAAGTATTTCTGAATACTGACTTTTCTTTTAAATGTTACATACCTATCTGAAAACTCCAATTTCAGATGGAAAGTCAGAAAAAAATCTTTGAAATCAAGATTTTCCTATCGGCCTACTGTGTTCTATGAATGGCTAGTTTCAGTTGTTTATTATTTTTCAGCAATGACAAACTTAACTTAATTGAGAATTTATTGGGGGAATACGCTAGATGTCCGACCCTACTTTATTGGATGCAAACTCATTGAACCTGTCGCCTACCGATCCTGTTGCCAATTCTCATAGTTTTATTTCTCTTGAAACATCAGATCTAGCGTTATTATCTATTTCGGCAACAACACAACCTGAACTTTCTCTAAATTATGGGTTTGATATTAATGCCATTGGACAAGCACTAAGTACCTTGAGTTTTTCAGATACCTTAGATAAAACAGACCAAACAATAGTCGGAATTGATTATTTAACTGGACTTCCAGAAGACTATGTTAGCCCTACAAGTATTATTAGTTTGAGTACAGAGTCTGCTTCTTCCTCTATGACTTCAGAAAGTTATGCTAGTGCTGCCAGCAGTTTTAATAATGGACGCTGGGCAACAGAACAAGGCGAATTTGGGAATGAGCAAAAATGGTTAATTGGTGATTTCAATGGCGATAAACGAGATGATTTAGCAAAAGTTTTTAATGACGAGGGTCGAGCTAATATCGATGTTTATCTCTCCAACGGCGATAGCTTGAGAAATGAGAGATGGGCGACTCAACAAGGTGGATTTTGGAACAGTCAAAAATGGCTAGTTGGCGATTTCAATGGCGATGGACGAGATGATTTAGCAAAAGTTTTTAATGACGCAGATCAAGCTAGTATTGACGTTCATCTCTCCAACGGTAGTAGCTTTATAATTGGGAGATGGGCAACTCAACAAGGTGGATTTTGGAATAGTCAAAAATGGTTAACAGGTGATTTCAATAGCGATGGAAAAGATGATTTAACAAAAGTTTTTAATGACGCAGATCAAGCCAGTATTGATGTTCATATTTCCAACGGCAGTAGCTTGAAAATTGAGAGATGGGCAACTCAACAAGGTGGATTTTGGAATAATCAAAAATGGTTAGCAGGTGATTTCAATGGCGATGGAAGAGATGATTTAGTCAATGTTTTTAATGATGCTAATCAAATCAGTATTAATGTTCATATTTCCAACGGCAGTAGTTTAGCAATTGGACGTTGGGCAACTCAACAAGGTGGATTTTCGGATGATCAAAAATGGCTAACAGGTGACTTCAATGGCGATGGTCAAGATGACTTAGCTAATGTTTTTAATGATGCGAATCAAGCCAGCATTGATGTTTATTTATCCAGCAGTAGCAGTTTTAGAAATGAGCGCTGGGCAACTGCACAAGGCGGATTTTCAGGTGAGCAAAAATGGCTAGCAGGTGACTTTAATGGCGATGGAGAAGATGATTTAGCCAATGTTTTCAATGACACTAATCAAATTAGTATTAATGTTCATTCTGCCAACAGCTTGCCGAATTATAGCTCCATCAATGGTTACGGTTTAGTAAATGCTTCTGCTGCCGTAGCTAAAGCCATTGGTCAACCTACATTTTCAGGTGTTCCCAATTTGGGCGGTAATAACTGGGGGGCAGATTTAATCAAAGCTCCGGAAGTCTGGACGAAAGGCTATACAGGTCAAGGAGTAGTTGTTGCTGTATTAGATACTGGCGTTGACCATAACCACTCAGATTTAAATTCAAACATCTGGACAAATAGCCGCGAAATCCCTAATAACGGTATCGACGATGATGCCAATGGATACATTGACGATTTCTATGGCTGGAACTTTGTTAATAACAATAACAATACTTTAGACCTTTATGGTCACGGTACTCATGTGGCTGGTACGATCGCAGCAGTTAACAATGATTTTGGAGTTACAGGCATTGCTTATAACGCCAAAATCATGCCTGTGAAAGTATTGGGTGATGATAATCAAGGCACTTATTCTGGTATTGCCCAAGGAATTTATTACGCCGTCAACAACGGGGCGAAAGTAATTAACATCAGTCTCAATGGAACCGTTCCTGGTAGTAGCTTAGAAGCCGCCATTCAATATGCCACCAATCAAGGTGTAATTGTAGTCATGGCAGCAGCTAATTCCGGAGGTTCAACTCCTTCATACCCCGCTTATTATGCTACAAACTGGGGTTTAGCCGTTGGCGCAGTTAACAGTAATAACAATCTAGCTGATTTCTCCAACCGAGCCGGAAGTAATTCCAGCATGGCTTATGTAACTGCACCAGGAGTTAGGGTTTACTCTACGCTACCGAATCAAACCTACGGTTTGTATAATGGCACTTCTATGGCTGCTCCCCACGTAGCAGGGGTAGCAGCTTTAATGCTTAGTGCCAATGGAAATTTAACTGCTGGGCAAGTGCGGGAAATTATTACTCAGACTGCGGTTAATGTTTAGGGGATGGGGTATGGGGAGATGAGGGAGATGAGGGAGATGAGGGAGATGAGGGAGATGAGGGGATGGGAGATGGGGAGATGGGGGGATGAGGAAGAATAATAATCGTTTGCTTGCTTCCTTTACTCCCCTACCTCCCCACCTCCCTACCTCCCACACCTCCCACACCTCCCACACCTCCTGCTTGCCCAATGCCCAATGCCCCATTATTGATACGATGAGGAAGTTGCAGGTTTTTTTGTAATATGAACACTTTTGAAGTTGCTTCTTCCCTAATTACCATCGCCGGACAAACTCGGCAAGCTGCAAGTAAGCTGGCGATTCTTTCTACTGAGGCCAAAAATCAAGCGATCGCTGCCATCGCCGAAGCTTTAGAATCAAGTAAAGATGAAATTCTCGCCGCGAATATTGCTGATTGTGAAGCGGCTACTGCGGCTGGAATTGCTAAACCGCTTTATAAGCGTTTGCAGTTAGACGAACATAAATTAAGAGATGCGATCGCTGGGGTACGAGATGTTGGTAAGTTAGAAGATCCAGTCGGTAAAGTACAGATTCACCGCGAACTGGATACTGGTTTAATTCTCAAGCGCATTACTTGTGCTTTGGGTGTTTTAGGGATTATTTTTGAAGCCCGTCCAGAAGCAGCAATTCAAATCGTTTCTTTGGCTATCAAATCTGGAAACGGTGTTATCCTCAAATGCGGCAAGGAAGCTGTACGCTCTTGTGAAGCAATAGTTAAGGCAATTAAACAAGGATTATCTCATACTGCTGTTAACCCTGATGCTGTGCAGTTGCTCACAACTAGAGAGGAAACTCTCGAACTTTTAAAGTTAGATAAATATGTAGATTTAATTATTCCCAGAGGTTCTAATTCCTTTGTGAGATTTGTTCAGGAAAATACACGCATTCCCGTACTCGGTCACGCCGATGGAATTTGTCATTTATATATAGATAAAGCTGCTGATATTTCTCTTGCAGTTCCCATTACAGTAGATGCCAAAGCCCAATATCCTGCTGTTTGTAATGCTATTGAAACTTTGCTAGTTCACTCATCAATTGCTCAAGAGTTTCTACCGAAAGTTGCTGAGGCTTTGGCAGAACGTCATGTAGAATTAAGAGGTGATGAAAGTACTTTAGAAATTTTACCGAATATTAAAACTGCAACGGAAATTGATTGGGAAACAGAATACAGCGATTTCATTTTGTCCATTAAAATTGTAGACTCGATTGAAGATGCGATCGCTCATATTAACGAATACGGTTCCCGACATACTGATGCGATTATCTCTGAAGATTCTACGGCTGTGGAAACGTTTTTTGGACTTGTGAATTCAGCCAATATCTTCCACAATTGTTCCACCCGTTTTGCTGATGGTTTCCGCTATGGTTTCGGTGCAGAAGTGGGAATTAGTACTCAACAAATGCCTCCCCGCGGCCCCGTTGGCTTAGAAGGATTAGTGACATACAAATATCAAATGACTGGTGGTGGTCATATTGTTGCTACCTATACTGGCACCAATGCAAAGGCTTTTATTCATCGGGATTTGAAATAAATTATACGAATTATTTCAGAAGGGCAAATAGATATGAGCGCAAACGATTTGAACAATATCTCACGTACTAACTGGGAAGCATTGGAATCGATGTCAGATGATGATATTGATTATTCTGATATTCCGCCATTAAATGATGAGTTTTTCGACAAAGCAATTTTGAGATTACCAGCAACTCAAGCACAAAACTTAATTCACATCGATGCAGATGTGATAGCTTGATTTAAATCCCAGAGCCTCGAATACAAAACACTCATCAATTCTGTTTTGCGTCAACACATTAACAAAAGTGATGACAAACAATCTACCTAATATTAAAAATTCATTTTTGCCTGGTTTTGGAAGACTTAAACTAATGCTTTCAACAAAGCCTGAAGTTTTAGCTGCACTTCTGCAAATTCCTTCTCAGGATCGGAACCGGCAACAATACCAGCACCAGCATACAACCTCGCGCGATCGCCAGATTTAAAATTTATGTAACTGCAAATTCAGTATACTTTCTCACTTCCGCAGGTTGGAAGGCTAAAACAATACGATCTTTAGGAATGCCGGCACTGACGAGTTCATTAGCGATACCGATTTCTGTGCCGTCTCTTTGAATCCAGATTTTGCCATTGATAATGTCAATGTGGACAAGGCATCCATGTACCCGTTGTTTATTTTCCCAACCAAGTGTCAGTAGAAGGTAATGATTTCCATTTGGATCGATAATTAGTTGTCTTTCTAGTTGTCCATAAGCATAGGGAAGTTGAGCATATTCAGTTAATATTTTTTGGATGATTTGGCGATAATTATCTAAGATATCCATTCTAAAATAACCTCTCGTTCTGAATCGAAGACGAGTAAACAAAGGCGCTGATTTTCTATCAATATTTTACCAATTGGTTCTTGAAACAATTCTGAGTATGTTTGTTGACGAATAGCAAGATACAAGCAGCGATCTGGTTCTAAGCGACTAAGAATATCATAGTATAAAATATATTGTCCCAAAGCGTTTTCTAGATCGGCTACCGGAGAAGCACCAATAAAACTTTTAACTTCCACTGCTATTTTTTGTCCGCTTTTCTCTGCTGCTATCATCTTTTGGGCACCTAAATCAATATATAAATCTCTTGCGCCCCATCTTAAGATAAATGGATCGTTAGTAATATGCCAACTCTCTTTTTCAAGGGCGTTTCTAACAGAATGGTGGTAAATATCTTTAGCCGGCATACTACCTCAGTAATTAAGTTTAAACTAATGCTTTCAACAAAGCCTGAAGTTTTAGCTGCACTTCTGCAAATTCCTTCTCAGGATCGGAACCAGCCACAATACCAGCACCAGCATACAACCTCGCGCGATCGCCATCTATTAATGCTGAACGAATTCCCACAATAAACTCACAATTCCCCTTAGCATCTATCCAACCCAGAGGCGCAGCATATAAACCCCTTTCAAAGCTTTCATAACGACGAATTTCGGCACAAGCAACATCTCGTGCTGCGCCAGCAACCGCCGGTGTAGGATGCAATTGCGCGACAATCTTTAATGGGTGAATATTAGTAGGAACTACAGCACTAATTGGTGTCCATAAATGCTGGATGTTGGATAATTGTCGCAGACGAGGTGCTAATATTTGGGGTAATAAACCTAGCTGACATAGGCGTTGAGTGATGAAATTAAGCACCAGCGAATGTTCGTGCCTTTCTTTTTCACTATTGAGTAAGCGATTAGCCTTAGCTGCATCTTCCGCAGGAGTTTTACCTCGTGGTGCAGAACCAGCTAAAGCATCAGTGATTAACTGCTGATTATGAATACTAATTAATCGTTCGGGACTTGCGCCAATAAAGTTTTGACCTTTGCCGTTACTTGTAGAAAAAATATAACAGTTAGGATGTATTTTTCTGAGATTATTTAATGATTTAACCAAGTCAAAATGATTGCTTGATTTAACATCTAGTATATCTGCTAGGACAATCTTACTTAAATGACTAGACTGGATTTTTTCTAAAACAGAAGCTACTGAATATTTAAATAACTCAGCATTCGTGATGGATTTTTGGTAAAAGTTTGTCGGAAAATCGATATTTGAAGAGTAATTTTCTAAAGATTGGAGAAATTCAATTTTTGTTTGGAACGTGTGCAATATTTTTTGAATATTGACATCAGCATTGATCGTTAAATTTGTGACTAATATACAGCACTGATTTTTAACAGCTACTTGCCAATGGGGTAGAAAAATGGTAGCAGATGGAAATGGATAATCGACTTGGGAATTTTGATCGAAAAAGCTGAAATAACAAAAAAAATGAGGCCCAGAAAAAGGTAAATTAGAGTTACCAAAATTAATTATATTTTTTAGACAAGATTTGATAAAATATTCAGCTTTAGTAAAACGGTCTGTACCATCAACTTGTAACTTTTCTACAGAATCAATTGCAGCGATCGCTTCTCCTTTGCCTTTATCTTCAAAGTAAAAATTTATTTCATTTGCTTGTGTAAATCGATCCAATACAAGTAAAGGGTCAACTAAATCGATCTCTTGGGAGATACTGACAATTTGCCTAGAATTACTTTTGATGCACTTTTTTTGCACTGCTAGGAGAAATTGATATAAATCTTTGTGCTGTACAAACAAGTTGCTACGACATGGTGAAACTGTCATGGATCTATCGATAGTAAATTTTTTTTAAGTTAACTTCCTAAAGTGTAATTAATCGTGGTCGTATTTTTACAGGTAACATATTAAGTTGCCATTTCACCAGCGTAAGATTTGCCTTTTAGTGGTGTTCCTAGAGCCTAAGAAGCCAGTTGTAGTCAAGACTGCAACTTCAGCATCATAGTCAGGAGTCCAGCCCCACCTGCAAGGCAGAATTCAAAATTCAAAATTCAAAATTCAAAATGAATGCAGCGTCAGCGTTTGATTGATTTGAAATGGATAGTTTATTGATGCCATGTTGTAC
Source organism: Nostoc sp. CreGUA01 (assembly GCA_034531095.2). Lineage (GTDB taxonomy): Bacteria > Cyanobacteriota > Cyanobacteriia > Cyanobacteriales > Nostocaceae > Nostoc. The sequence goes on along the minus strand of JAVRBV020000134.1, from coordinate 82,603 downwards.
TAGTATAATTGGTATATTCATTCATGATAATACTCTCCTGAAACAGAGAATTCAGACGCTAAAAATCTTTTGTAAAAGTGATATTGTGGGAATTTAATTAATCACGACTGATGACTACCAAGCAGATTTTATATCCGAACACTAAGTTATGGATGGCAGCAATTAAACCGCCGATGTACAGCGTTGCCATCATGCCCATTTGGGTAGGAACAGCAGTAGCATTTGGCGAAACCAAAACATTCAATTGGGCAATATTTTCTACTTTTGTAGGTGCGGCAATTTTAATTCTTGCCTGGGAAAATATCAGTAATGATGTTTTTGATTCCGAAACAGGTATCGATCAAAATAAACACCATTCTTTAGTGAATTTAACTGGTAATAAGCAATTAATATTTTGGTTAGGAAATTTGTGTTTAGGTTTAGGGTTGCTGGGCATAATGGCGATCGCTTTTTGGCAACAAGACCTAACTGTTATCGGCATAATTCTGCTGTGCTGTGGTTTGGGCTACATGTACCAAGGGCCTCCCTTTCGCTTAGGATATCAGGGTTTAGGCGAAATTCTGTGCTTTTTTGCCTTTGGTCCCTTAGCAGTGGAGGCAGCATATTACAGCCAAACGCAAACTTGGTCAATGACGAGTTTAGCAGCCTCAGCGATCGTTGGTATTGCCACAACTTTAATTTTATTTTGCTCACACTTTCACCAAGTTAAAGATGACATAGCCGCAGGCAAGCGATCGCCAATCGTTCGTCTCGGAACCCAAAAAGGTGCCCAACTGCTATCTTGGTTCACTGGCAGCATTTATCCCCTAACTTTAGTGTTTGTACTGTCCGGAATTTTTCCAGTTTGGACAATGCTAAGTTGGTTGAGTTTACCCTTTGCCGTCAAACTATGCCGCCACGTCCAAGAAAATCATCATCAACCAGACAAAGTTAGTAACTGTAAATTCATCGCCGTAGCCGTGCATTTTTGGAGTTGCTTGCTGTTAGGATTGGGATTTGTGATTTAATCATTGTCTAATGACTAATGACTAATGACAAATCAAGATAGTGATTTACAGATTTGAATTTCGTCCTTATCGGCGAAGATTTGTGCGAACTGTTAACACAAGTCATGGTAAATGGGATATTCGGGATGGGATTATTCTCCGTCTTACGAACGAATCAGGTAAATTTGGGTGGGGAGAAATCGCCCCCATCAGCTGGTTTGGTTCGGAAACCATAGAACAAGCATTAGATTTTTGTCGCCAACTCCCAGCAGAAATCACACACGAAACCATTTTTTCCATCCCAGATGAGTTACCGGCTTGTCAATTTGGTTTTGAGTCAGCGCGGGAGATGTGTAAAGAGGACGCGGAGAGTGAGAGACGCGGGGACGCGGAGAATGAAATTCATGAATTCCCCGTGTCCCCGCGTCCCCGCGTCCCCGTGTCCTCCTACAGCGCCTTACTCCCGGCTGGGGAAGCAGCTTTAAATCAATGGCAAAGTTTATGGGAGCAAGGATATCGCACGTTTAAATGGAAAATTGGTGTAAATGCGATCGCTAATGAACTTCAAATTTTTGAGTTATTGACACACACTTTACCAGCTGATAGTAAACTGCGATTAGATGCCAACGGTGGACTCAACTATGAAGAAGCTAACTTATGGCTGTGGACTTGTGACAATCTCCACGCGAATTCAGAAATAGCCACAGAAATTGAATTTATCGAACAACCATTACCCGTTGAACAATTTCAAGAAATGTTGGAATTGAGTATGTTTTATGGAACAGCGATCGCATTAGATGAATCAGTCGCCACACTAGGACAACTCATTGCTTGTTATCAGCGAGGTTGGCGAGAAATTTTTGTCATTAAACCTGGGATAATTGGATCGCCATCTCAGTTGAGAAAGTTTTGTCAACAACATGAAATTGATGCTGTATTTTCATCAGTATTTGAAACTGCGATCGCAAGACAAGCAGCACTCAAACTAGCAGCAGAATTATCTCGAAATAACAGGGCAGTTGGTTTTGGCATCGAACATTTTTTTGAACAAGAAGATACATCCTTTCCAAGTCTATGGAAAAACCTTTAGACTATCTTAATAACCTGATTGAAAATAATTGGTTAATTGGTTACGACAGCCGTCAATTTAATCAAATAGCTCAAGAATTATATTTAGAACTAACACAGTTATCACCATTTGAAACACCACCAAAAATTATCTTAGCTGAACGCGAACCATTACGATTTTTAGCAAGTTTTCTTGCCGCTTGTGCAGCTAATTGTCCAGTTTTTCTTTGTAACCCCGACTGGGGAACACAAGAATGGCAACAAGTCCTAGATTTAGTACAGCCAGACATTATTTTGGGAATAGGGAATAGGGAATGGGGAATAGGGAATAGGGATTGGAAAGAAAATACCACCCTTTCCCCCTCATCCCCCTCATCCCCCCACTCCCCACTCCCCACTCCCCACTCCCCACTCATCATGATTCCCACAGGCGGTTCATCAGGACAAATTAAATTTGCCATTCATACTTGGGAAACTCTCATCGCATCTGTAAAGGGATTTCAAGAATACTTTCAACTCAACCAAATCAACTCTTTTTGCGTATTGCCGTTATATCATGTCAGCGGGTTAATGCAATTTATTCGTTCTTTCACCACCAAAGGTAAACTAGCCATCCTGTCATTCAAAGCCTTAGAATCTGGTCAAATATTGAATATCAAACAATCAGAATTTTTCATATCTTTAGTACCAACACAGTTACAAAGACTCCTACAAAATCCCGAATTAACACAATGGCTAACCCAATTTTACGCCGTCCTTTTAGGAGGTGCGCCAGCATGGAATGAACTATTAGAAAAAGCAAGATTTCATCGCATTCAATTAGCACCAACCTATGGCATGACAGAAACCGCCTCTCAAATTGCCACCCTCAAACCAGATGATTTTCTAAATGGTAAAATTACCAGCGGTCAGATTCTTCCCCATGCTCAGGTAACTATTCGCAATCAACAAGGCAAAATCTTAAATTCCAATCAAATAGGAAATATCACCATTCAAGCTCAATCTCTAGCCCTTGGATACTATCCTATAATTCCAGAAAATCAGGATAATTTCCGAGTAGATGATTTAGGCTTTTTAGACGACCAAGGTTACTTAAACATTGTCGGACGTAGCAGCGAAAAAATCATTAGCGGCGGAGAAAATATTTACCCAATAGAAATTGAATCAGCCATCCGAGAAACTCAACTCGTGATTGATATTTGTGTCATAGGCATTCCAGATAAACACTGGGGACAAGCCTTAACAGCGATTTACATTCCCCACAAATCAAATATCTGTGCCTTAAAAATCCAAACCCTACTCAAAGACAAACTGAGCAAATTTAAAATCCCCAAATATTGGATTCCCCAACAAAACTTACCCCGTAACTCCCAAGGAAAAATTAACCGCCAACAGCTAGAAAAAATAGCGATGGAATACCTACAAAATCCCCTCAAATAACCTCTCTCGACCTTCTTCTCTCCGCGCCCTCTGCGTCTCTGCGGTTCGTTTCCAACCACCGAATTATCTCATCAGATAATTCCTGCTTAACTCTACTACTCACATCAATACAAACATGCCGAGTAATAGCCTTAGCAACTAGCACCTCACCCACATTAATTTCATAACTAATTTCAAACTTATCAACACCTAGTTTTTGGGGAATTAAATTAATCAACAACTTATCCCCTACAAACATAGGACGCAAAAAATCCACACTCGCGTGAACAATGGGGAAAGCCACAGATGGGTTATTAAAAAAATCTTTGAGATTAATACTCGACGCTTCTAAAGATTCTTCATAAACTTCATGACAAATACCCAAAACATTAGCAAAAAAAACTACCCCAGCAGCATCAGTATCTTGAAAGCGAACCGTGCGGTTATAAGTAAAAGACATTTTAAAACATTAGGCAATAAGCCTGCTTTGTTTAATTTGGCGATCGCTTCTATATTAACTGCAACTATGGAACCTGAAAATCATTAAACGGGCACAAATTGTAAGACGAAGTACTCAAAGCTTTCACCAGCTTACCGTCGAGAGTTAGCAAAGTAGCACCTACCTGCTGTGAAAGCGCAACATAGGAACCATCATAGGCAGAGATTTTATAAGTTAAGGCAATACTAACTGCATCCGCCATCAAATCAGCCGTGGAGACAACACGCAAGGGGAAGCTTTTGAGAGTTGCTAAATCTGTCTGTACTTCAGCAGCAGTATACATCCTTGCACGCACGTACTTCCATAAAACGTTGGCACACTCGATGTAAAAAAGGTCTGGTACATAAATTTCAGTCTGTGGATTGGCAAGATGACCCAAGAGTTGATTAACTTTAGCAGTTAGTGGGTCAGCAATAAAATACTTGATGCACACACTGGTATCTACCACGCATCTGAGAGGATTGCTCATCTATCGCGGTCTTCTCGAATTAGTTCAGTACTATCAGGTAATCCAAAATCCGCTGGATTCAAGCGGCGACGACGGTGACTAATTTCCTCTAAAAGTTTTGGGACATTTTTTCGCCTTTCGTCTTCCGTAGGCTGCATTTTTGCCTGCAAGGCACTCTGCAAGATTGTAATAACTTGAGCATCAATTGAATTATTTTCAGCTTTAGCTAACTCTTGCAGTTGTGCGTATAACTCATCGGGTATATTTAGCGCATGAAGGGTAGCCATTGATTGACCTCCCAAAAGAATTTCTTGCTAATGGTAGCACGATGCAAGCAAGGAGAGACTTTAGGGAAAAAACCCCTCTCAGAGGAGAGGAGTAGGCGTTATCCTTCAGATGCTATTTATTCAGTGTTTCAATTGCTTCTTGAATCAATTGCTTAGTCTTGTGAAGATTTAGCAGCCTAGTTTGGTCGTAGCGTTCAGGGAGTGGAAGTAACTTCCCCTCTAGCGTTGCGCGAATCAGCGCGGCTTGTTCATCAGTAGGTTCTCCAATTTCACAAAGCATCGTGCCGAGCGCCTCAGTACTTCTCCAACTAGGATTTCTTAAACCTGTTTTTTGGTCTTGGAACTGCCCAATAGCTTGCACTGCAAAAGCCAACAACGGAGTAATCCAGCTTGTTTTATACCCTGGATTCCCCACTGATTTGACTCCGTACCGTGCAGCTAAATCTTTCAATTCTTTAAGGGTTTTGCTTTCAAGTTCAGAACGTGTAAACATAGAAATGCCTAATTTTGTAATTGGGTGTGGCAGCTATCCCAACTCGTGAGGCTCGGCTAGCTGCCAATTAAATTATCGCACGAAGTCTTGCGATAGAATTAATAAACGAAAAAATATTTTTATGCCTAATTACGAAGAAAAACCTTATTTAAAAAAGCATCAATTTACGACTAATAGGGAAGAACCATTAACCGCAAAAATAACTCTCAGACTTGCCCCATCGATGCTGGAAAAATTAAAAGGTCTAGATAACTACCCAGAATTTATCAGGCAAGCAATTACCGACGCACTAAATAAGCTAGAAAATTCAAAAAACGCTACAGAAGATTAATTTTTTAGTGCGGCATTGTGTTGGGTTTTTTCTCAACCCAACCTACTCAGCTGAAGATTTTTAAGATTAACACGAAACTTATATATAAGTTACTTACCCTTTTTTCTCTTTCCTTTGGGTTGATACTCAACACCTCGTAGAAAGTCACCTAAATCTGAATTCTTGCTAATATCATAATTACCGTCACCAAACTGCTCTTTTAATTGCTGTTTATATTTATCAATCTCTTGCGGTGCAGAACTATTAGATTTAATATATGCTTTTGGAATAAAATTTATTGATATTCCAGACTGTTTCAATAATTTTCTAAAATATGTAAATGTAGTTATAACTTGTTGTGTAGCTGTTTTTATATCACCGCCTTTCAATTCTATGAAGCAGATTATTCTGGTTTCCTCTTTCGCATAAAATACAATTAAATCACAGATTTTCATCCCTTCTCGATCTAACCCTAATACCTGACGCAAATTACAATTAGGATTTGATTGATTATCTATACAAAAAAAGAGAATTGTTTCACCACTAGATGGTTTGATATTAATCTCTATTCCATTTTGTGTATAACTTGTTTTTCCTGGTAGCAAACAACTTGATAACAATAAAGTATTTAAAGGCATTCTTAAATCACTCCTAAGATTAAGAGTGATTATGGGAATATATGGGAAATATCATCAGATACATCACCAAACGTACCCCAATCTATACGCCCTTCTTCATTTAAGATATTCTTAGCTGTACCATCTTCAAACAAATATACTGAAACTTTTTCTTGAGGGATAAAGGCTTCTGTTTGTTCTAAATAAAATCTATGTTTTATACTCTCTTTATCTTGATATTTAGCTGCTTGCATCAAATTTGCCAGATGATCGACAATGTAAGGGCTATGAGTTGTAATTAACACATTCAAACCTGCCTGAACTAACATTGCTAAAAATTCACTCATTTCTACTTGAGCTGCTGGATGTAGATTCATTTCTGGCTCATCAATAATTAACAACTCATCTGGTTCAGCTAGATAGCGCAAGCAAAGAACTAAAGGAGCTAGTTCTTTAATCATCGAAGAAGCAACTGTCATTTCCAATTTAATATTGTCTCCTGGCTGGAAAATTATTTCATTTCCTAATCCAGATTCATTAATATCTATTCCCCCTTGTAAAATTTTTTCTTCTAATATTTCAGCTAATCTAATATAAACTGAAGTTTCGGGTGTCTTTTCGATTTCTTCCTCTCTTTCAGCTGATGTTTTTATATATGCATTAGCCAATATTTCTATTAAACTTTGCACTGCTGCACTTTGATTTTTAACTTTTTTATCCGATACAATATCATTGATCTTAATTTTTTTTTGAAAATTTTCTATTTCATCAACATTTTCTAAATTGATTATTTCTTTTTTTATGGAAAATGGAAATGTTATGAAAGTAGTTCTTTCTGTAGGAAAAATATAAACATACGAATAAAATGCTCTATGAATTATTTGAAAAATTTCTTGAAGTAAAAATTCTCTAAATACTCTTTTTGGCAATTCTTTTACAAAATTATCTTCAGAAATAATATAAAAATAAATACTATCTTCGCCTAATTCTTTGAGGATACGTAAAGATTGTTTACCTTGAGAACCAAATGAAATTTGTCTTTCTAGGGCAGATTTTCTAATATTTTCAAATATTTTTGCTTGAGTATCAGCTAAATTAAACTTTACATTCATTTTTTCAAAAGCACCAAATTCAGTAGCCAGAAATGTTTTCATCCAGCTATGAGATGAGAAAGAGACATCATTAATATATATTTCAGCATATTCTTGGGCAAAGTTGATTAAATCAATACAAACGTTCCCTTCTTCCAAAAATTTTTCAATAGCTAAATCTATAATTGGATATTTCTGATGAGTTTTTCCATCAATATAACTCTTTAAGTATTTCTTAAATCCATGATGTCCTAAGATAGAGGCTAAGGTGTATGCTGTCCAAGTTTTACCTGTGCCGTTGCCACCAATAAACACGGTAAGAGGTTTCAAGTCAATTTCCGCTTTTTGAATAACACCTAAGTTATAAATTTCTACTTTCATGCTAGATTTACTTTAATTACTTAAAATCAAATAGATACACTCAAATAAATCTTACAATTGTTTGTAGATTTATTAAACACTACTTCTTGTCTAATTACGTATCTGAACGGTTATACCTGAAATGATAGCAAGGCTTACTCTTTCCTTAAAGTTAAATGCAAAATAAGTAAGTCTCACTAATCCTCAGTTAGTTCAACAGTGTGAATGTTTAAGAATAATCACTTAACACTTTATTTAGAACTTTCTCAACGGAGAAGGGGAGATTCGAACTCCCGGAACCTTTCGGTTCATCCGATTTCAAGTCGGACGCAATCGACCACTCTGCCACCTCTCCAATAAACTGTCGAGCTAGGGGCTAGCCACATTTGTCGGTTAGCACTAAAGCTGACAGATAATACTATATCTTATCACTAGGCAGGTTGCACTACTGGATGCGAATGTCTACGACACACAGCGCGATCGCTCATAGAAAATTTCCTCTGAGACCACCTGAAAGTCATTCCCCACCCACACTAAGGAGGCTTGGGTAACCACACCCGCCTCTAGAGAAACCAAGGAAAAATTACGCAGCTTCTCGCCGTCATTCTCTACAATCCTGGGCACAGTAGCCGCATTCAAGTAAATTGTTCCCTCTGGACTTCTAAAAACGGGCTTTCGTAGCACCTTCTTAGTATGGCGGAGAGTCCGGTGCATATGACCAAATGTCACCAGGGGAATGGTTTTACCAGCAGTCAGGGCTTGAGAAATCGCCTCGCCAAAATCTGGATCGCCAAAGTCGCCACCAATTGGATGCCAGTCTTTCCCACAGGGATCTTCTGGCCGATCGCCTAATCCACTAGGCCCATTGTGACCCAGAAAAATAATCGTCTCGTAAGCGGCGCTTTTAACCGCTTTGACGATGCGATCGCCAGATTCTTCCAAATCTGTCACACCATAACGTTCACGACAGATGTCCGCAAATTTCCACTCAGGGCCACCCCAAGTAAAGGGACGACCCCCGACTACAGTTAATTCCCAAGCCGGAAAATCCAATTTACCGTAACCGACATGGGCAGCACCTAATAAATCGAGTTGTTCCTGTACCCAATCCTCCTTGGAACGATCGTAGGGACACTTTTTGCGTCCCCATTCCGTAGCTGTGAACCAAGCATCGTGGTTGCCCATAACTGCTGCCTTGGGGATATCGAGGGAAGCGATCGCTTTCACTACTTCCACCGACTCGTTACCAAAATCCCCAACAAACAGTACTAAATCAACACCCAGATGCTTGAGTGCAATGCCATCTTCTACTTCCCATTGGTCGTGAACATCTCCAACTACAGCAATTTTGAGGGTTATCGAATGAGTTTTCTGACTGGTCATGCCACTTTCCTTGCCGTCTATCTCCAGCATAGGAAACTCAGCCGGATTTGGACATAATCTCTAGGAGATCAACCGTCTACTATTTTTGGTAAAAACTACTATAATTAATCAACAAGACAACAAATTGCAACTAAGAGCAACCCCTAACTGTGTTTACCACTGCACTAGCTCAACGAGAAAAAACCCAACCGGGCGAACTACCATTAGATTTGTTTACCGCCATTGAGAGTCTCAAAAAAGAACTTAACGCGGTGATTCTGGCGCATTACTATCAAGAGCCAGATATTCAGGATATTGCAGACTTTATTGGCGATTCATTACAACTGGCCAAAGCAGCACAAAAGACAAGTGCAGATGTCATTGTCTTTGCTGGTGTTCACTTCATGGCAGAAACAGCAAAGATACTTAATCCAGATAAATTGGTACTTTTGCCAGATTTGAATGCTGGTTGCTCTTTAGCAGATAGTTGTCCACCAGAGGCATTTGCAGCTTTTAAAGCAGCCCATCCAGATCATTTGGTGGTGTCTTACATCAACTGCTCTGCTGAAATTAAGGCGATGAGCGATATTATTTGCACTAGTTCTAACGCTGTCAAGATTGTACAGCAAACACCGAAAGACCAGCCGATTATTTTTGCCCCAGATCGCAATTTAGGGCGCTACGTCATGGAACAAACTGGACGAGACTTGGTGCTGTGGCAAGGTAGCTGTGTTGTCCATGAAACCTTTTCCGAAAAGAAAATTGTCGAGTTAAAAATTGCCCACCCACAAGCAGAAGCGATCGCCCACCCAGAATGTGAAACTAGTGTGTTGCGCCACGCCAGCTTTATCGGTTCCACAGCAGCTTTACTCAAACATTGTCAAAACAGTTCCGCCCAGGAATTTATCGTGGCAACGGAGCCGGGAATCATTCACCAAATGCAAAAACTAGCTCCCCAAAAGCGCTTTATTCCCGCCCCGCCCATAAATAACTGCGCTTGCAACGAATGTCCATTTATGCGGTTAAACACCCTAGAAAAGCTCTACTGGGCAATGAAAAATCGGACTCCGGAAATTACCATGTCCGAAGATATCCGCCTTGCTGCACTGCGACCAATGCAACGAATGTTGGAGATGAGTGTCTAGTTAGGGTAAGTTTCTACAAATTGTAGAGACGCGATAAAACCACGTCTCTACCAAAAATTTATTTTTTCTACCACTTGAAATTTCTAAAAGCTAGTGCTATGATTTTAAATCGTGAGACAAATCGGGTCGGTGTCCGAGTGGTTAATGGAGACGGACTGTAAATCCGTTGGCTAGCGCCTACGCTGGTTCAAATCCAGCCCGGCCCACCTCTTGCGAATTCATAGGTTATAATAGCTGGGTAACAGTAAAACTGCCCAGCGTTATAGCTTAATAACAGAAACTATCTTTCGCCCGTGTGGCTCAGTGGTAGAGCACACCCTTGGTAAGGGTGAGGTCACGAGTTCAATCCTCGTCACGGGCTTATCAAAATCACTTATTTTTCAACGATTTGTCCAAGATGCATAACAGCATTGCTTACTTTTTAATCCGGATTACATCCGATAAAGTATTTAATAAATCTGTCCCAGTGTAGGGCTTGGACAGAAATTTATTAGCACCAATGGCAATAGCCTTCTGTTCATTAGAAGGTAAGCCACTGACAGCAATAATTTTAACGTCGGGGTTGAGAGTTCGCAAGGTGCGGATAGCTGTTAATCCGTCCATGTTGGGCATGGACATATCTAGCAAAACGGCGCTGATTTTTGGTTGATGTTCTATGTAGAGAAGGAGCGCCTCAATACCATCGTTAGCCACAAGGGTTTTGTAGTTATAATCTGCTAGGGTTTCTTGAGTGGTTTGTTGGATAACTACTTCATCATCTACAACTAAAATCCACTCACCATTACCAAATGCTAATTGCTCCTTTGTTATTGTCTCGGTTACCATGCCTTCTGCTATTGGCAAAAATACTTGAAATTTTGTGCCTTTACCTAGCTGACTTGCTACTTCTACAAAACCACCGTGGTTCTTGACAATACCTAAAACCGTTGACAGTCCTAACCCTGTACCTTTTCCAACTTCTTTAGTGGTAAAAAAGGGATCAAAGATACGCTCTAATATTTCTGGCGGAATTCCCGTTCCCGTATCTGAGACACTGACAAGGATGTGTCCTCCTGCTTTCGCCTGGAGGTGCATTCGGGAGTATGTTTCGTCAATCATCCGATTTTCGGCGGCGATGGTGAGCACACCACCATTAGGCATAGCATCACGGGCATTGACTGCCAAATTCATGAATACCTGTTCCAGTTGTGTACGATCTGCTTGCACCATCCACAAATTGTTTGTAGGAATATCACTAACGATTTCGATGGACTTAGGAAATGTCTGTTGGATGACTTTGACTAATTCTTGAAGTAAATGTTTAGGTTGTAACAGGATGCGTTTCCCTTCTGTACCACGGGCAAAGGTGAGAATTTGTTTAACTAAGTCAGCTCCACGCTGTGAATTGTTTTGTAGTGTTTTGAACAGTTCTTGAGTCTGTGCATCCACATTTTTACATCTGGCAGGCAGCAACTGGGAAATCATCATAATAGGTGCAAAAACATTGTTCAAGTCGTGAGCAATGCCACTGGCTAAAGTTCCCAAGCTTTCTAGGCGTTGAGCGCGGTAAAATTGTTGCTCTAGTTGCTTTTTCTCAGTGATGTCGGTGTTGACTGATAATATAGATTGGCTTTTTCCAAATTGATTGTGTACTAGTGTCCACCGACTCGCAACGATAATTTTTCTGCCAGTTTTGGTGGTTTTCTCTAACTCCCCTTGCCAAAAACCTTGTTCGAGAGTGGTTTTGACACCAGCTTCCATTTGAGACAAGGATTCTACCTGCAAAAGTTCATGGGCTAATTTCCCCACACTTTCCTCTGCTGTCCAACCGTATAAGTTTTCAGCACCTCGATTCCAGAACAGAATGCGGTTTTCTAAATCACGGACAAAAATGGCATCGGTAGCAATATCAATTAAAGCCGCTTGTTCGGCAATTTTCTGTTCGGCTAGCTTGCGATCGGTAATATTGCGGCTGACGGCTGCCAGACCAATTAGCTGGTCGTTGATGTCTTTGACGCAAGAAACGCTGTAAACCATCCATAACGCTTCCCCCGTCTGGAAATGGCGGAAACGAATTTCTACTTCCGCCCGTCCCTCACGCAAAACACGCGGGAAAAATTCATTGATGATAAAGTCCCGATCTTCGGGAAAGAAAAATTCCCTGACTGGCGTTTGGCTATATTGATGAGTGTCATTCAGCCCGACTAGTTGCATACCCGCCGGGTTGACATAGAATGGCACAAAATTCATATCACACATACCGATAAATTCCGTGCTGTTATCGGCCAAAGAAACAAATTTACGGATTTCAAGTTCCGATTGTTTGCGATCGGTGATATCTATATTCACCCCAATCATCTGGAGTGGCTCATTGGTGGTGTCATCATATAATATTTGACTTTTGCATACTGACCAACCAAGTGTACGATCTGGGTAAAAAAACCGGAATTCGAGATTATGGGGTACTTGCTGGTTAATCGCTCGCAAAACTGATTGATGCAGCAATTCGCGGTCTTCAGGGTGGACAATGAGATTTAAAAAATTTTCATAGCTGACATCAAAGGTATCAGGAGTTAGACCAAATAAAGTAAACAAACTCTCAGACCAGATAACCTGATTGGTTTTGAAATTCCATTCCCAAGTGCCAATGTTACCAACACTAAGCGCTAGTTGTAACCGTTGCTCGCTTTCTCTGAGAGTTTCTTCAGTCTGTTTACGATCGCGCAACGCAGCTTGGCGATCGCTCACATCCCGCAGCATTGAAAGATGAAAATGTGGTATAAAATTGGCAACCGCCGCAAATTCAGTTTCTCGAACTGTGCCATCGGGACGATATAATTTAAACTCACCAAACATTTGTCCTTGTTCGCAGAACTGTTGCCAAGCTTGGTTAAAGTCAAATCCAGGTTCAGCAAAATCCGCAATTGTAGAACCTAAAAGTTCTTCCCTAGATACACCAAACAACTCACAGGCTGCCGGATTGACATTTACATACCGTCCCTTGTCATCCGCAATAGCGATCGCATCAAGAGCGCGATCGAAAAGAGCTTGCCACTGATATTCACGCTGCTGGAGTCTGGCTTCGATTTGTTTGCGCTCCTCAATTTCCTGTTGCAGACGTGCATTTGTGAGTACCAGTTGGGCTGTCCGTTCCGCTACCCGCAACTCTAACTCTTGTTCAGTTTGGCGTAGTGATTCTTCCACTTGGCGGCGTTGTGTTACTTCTTGTTCTAACTGCTGGTTGCTTTGTCTAAGTTGAACTGTTTGCTCCTCAACTTTGGCTTGTAAAACTTCAATTACCCTGACTATTTCTAGGGGATCGAGTACTTGTAGGAGATTGCTTTGTGTTACCAGTCCTTGCAGTTGTCCTTGTTCACCTACTACGACTAACCGCCGCACCTGTCGCTCTTGCATCAACTGGTGAACAGTCCATAAAGATTCAGTGGGACTAATACTTAATACAGGGTTACTCATCACGGCTTGCGCTTGGGTTTGGGCGATATCTAGTCCTTGTAACTGGACTTTAATAATATCTTTCTGTGCGATCATCCCCACCGGAATTAGCGTTGTCTCTTGTGGGGCGACAATTACCACACAACTAATCTGGCGATCGCTCATCATGTGCGATAATTCCAATACAGATGTAGTTGGCAGCGCATGAATCACTTCCGTTACCATTACCTCTGTCACACATCGCAGTTGCAGCAGGTGAGCTGGTTGGATCGCCTCACGAATTCTGTCTTGAGTAATCAAGCCTACCAATTGCCCTTGTTCATCTACTACAGGCAGATGGCGAATGCGATGCTGGCGCATGAAGGATAAAGCTGTGAGGGCATTTTGAGCAGCAGTCAGCGTCAGGCTAATCACTGGCTGCGTCATCACCTCTAAAATTTTTACCCTGGATAAATCTACCCCCTTCCCAGTCAGCCGGACTACATCCCCTAAAGTTAATATACCTAGTATTTTTTTTTCTTTAACTACTAAAACACAACTACTAAAACTAGATGCAGATTTTACTTGAGTGTTGCTTACCGGATTGATGAAAGCGATCGCATCAATGAGTAAGGTATCTGGTAATACAGTTAAAGGATAACATTCAATTACCTGCTCTAAAGTCGGCAAATCTAAAGGATAAAGTGATTGCATTAGTTCAGTTTGTCAGTTAAAGCAATAAAGAATTTATTTCAATAGTCCTAATAGCAGGAAACCAGCTTGAATAATCATGATTCTTCAAACCAGATGGTAAAATTTAGCTTTCTTGTTAAATCAAAGTTCTGATTTTAATTTTTGCTTGTGTACTTAGATGTTTTTTGGTAATACTAATAACTTTTTTTTGTGAAATATCCTCTGTGAATTATATAAGTATTTTGAAAACTAATAACTATCTTAACTTGAAGTTTCTATCTACATTTGACCTTTACTAATCAAATATCCAGTAAACCATAGCATTTTTATAAATAAAGTAATTTAATTCTCGTTTGGGCTGTATTATCAGCCAAATCAGCAAATGTTCCAAAGCGACGCAACTCTTTTATTAACCAATTGCATTCTATTTCTATGGTTTCACTGTGTGAACTATTCACATTCATTGCTTGCAAAAGTTTAAATTTTATTGAAAATTACAAAAAGCATACTAACAACTATTAAATTAGCAAAAATGCTAATTATTACTAATTGTTTTATGGACATGAACAAAAAATTGGCGGTCAAGCGAATGACTAGCAATACATGTCATATAGCAATCCTAAATCATTCGTGAAAAATCAGATCCCCGACTTCTTTGAGAAGTCGGGGATCTGGACACCGCGCATTTTCACAAATCAAATAGGATTGCTATACAGCAGCCACTTCCCAGGAATAAAAGCAGCGCGATCGCATCTTTGCGTTAGTGTTCGGCGATATTTTAGCAGGGTATTTGCTGCTTTTAAAATTTTGCTGACCTTACCAGTCATACACGTAAAATTGATATCTATCTAAAGGTATATATTTTTATTTTTAATTTCCAGGCGATGTCTAATAAAAAACCCCATAACTGAGGGCGTGTTTTGTCTACACTAATTGCCTCAAACTACAAAATTTAACTAACACAGACAATATATAACTATACAGTGCGCAGGAATGTTAAGATATTTTTAATACCTATAAATCAATGATCTTTCAGAGGACAAACTCAAAAATATGTTGTCCTGATTTGCTGTAAGTTAGTGATTCAATGATTCTTAACCTTTGATTGACTCAAAGATAGATCCAGAGATTCGTCTAATTCGATACAATTTATAGGCAACAGAGAGCCAAGGAGAACAAGGTGGTCTTATTAAAAGGCTTTGAGATTGAGATGTACACTGGCACGCCTCAAGGTGAAATCGTTGGTCTCTCGGATAAAATTGTTGCAGCTTTGGATGGATTTGTTCGGGAGCCAGATAGCCGCAACGTCGAATATATAACCCAGCCATCGGCTAACTACGAGAATTTATTGTGCGCCTTACTGCGTCCCAGACGGACGTTGCGAAACTACCTCAATCGCTTGGGCAATTACACGCTGATACCGGGGAGTACTTTGTCTTTGGCTGGGAGCGATCGCTTTGTGCGTTCCGATCCAGCTAACCCCTATCATGACTACATCGAGCAAACCTACGGCACAAAAGTAGTCACCGCTAGCGTACACATCAACATCGGCATTAGCGACCCAGAAATCTTAATGCGGGCGTGTCGGGTGATTCGTTTAGAAGCACCCTTATTTTTAGCCCTGAGTGCCTCATCTCCCTTCTTGGATGGCAAAGCTACCGGCTATCACTCCACCCGTTGGGGTTTGTTCCCGCAGACGCCTAGCCACGTGCCGTTATTTGCCAGCCACGCCCATCATATCCAGTGGGTGGAAAATCAACTAGCTGCTGGAACAATGCAAAATGTGCGGCATTTATGGGCATCAGTGCGACCAAATGGCGATCGCCGTCCCTACGATCTAAATCGGCTAGAACTGCGAATTTGCGATTTAGTTACAGATCCAATTTCCTTACTAGCGATTACTGCCTTATTAGAAGCACGTTTGTTACAAATAATCGAAAATCCTAACATCGACCCATTAACCCAAAGTACCTTTTCTCCGGAAGAACTGGTCACACTAACTGCTGACAATGAAACTGCTGCTGCTACCACTAGTCTTGATGCTCAACTGACCCATTGGCAAGATGGCACAAGCATCACAGCGAGAAATTGGATTACCGAAATTTACCAAGATGTTTGGGCGATCGCTAAACAACAAGGCTTTAGCTGCTTCCTTTCACCTTTGCACAAAATTCTCCGCGAAGGCAATGAAGCTCAACAGTGGTTGCAGCTACACACAGTCGGTTTTGACAGCCAGCGCGTCATCACCCAAGCCATTACTGCTACACAGGAACGGGAAATCGAACTCGAAGACAAATTGTGTTCGTCCCTGCTGGCGTAGTGGAAGGGACTGGGGAGATGGGGAGATGGGGAGATGGGGAGATGGGGAGATGGGGGAAATGAGGGAGTGTGGGGAGTGTGGGGGGAAAGATTTCTTCCCCGTCCTCCCACACCTCCCACACTTCCTGCTTGCCCCATACCCCATGCCCAATGCCCCATGCCCAATCCCCAACTGTCTTCAAACAAATGGTAGATTTTTCCACAGACAATACTCGGTGGAAAAGACACAAGTAAATACTTGATTTACATAAAACTTAATATTTACTAATTTCAGCCAAATATGCTCTCAGGCACTGTTGTGAGAGGGTTTGCGCTTCGTTTTAAAAATCTAATCGATGGTGAATGCTTGATTATTATTAACAAAACCTATGAATAGCCTCTGCCTTTTGGTAGATTTTACATTAACAAGAGATTATTTTATACAATACGTAAATTATACGGACAATGCCTCAGGTAGTTTTAGTTAACCCGCAAATTCCTCCGAATACAGGTAACATTGCTCGTACTTGTGCAGCTACGGGTACGGAGCTACATTTGGTAGGGCCTTTGGGATTTGAAATTAGCGATCGCTACCTCAAAAGAGCTGGCTTGGATTACTGGCCTTATGTAAAACTACACTACCACGAATCGTTAGAAGCCTTTAAAACAGTACATGACAAGCGCGGTGGTAGATGCCTGGGTTATAGTGTCGCCGGAAATATTAATTATGTCAGTTTTCAGTTTCAAGCCGATGATTGGTTGCTATTTGGTAGTGAAACTACTGGTTTACCACCAGAAGTTTTGTCATACTGCGATGCTACTCTGTATATTCCGATGAGCCAACCAGGGGTTCGTAGCTTGAATCTGTCGGTGAGTGTGGCGATCGGTTTGTTTGAAACTCGTCGTCAATTAGGCTATTTACAATAGTTGCTTACTTAATTTATTATAAGTATATGTACTTAAGTTTTTTCCCAAAACAAATCAGATGAGTGATTTGTAGCGGCAACGATCTTCCTGGTTACCGCAAATTAAATGTCAAAAAACATACTTAAAAATGTGTTTTTGCACAAATTGTAGTGGAAGATACTTACAAGAGGGGTGGGCTTATTATAAGAAATTTGTATATAAAATTCGGGATAATGCCAAATTTGAATGATAGATTTTGATGAATTTGCAGCATTCCATTTTAGGGAACAAATGGCTTAAAACTCAGTCATATAGGGCATTTGAGCTATTTTGCCTCGAATGTCCCTAATATTGCTCCCCAAAATGAGCCGATAGTTAATACGGTTGTTTTTTAGGGAATAATCAACGTAAAGTCTCGTGTTGGGAAGACTGATTTTGTAGAAATATCTTGAAAGGATCTACAGCAGGGGGCATCACTTTTCCAGAAGTCGCAGCAATTAATTCTCGGCAGCGACTATGGACTTGACAGACTATTTGCCAAGTCCCCGCGATTGACGCAAGACAAGCGCGGATAAAGGAAAAAACAGAAACGTCCTAAATGGTGTGAGGAGTGGTTCGGACAAGTAAACACAGCAATTTTTAAGTTTTGCTAACACATGTGAACTTGTCTAAATCAGAGAAGCAGGTTAATCTTGCGTAAGCATCTCTGGTGAATGTGATCTCGATCTATCGTTCGTTGCGATCTAAGTCATTGACTAGTATCCAACTGAAAAATCGAGGTCAGTTAAGCGCTAGTGATCATAGGAGGTCGTCTTTGAAACGAGCATTGAAAAAGAGAGTGAAAGCTGTGTTGAACAATAACCCCAGCAGCGATGATGCCCCGGTAGAACAGCTAAATTTAATGAATCCAAAAGTTAACCGCCGGGTGCGGACAAAAGCCGCCATGATTGGCTTGGCAATCTCTATGGGAGCAACCAGTATTTTGGTGACTCGACAAAGCGATCAAGCCCAAGCAGCGGTGCCTGTAGGCAGCCAAAAGGCAACCTCTACCATTCCTGCTGTTCGTGATACTGAGGTGAAATTCGCCTCCACCAAGCTGGAATCCCAAGCAATCTCATTAGCGAGCGTGCCGGAAAATCCTGTTGTCGTGGAACCAACAGCAGTCTCACAATTGCCTGGGCTTGAAGCTAAATGGCAAGTCGCGGCCAGTGGAACGTCTTTGCAAGTTCCTACATCAGAAACCTTTTCCCAAGCAACAGCAGTTGATAAAAATCTCACTGACTCGAAGCCCCAAATGGCACAGGGGTCGAATGATAACTTAGCTGAGACTAGTTTTACAACAGTCAACAAGCTATCTGACCCCATTGCTGGAGGTGGTGTTGGCAGTACAAACGTGTTGCCATCTGTCGTACCCCAAACAGTGGCAGCATCTGGGACAGCCAGCAGTGATATAAATGCACAACTTAAGGCACAACAAGAGTTTGCCCTGAATCGCTTACAAGAAAAATCAAACCGTTTAAGAAAGAGTCTGGCGCAATTGCGGTCAGGGGAGACCGAGAATTTATCACAAACTGGTATTGGGAATACTGTAGTTGAAAAGACTGTGTTAGCGCAGTCAGAGACTTCTGGCGATGCGAACAAAGCCAAGCTGATATCGAGGTTAAAACAGAAGACACAAGATGAAATTGCATCAACAACAATGTTGATTGCGTCCTCGACCAGAAGCGCCTACGAAGTTAAGCCTGGAGATACCTTAGCGGCGATCGCCAACAGATACAATACATCTGTATCAGAACTAGTTAAGGCAAATAACCTCAATAATCCAAATCAACTGCAAATCAGTCAAAAGCTGATTATTCCAACTGCTCAAGTTCAGGCAAGAGTAGCGACTAAACCCAGTTTTGTAGAGTCCACTCATACTCCCAAAACCACCTCCCCTGTAAACATTGGTAGTGCTAACTCCTATCTACCTAGTTCACAATCACCAATTATTGCTGACAACAGTAGCATTAACGTCCCTACACCAGCAACTGCGAACAATCAGATTCAACCAAACACTGCCATCGATTTGCAAACAGCTCCCATTGCTCCTAAAGCTTATGGCGTAGGTGGTGAAACCCCAGTACCAAGAGCCTTTGTTGAAATCCAGCAGCCTGAAAAACCAACAAATAGAGTAGCAAGAGGTAACAATACCAATAATGACCGTTTGCGGGGCTTACAAGCAGAAATCCAGAGGCTACAGCAGAAATATCGCGCTCAACAATCTGGAAACTTAGTAGTGCCAGCCGCAGCCACTGAAAGCAACAGTACTGCGACACTCACTCCTGTTTCTACCCCCAATAATTTCCCTGTACCTAACTCAGTGTCTCGACCGAATAACGTAGCAATACCAATTCCGGTTCCGACACCCATCAGAGCTAACTACAACGCTCAACCAATTAAGACCCAATTGCGTGCCACTATACCCGCTAACGAGCCAATAAATCCAGAGTTCTTACCTAATCTAGGATCTGCTGGTCAGTGGACTCCTCCTCGTAATCCATCTGTCACCAGAGTTGCAACGCCTCCTAGACGAGTAAATGCCTCGGATTCCTTAGGGAAGTTGCGCGGAACCACAGTTACTCCACAGGCAATACCGCCTTTGGCAGCAGTGGATCAATATTTACCCAGAGTGATTGACGAAACAACACCCCCTCCATCTACTTCATCCGTAGCTTACCAATGGCCAGCCAAAGGTACTCTTACCTCTGGCTATGGCTGGCGTTGGGGAAGAATGCACAAAGGAATTGATATTGCTAATTCCACAGGCACACCTGTTTTCTCCTCCGCTGAGGGGGTCGTGGAAAAAGCTGGCTGGAACAACGGCGGTTACGGTAATCTCGTTGAAATCCGTCATCCTGATGGCAGCACAACTCGCTACGCTCATAACAGCAAGATTCTGGTGCAAGCTGGTCAGCAGGTGAGTCGGGGAGAAACAATTGCTTTAATGGGTAGCACTGGCCATAGTACCGGGCCACACACCCACTTTGAAATTCACTCACCAGGCAAGGGTGCTGTTAACCCAATAGCTATGTTACCAACAGCACGTCTGTAATTATTGGCTATCTTTAACTAAATCATTGCCTTGTTAATTGAGGGAGTTTATCTCCCTCTTTTGCTTTTTATTGAAAAACAGCTATTATAGTACAATTATACTATAAATCTTAGTTAGCTTTTTCTTTTGCGATCGCTTAACTTTTAAGAAAGTCGCTACAAATATTTTTGTTATTTAAACTCAATACTTAGATTTTTTGATAAATGAAATTGGATTTCTATAGTTACCCCCAAAGCTAAAATACCCGACTTTTTTAAAAAATCGGGTATATTTCAGGTAAATGAAGTACACTCTTTGGGGCACAATATATTGTGCCCCTACGATTATCTGTACCTTACCAACTTGCAATCTGCTGTAATTACCATAAACTCTGTTGTAGAACCAAAGAATCTTGTCAAAAACTGCGGTTAATTCCCAACATTAAACTGTTTGCGCTTGCGAGTGGAAACAATACCGAAAGCGCCCATTGCTAAAAGGCCAAGTACAGAAGCAGGTTCTGGAACTGTTTGGAAACCTTCTGGTGGTTTCTCTGCAAAGTAAACTTCATCCAAAAAGTTTCCTATAGTGGGATTACCACCAGCAGCCGCTACTGAGTCAAACTGCCAACGTGTTGTACCACCAGTAGCAACGGTTGTACCCTGATACTCTACCCAAGCTGTGTTATCGGTGTTGTATAGTTGGCTGAAAAGGGTTGTATTAGTAGTAAGGTCAATAATAGATAAACGCATTGTATCTACACCCTGACGACCGCGATGGAAAAATCGCCAAAACATAGTTGAACCAGCTGTAGTCTCTACGTCTTGATATAGGGTAGATACCTGATTAGCATTGAGTTCAGCATATTGATCTGTGCCTAATGCTCCACCGTGGAACAGTCTAGGAGTTTGAATTTCAATTTTATTATCTGTAGCTGTAGTTTCCCAGCCAGGAATAAGAGATTCATCGATTGAGTCCCATGTCTTGGAACCAGGAACAATGGTGTCTTCAAAACCACCATTAATTAAAGCTGCCGCATTAGCTTCTTGTGCATTTGTGAC
Organism: Nostoc sp. CreGUA01; assembly: GCA_034531095.2. Taxonomy (GTDB): domain Bacteria; phylum Cyanobacteriota; class Cyanobacteriia; order Cyanobacteriales; family Nostocaceae; genus Nostoc. Next base: position 61,079 of record JAVRBV020000134.1, on the reverse strand, counting down.
AATTCCCAAGGACATAGCTACACATCCAACAGCCGCTACAGCCAATTTATTAATATTTTTCATGTTCACCGTTATATCGAACTTTCCAGACTTTTTAAATATAAGTTTCAGTATTGAATATTTGGGTTAAGACACCGTGAAATAGTGGTCTAAACATATAGAAATAGTGCTTGATTTTACTAAATATGTATAGAGTGATTGCGTATTTTTACTTAAAATAGTTTGAGATGCTTGCTGGCAAGGCCATTCAAATCCTCAATCGCCAATTCCTTTTAGTGTTCGTCCGAGCTTGCTCAAAAAGCCGCGATCGCGTCAAAATAAGAATTAAGATGCTGTAATTTATCTTCACAATGGCGCTAGCAGAGCTTAATCAAACTCTTTACTCTCCCCAAACACCATCAGATAAGCGGGGATACGAATATGATTTGGTAATTGTAGGCGGTGGAATTGTTGGGTTAACTCTAGCCTCCGCCTTAAAAGATTCTGGCTTGAGTGTGTTGCTGATTGAGGCAAAAGTGGCATCAGCAGCGGTAGCCAAGGGTCAAGCCTATGCAGTTCACATGCTTTCGTCGCTAATTTACCAAGGAATTGGTGTTTGGGACAAAATGTTGCCTCAAATCGCCAAATATTGCCGGGTTAATCTTTCTGATGCCGATTATCCCGGTGTGGTGGAATTTGCCACAGATGATATAGGTATGCCAGAGTTGGGTTATGTGGCGGAACACCAAGCGCTGTTGCAGCCGTTACAGGAGTTTGTCCGAGATTGTCCAAATGTGACTTATTTGTGTCCGGCTGAAGTGGTAAACACACAGTACCAACGAGACGCTGTGAGCATAGATATTAAAGTTGCAGATCATCTGCGAACTGTTCGTAGCAAATTACTTGTAGCCGCAGATGGATCGCGATCGCCAATTCGTCAAGCTGCTGGTATCAAAACCTCTGGGTGGAAATATTGGCAGTCTTGCATAGTTGCATTTGTGAAACCCGAAAAACCCCACAATAATACTGCTTACGAAAGGTTTTGGTCTAGCGGTCCGTTTGCGATTTTACCTTTGCCGGGGAACCGTTGCCGAATTGTGTGGACAGCCCCCCACGAAGAAGCAAAAGCTTTATGTGCTTTAGATGATGAGCAATTTTTAAGAGAATTAACTCGTCGCTATGGCGATCGCATGGGTAAATTGGAACTACTAGGCGATCGCTTTATTTTTCCAGTACAACTCATGCAAAGCGATCGCTATGTTCTTCCCCGACTCGCATTAATTGGTGACGCTGCACACAATTGTCATCCCGTCGGCGGACAAGGTTTAAATTTGGGTATTCGGGATGCAGCTGCTTTGGCAGAAGTCATCCAAGCAGCCCACAAGGCTGGTAAAGATATTGGCGAGATCCAAATTCTCAAAGGTTATGAACGCTGGCGCAAGCTGGAAAACCTGACGATTTTAGGTTTTACCGATTTGTTAGATCGGATGTTTTCTAATAATTTCTTACCTGTGGTGTTGGTTCGTCGTTTGGGTTTATGGTTGTTGCAGCGAGTACCTGTGTTAAAAGTATTTATGCTGAAGTTGATGATCGGTTTGAAGGGACGGACACCAGAATTAGCAAAACGATAAAATAGGAGTCAGAATTCAGAATTCAGCATATTCTACCCATAAACGTTAGATTACACCAGCTTGAAAAATTTGGTTTGGGGTGAGATTGAATTCGGGAAAGGTTTGGGAGATAATGCGATCGCTTTCTCGAAACTTACTTATTTGATATTCTCCATCAACCAAATTACAAACCAAGATTGTCGGTTGCTTGGGGTTACCGATAAAATTACGTCCACCCAAGGCAGCATAATCAACAATCCAGTATTCGGGGATACCCATCTCTTCGTAATCAGCGTATTTTAAATAGTAATCATCCCGCCAGTTGGTTGATACAACCTCAATTACCAAAGGTATCGATGCACCCAGGCTAACAATAGATTGTTTTTTCCATAATGGTTCGTTTCCCAGATTTGCACGGTTTAGCACCAAGACATCTGGGAAGTAACCAGAATCTTTTTCAGGAGGTCTAACGATAACTTGATTGGGGATACCGTAGGGCAATCCTAGACGTTTGATTTCAACAGGAATTTCGACACCCAAAAAGCTTTTAACTTCTTCGTGTTCCCCTACTGGTTGTGCCATCTCAACAATTTCTCCCTTATGTAGTTCGTAGCGTACTCGTCGATTTTCGGGTAGCCAATCGACGAATTCCTCAAAGGTTACTAGCTTGGGTATGGCTTGAGTCATAGATAATACAGAATTACTGAATGATAGAAATATTATCTCTAATGTAGAGGACTACGAACAACTTTTCCTGTTCAGTTTGAGTGATGAAATGGCTGGTGGAAGCAGGCAATAGACACCAAGTGTATTAAATTGTCGTTGGAATAATATAAAAATTGTTACATTTTTCCTAGAGATAGATGTAATACGGTTTAATCTATGCTAGACACTCAGTACTGTCAACCGTAAGATTGAAAATTACTATTTTTGTACATAAAATTAAAAATCTCAAATTAAAAATTGGTAACACTGATGGTTAGGAGTGCTAGAGTTTCAAGAAATTCATCGGAAATTTTCAGCGAGTATTCATGCTGAAGAAACTACAGAAAAAGCAAATTTCGGTAATTGTGGCTGCGGCACTGTTCGCCTTTTCAGCTGGGGCAATGGTATCAGCGCCTGAGATTGGCAAATCTCTGGGACAATGGCTCAAATTGGGTAAAAATCAGGTAGAGCAATCATCTGAGGCTAGCGTTGCCCAATCAGCGGTCTTTGGGCTGATATCACAATCTTTGCCAGAACGGGCGGCAAAACTAGCTGCCATTGCAGAGCAATCCCCTTCCCCAGACCGCAATCGCGCTCGTTATCTTTTAGCGAGTGATTACATTGAAAGAACCCAAGGGAAAAAAGCCCTGGCTTTATTGTCAGGACTAGAAAAAGACTATCCGACTCTCGCGCCTTATATTTTGCTCAAACAAGCCCAGGCAGAGGACATGGTGGGTGAGGACGGCAAAGCCTCGGATCTCAGGCGAAAAGTGCTGAAAGTGTATCCCAAAGAAGCAGCCGCAGTCAAAGCCTTGTATCTCATTGCCCAACCAAAAGAACAGGAAACTGCGATCGCTCAATTTCCTTCTCATCCTTTGACTTGGGAAATTATCCGCCAACGCTTGCAACAAAATCCCAATCAGTCAAAATTACAGTTGATTTTGGCAAAATACGCATACGACCAAGCAGGCATAGTGGGGGTTTTAGATCAATTAGTTAAACAACCTAGTCTCAAAGCCGAAGACTGGGAACTCATTGGTACAGCCTATTGGGAAAATAATCAATTTCTCAAAGCCGGGAATGCTTATGCCAAAGCACCGAAAACAGCCCGCAACCTCTACCGTACCGCACGGGGGTTACAGGTAGGTGGCAAAGATAAAGAAAAAGCGATCGCCATTTATAAACAAGTAGTGCAGCAATTTCCAGAAGCTAAAGAAACTGGAACTGCACTGCTGCGATTAGCAGAAACGGCAAAAACTCCTAAAGATGGCTTACCGTATCTTGACCAAGTAATTAGTAAGTTTCCCGAACAAGCCGGTACTGCGCTGGTACAAAAAGCCAAAACTTTCCAAGCGCTCAAGGATCAAAAATCAGCTAGTTCAGCTTGGCAATTACTCATAGGTAAGTACGGCAATTCTGAGGAAGCAGCAGAGTATCGCTGGAAAATCGCCCAAGAAAAAGCCAACGCTAAAGATTATGTCGGTGCTTGGCAATGGGCAGAACCGATTGTGAGCAACAACCCCAACAGTATTTTGGCTCCCAGAGCAGGTTTTTGGGTAGGTAAATGGGCAGCTGCGCTAGGAAAACAGCAGGAGTCCCAAACCGCTTATGAATATGTGGTTAGCCAGTTTCCCTACTCTTACTATGCATGGCGATCGGCGACGATGTTAGGGTTGAATGTCGGCAACTTTGACAATGTGCGCTCAATGAACCCAGAAGTCATCACACCCCAGCGTTCATTACCTCCTGCGGGTTCTGAGACTTTCAAAGAATTGTATCTGTTGGGTCAAGACCGCGATGCTTGGTTACAGTGGCAAACAGAATTTCAGAACAAAATTCAGCCAACAGTAGCAGAGCAATTTACTGAAGGGTTGATGCAGCTGGCAAGGGGAGAAAATCTCAGAGGAATTGACATCATTTCTAAATTGGAAGATCGGGAAATACCAGCTGAACTTGCCGAATATCAAACTTTGAGCAAACAAATCTCTTATTGGCAAGCGCGTTATCCATTTCCCTATCTCCGAGAAATTGAAAAGTGGTCTACTGAGCGTCAACTCAATCCTTTGTTAGTCACTGCCTTAATTCGTCAAGAGTCTAGGTTTCAACCAAAAATTAAATCTGTGGCAAATGCTACTGGCTTAATGCAGGTGTTACCGAGTACAGCTCAATGGATTGCCCCACAAATCAAGTTGGATAGCAAAACCATAAACTTAGAAAATCCCAATCAAAACATCATGCTGGGTACATGGTATTTGGATCATACTCATGAGCAATATAACAATAACTCCTTGCTGGCGATCGCTAGTTACAATGCCGGTCCTGGCAATGTCTCCAAATGGCTACAAACTCTAACAACACAAGATCCAGATGAGTTTGTGGAAGACATTCCCTTTAATGAAACCAAAAATTATGTGCGTCAAGTATTTGGCAATTACTGGAATTATCTGAGACTTTACAACCCTGAGATTTCTGGCATAGTGGCAAAGTACTCGAATACACATCCAAAACTGCCGAGTCAGGGGAATGGGGAAGGGGGAAGGGGGAATGGGGAGATGGGGGGGAGGAGGGGGATGGGGAGATGGGGAGGTGGGGAGGTGGGGAAAAAGTAATTCTTCTTTCCCCCCATCTCCCCATCCCCTTATCCCCCCATCCTCTTCTCATGCCCAATGCCCAATGCCCAATGCCCCATGCCCAATATTTACTCAAAGACTTCGGGGGACATGAAGCCGTCAGCTACTTTGGTGACGGCGCCGGTCATGGCGATGGTAAAATCTTCAGTGATGGCGATCGCAATTTGTCCTCCTGGCATGTGAACTGCAATCTCTGAATCACACAAGTTCAATTTGTGGGCAACAGCAGCAGCCGCACTGCTACTACTGCCAGATGCTAAGGTGTAACCTGCTCCTCTTTCCCAAATCTCAATTTGAATATTTTGGCGATCTTTAACTTGCATAAACTGAACGTTGGTACGGTTGGGAAAGTAAGGATGAACCTCTAGCAAACAACCATACTGCTTGGCGATTTCGGGTGTGACTTCGGGTAACTGAATAACGCAGTGGGGATTTCCAATGGTGGCTGCACAAAAGCTAAAGGTTTGGTCACCAACGGTAATACTTTCTTGGATAACTTCTCTGGAGTGTCCTGTCACCGGAATTTTTTCACTTTGGAAACTGACACGACCCATTTCTACTTGAACAGTTTTACCTGACTCGGCAACCTGCGCTTTGACTCGTCCACCAAGGGTGTCAATATCAAACTCTTCTTCTTGAACAAGCTGGTTATCCCACAAATAGCGAGAAAATATTCTCAACCCGTTGCCACTCTTTTCGGCTTCACTGCCATCTGGGTTAAAAATCCGCAATCCAAATTTGGCATTGTTGGATGGTAAGGGGCCAAAGAGAATACCATCTGAGCCAATTCCAAAGTTGCGATGGCAAATTCGCTCAATTTTTTCTGCGGTTAATTCAAATCCTAAGTCTTCAGGAGAAATAACTAGATAATCGTTTCCGAGAGCGTGATACTTGGAGTATTTCACTTGAGCAAGCATAGCATGTAAATCATAGATGTTTTTAGCGAATTGCAGCAGAATTCAGAATGGGCTTTGGGTCTATATTTTGAAATCTGATGTAAATTATTTTTATATTTACTAAATTTAGGTTACTAATTTTTGAAAAGTTTTAAGATTTATTTTATTTTTGCAGATAAATAATCATATCTCTTTTTTTATTAGTAACTACTCATAAAATGGATATGGAGCTTTATGTATTATCTATGTAGTATAATCAAGTAGTGAGTCCAGATTTAGAATTTAGCGATTTTTAAAGCCAGCTATTCATAGGCTTTTACCACCCTTTTTCTGAGGTGGCTGCTTTTGCTAGCCAGTTTTCAGAGTACTATATCTTAGCAAACTACCAGCACATATCATTAACGAAATATTATGCTGTTTAGTCTCAACAATTTGCCCTATTGGATTTTTCTGGGGATGGGGGTTTTGCTGTTCTTTTTTATGATAATTTCCGGCGGGGGAGGGGAAGATTTTGATATTGATGCAGATGTGGATGTGGATTTAGATGCAGATGTAAACGCAGATAGCAATAGCCAATTGGGCTTTGGAAACTTTTTAGGCTGGGTTGGGTTTGGGAAAGCTCCATTGACATTGTTACTGGCTACAGATTTGAGTTTGTGGGGCGTTTTGGGCTGGATGTTGAATGTTTGGTTTGGTGGAGTTGCCAATAATAATATTGGCAGTTTCATTGGGAGTATCATATTATTTGGTTCACTAATTATTAGTTTATTGTTAGGAGGATTAATAGCCCAACCAATTGGCAAAATATTTGCTGAGTTTGGCGAGGATGTGAGTAGCGATCGCTTAATTGGTTGCGTGGGAATTGTCACATCTGCTTATATTCCGACTGAGAATCAAGGCAGAATTGGGCAAGTAGATGTGCTAGATGCAAAACGCAATCTTTTAACTATTAGTGCTGTTCTACCAGACTGGGGAACCGTTGCACCACAACGTGGAGAAAGAGTTTTAGTTATTGAACATAAGGCGCAGATTTACGTAGTTATTGCTAAAGATAGTCCAGACCAAGAATACTGGCTAACAAATTCATCTCGTAGGGATTCAATTTCTTAAGGGGAAAAAACATGCTTTTTTGGTTGACTTTTATCCAGTCTTTACCGAGTGTCAAAATAGCTGAAATTCCAGAAATTAAATTACAACAACAAAAACAAATAACATTAATTGACCAAACACTCCCAGTAAAAGTTATGCCTAATTTTGCTCAAGTTAATGGTGGATTGGTATTTCCGGTGGTGATTGCTAGCTTAGTTTTATTACTATTACTGAGCTTGTTTGCTTATACGCGGGTTTATGTAGTCACACCCAACAACGAAGCTTTCGTGAGGACTGGGGGTCTTTTTATTAAAAAGAAAGCGGTGATTCTCTATGGGGGTTGTATTGTTTTACCCGGATTCCATCAGCTTACACGAGTACCTCTACGAGAAATTTCTATTGATGTAGAACGGACTGGTAAACTTGCAGTCAGGACTAAAGATTACTTACGAGCAGATATCCGAGTGACTTTTTATGTATGTATTAATGCCTCTGAAGAAGATGTTTTGACAGCAGCGGCTAGACTATCTCAAAATGGCACTAAAATTACTCCGGAAGATATCAAAAATGCGTTAGAAAAAAGAGCAGATGACGCAATTAGGGCGGCAGCTAAAACCAAAGATTTAGCCGAAATTGATTCCGATAAATTGGGTTTTGCTCAGGAAGTACTGAATTTAGTTGGTACAGATTTGAAAAAAGTTGGGTTAACTTTAAATAACATTGCTATTTCGGAAATATTAGAAAGTGTTACCTACGATCCAGATAACTTTTTTGATGCCCAAGGTGTGCGGCTGCGAACCGAAATTATTCAGCGTTCGATTCAACAAAAACGGGAGGTTGAGTTAGCAGCACAAGTGACAATTGAGCAAAAAGAACTGGATGCCGAAAAGCGATCGCTACAAATTGCCCAAGAACAAGAAAGTGCGAAATTAGAGCAAAAATTGCAAGTAGAAGCCCTAAAAGCCCAGCGCGAACGGGAAATTCAAGAATCTAAAGACAGGGAAGCTGCAACAGTACGCCGGACTAAAATTTTGCAGGAAAAATCAGTTGAAGAAGAAGAAATTCGCAAAAAATTATCGGTGCAACAAAGCCAAATTGAAGCTGATATTTCTCTAGAAGAACGCAATAAACAGCTAAAGGTAGCACAAGCACTCCAAAAACAAGAATCTGAATTAGCAGAAATCGCCCGTCAACAAAGTGTAGAATCCGGAAAACTACAAGCACAAGTGCAGATAGTTGAATCAGAACGGCTGGCAAAACTAGCTCAAGAAGATGTGGCGATCGCCATTGCGAATAAAAAACGCGAAAGCTTTGTGGCGCAAGCACAACAAGCCAAGGCCGAGGAATCAGTTAAAACCGCTGGTGAAGTGGAAAAAGCCGAACGGAACAAACAGCTATCGATTATCGCTGCGGAACGGGAAGCGCAAGAACGGAGTATTGGCGATCGTAACGTTGTGGAAATTGACGCCTTCCGCCGTCGTCGTCAAGCCGAAATTGCCCAACAAGCAGCAGAATTAGAAGCAGAAGCAATTCGCACCTTAGCAGCAGCTAACCGCGACCAAATTTTAGCAGAAGCCGAAGGTATTCGCGCAAAAATCGCCGCTGAAAATTCTATCAGTAACGCCAATCTCACTGCTAAAATTATTACAACTATTTGGCCAGAATTAGCCGACAAACTACCAGAAATTGTCAGTGCCTTAGCACCGCAACCGGGAGTTTTAGGAGATACTCGCATTTATTCATTCCCTGGTGCGAATGGCAGCAACGGCAGTCAAGATATTAATAAATTGCTCCTATCTACTAGTGGACTTTCGTTAATAAATACCTTACTTGATGAAGGTAAATTAGGCGAAATAATCGGTCAAATTAATCAGCTAGTGCGTGGTAATAATCAAGTGATAACTGGCACATCAAGTCAGGTTTCTTTAGAAAATCCTCTAACACCAACTGCGATCGAAAACAACACACAAACTGATTAAAATAATTCCTAATTCAGTTTTGTGTTCAGATAAAGGACTTCCAAATAAAAAAATATTCAACTTTTCTTGTGGGGTGGGCGTCTCACACGCCCACCAGAAAGGGCTGGATGTCCACCCTACAAGTAGTGGTAATTTATTTATTGGTAATACCAAAATCCTCATGTAAAGACGCGATAAATCGTGTCTTCAAAAATCAATTATCTTCATGACACAGCATACCTAAATCATTTATGAAAAGTTAGATCCCCGACTTCTTCAAGAAATCGGGGATCTAAGCACTGCGAATTTTCAAAAATTAAGTAACATTGCTATATAATCTCGATTATTATGAGCAGTATTGCAATATTTTTTACCTATGATTAATAATCAGGACTTACTCGCAAAACTCTACAACGCTTTTAACCCCTTTGAACCTTTACCCGCAGGCGATCCAAAATATGTAGATTGTCAGGATGTCCGGGGAGATGCAGATATTTTGCAAGAGTTGGGAAATCGGATGCAATTGGCAGATACAAATACTTGTCAATTGTATTCTGGGCATCGGGGTGCGGGGAAGTCTACAGAATTACTCAGGTTAAAAAACTATTTAGAAAATCGGCAATTTTATGTTATCTATTTTGCGGCTGATGAAGAAGATATCGATTCAGAAGATGCCCAATATACAGATATTCTCCTCGCCTGTACCCGCCGTTTACTCAAAGATTTAAAAGAAATTGCTAGTCCTCGTCCTATACTCAACTGGTTAAAAAGTCGCTGGGAAGATTTGAAAGATTTAGCTCAGACTCCTATAGAATTTGAAAGTTTGGGAGTAGAAGCCCAAATTGCTCAGTTTGCCAAGTTGACAGCAAATTTAAGGGCTGTTCCAGAATTACGCCAGAAGATTCGCCAAAAAATCGATCCTTATACCGTCACTTTAATTCAAGTGTTAAATGAGTTCCTGGCGGATGCAAAACAGCACTTACCTAATGGCTACAATAAACTGGCGGTAATTGTCGATAACTTAGACCGGATGGTGTTAGTTAAAGACAAAGACCGCACTAACCATGAAGAAGTCTTTTTAGACCGCAGCGAACAACTCCAAGCTTTAGATTGCCATTTGATTTACACTGTTCCCATTTCAATGGTCTATTCTACAAGGGCAACAGACCTCAGGGATATCTACGGCGACCCCCAAATTTTGGCGATGATTATGGTAAATACTCTCAATGGAGAAGTTTATGAGCCAGGACTCAAGAAAGTTAAAGAAGTAATTAACAGGAGAGTCCGCCAAATTGCACCGGAACTATCACTAGAAACGGAAATTTTTGACAGTCCCAAAACTTTAGACAGACTTTGTTTAATGAGTGGAGGTCATGTGAGAAATTTGCTATTGTTAACTCAAGATGCCATTGGACGCACTGAACAATTACCTGTTTCAGAAAAAGCGGTGCGACGAGCAATTACTCAAGCCAGAGATACTTTTCGCCGCACTGTGGAAAATCATCAATGGCCTCTGTTAGCAGAAGTATCTTGTTCTAAACGCATTATTAATGATGACTTATATCGGAGTTTAATGTATAGCCGCTGTCTTTTAGAATACCGCTATTTGGATGATGATGGAGAGATGCAACGTTGGTATGATATTCATCCATTGATTCAAGGAATTCCAGAATTTAAAGAAGCCGTAGCGAAACTTTCATGAACCAAAATTTAAATGAATGGGATGATGATTTACCCCCAGAACCAGAAGAAGTTTATCAAGATTTGGTTCGCACACTGAAGCGAAAATCAGGATTTGGTTTGTTTTTTGTCCAGTGTACGCCAGTGGAAGCAGACAATTTGATTGTCAAACTTCCTCAAGAGATTCCGCAGAAGAAGATTGCAGTTTTACGTTTGGTTGAGGCAATCGATAATTTATATGAGCGAGTGGCAGAGTTTATTAAAGACAAGCAAATTGATATTTTATTGATTAAAGGTTTGGAATATTCTTTATACAAGTATGAACAAAGAAAATTTGGTGAAATTACCGAAAGACAATTTAGCAATTTAACTAGTGTTCCGCATATTTTAAATCACTTAAATCAACAACGAGAACGCTTTAGAGATGATTTTCCAATTAGCTTTGTTTTTCTGTTGCGTTCGTTTTCAATAAACTATTTTATTCATCGTGCCCCAGATTTTTTTGATTGGCGTTCTGGGGTATTTGAATTACCGACAACGCCAGAAATGGTAGACGAACAATCATCTCGTATACTAGATGAAACAGACTATGATGAATATCTAAAACTCATCTGGGAAAAAAAGATAGAAAAAGTACTGGAAATTCAAGAACTGCTAACAGAAAAACATCAGACAGATAGTCGAAAGGTTAGCTTGCTATATAGTCTTGGAAAATTATTAGCTACTTTTAAGGAATATGAAGCAGCTCTGACATCCTATGATCAAGCTGTGAAAATTAAACCAGATTATTATTTAGCTTGGAACAATCGTGGGCTTGCACTAAATAAATTAGGACGGAATGAAGAAGCGATCGCATCCTATGACGAAGCACTGAAAATTAAACCGGATTCTCACTATGCTTGGAACAGTAAAGGTGATGCGCTATGTAAATTAGAACGGAATGAAGAAGCGATCGCATCCTATGACGAAGCACTGAAAATTAAACCGGATTCTCACTATGCTTGGAACAGTAAAGGCGATGCGCTATGTAAATTAGAACGGAATGAAGAAGCGATCGCATCCTATGACGAAGCACTGAAAATCAAACCTGATTCTCACTATGCTTGTTACAAAAAAGGTGATGTGCTATGTAAATTAGGACGGAATGAAGAAGCGATCGCATCCTATGACGAAGCACTGAAAATTAAACCTGATTATCACTATGCTTGGAAGAATCGAGGCCATACTTTATATCACTTAGGTTGTTACTCTGAAGCCGTTTCCAGTTTTGATAATGTGCTGGAAATTAAACCTGATGACTACGAATGCTGGAACAACCGAGGCTATTTATTGCTTAAAAAATACTCTTGTGAAGGGATGATTCCTGTTTATGAAAAAGCGCTAGAGATTGGGTTTCTCTTCCAAGGTTCTCTTAACAAGCAAATTCTTCCACTATTTGACTTAGAACACTGCGAAGAAGCTTTTAGTAATTTTAACAAAGTTCTTGAACTTAAACCAGATTTTGGATTAACCTGGGCAAATCGAGGTTTTGCACTTTATTGCTTAGGCCGATATACAGAGGCTATAGAAAGTTGCAATAAAGCCCTTGAATTTAAATATGATAACTACGTTACTTGGTCTAATAAAGGCTTTGCACTGATGAAGTTAGAGCGCTATGAAGAAGCTATTACCAGTTTTAATAAAGTTAGAGACATTAAACCTAATAATCATACTGCTTGGTACAATAAGGCTTGCTGTTATGCTTCACAGAAAAATGTCGAATTAGCACTTGAAAATTTACAGCAAGCTATCAACATAAATCCTGATGAATGTCGTGAATGGGCAAAAACTGACTCAGATTTTGATAGCATTCGGGAAGATGAACGCTTTCAAGCATTGATTCAATAACCCCTATAAAGACTAAACTGATGTAGCGCGATCGCCAACAAAAAAAAGCGAAAACTTTGTTGCAATCATTCGTAATCTGGAATATTCAGCCAATAAATATCGATGAAAGTTCGTGAAGTGATTAAACTAATAGAAACCGATGGTTGGTATCTTGCAAGAACTAGGGGAAGTCATCGTCAGTATAAGCACTCTACAAAATCAGGTTTGGTAACAGTTCCAGGAAAATTATCTGATGATTTAGCACCAGGAACCTTAAATAGCATTTTGAAACAAGCTCAATTAAAAGAGAATATAAAAATTAGCGAAGAAACACCACAAACAGAAGAGAAAAAAGAAGAGGAGGAAAATTAATGCGTTATGCAATTGTGATTGAAAAAGCAGTAAACAACTATTCAGCTTATGTACCAGATTTACCTGGATGTGTAGCCACCGGCACCACTCTTCAAGAAATTAACCAGCAAATTAAAGAAGCGATCGCTTTTCATTTGGACGGATTGCGAGAAGAAGGATTACCGATTCCTGAGCCAACTACTTTGTGCGAATATGTGGAGGCTTCGTAAAATTCCGTGTTTTATTGTCTAAAATAAAACTCAAAACTCCGATAAATGGCGACGTAAGAACATTATTCAGTATCATCCAGGCGAAAGTTATGGGGATTTTTCAGAATAAATATACCGTTAGACTTGATTAAGTCACCCGTGCAATAAACAGGTAGGCGTTCTTGGTAAGCCTTCAGTGCGAGAATGTAGTTGCGATCGCTTAATTCAGTGTGGATAGGACGCAGTTTATCAGCAACAATGCCCAGCAAGGTAATTTCTCCACTCAGGCGATCTGCATTGGGTGTGGTGATGTGCGTGACGACTGCTTGAATAGTAATGTTGGGTGCATTTGTAATTAAGTCACCCAAAATTGACTGTTGAGATCTGGTTTCTGCCAATGCCAGAGTTTCAACAACTTCCGCCATGCGACGAGAAAAGTCGATAATTTCTGGTTTGAGAGGAAGTAGAATTTCAAAATCGTCTAAAGTCCAAATGGTAGCTTTATTACCCTGACGTTGCTGTTGCTGCCAACCATGCGCGACTAAGTGAGCTTCTACTTCTAGCGGGTCGATATATTTAAATTTTTCCACATCCGGGAAAATAGCTGTCATATTAATTTTGGATTTTAGATTTTAGATTTTGGATTAAAAGCCTTAGCTAGAAAGATGTTCCAAGAATTTAAAACAATACTTCCTATCCCAATTTAGTGTCATAGTGATTCTCCAACAGCGATGCGTGACATTATGGTTTTGAGTGCGTCGGGGCTTAGATTTTGAATCTTCAATCCAAAATCCAAAATTTAAAATCTAAAATAGAATTGCTGTATCATCGCCGATATTCATCTCCACAATCGCCGATTATCTGATACAAATCGCGTGATTGGTGAGATACTGCATTAATGCGATCGCCATCTTCACCATCTAAACTAAAACTAAAGACTTTGGCGTTATCTTCTATATGTTCCGATACCCCAAGTCTGGCACCAACTATGACACCTGCCACAGTTGGTCGATCTAAAATGTAACGCACTGCCACATTAGCAATGCTTACTCCATGCTTATTGGCTATTTCCTTGAGGATAGCTAGCAATTCTTGAAATAATTGCCAACCACCCCAAGCATCAATCATATTTTTATATTTTTTCAAACTAGCGGTGGCTAAATCAAATCCTCGTGGTTCTGGTTTACCTAAATAGTTTTCTGATAACAAACCGCCGCAAACTGTACCGTAAGTAAAAAGTTTTATATCGTGCTGTTGACAATATTCAATCATCTTCACTTCGGGACGGCGATCGACCAGGGAAAATTGTACTTGGTTAGAAACAATTTTAATGCCTGCTTCGGTAATAATTTTTAAGTGTTCGGTGTCAAAATTAGTCAAAGCTAAATGCTTAATTTTGCCCTCAGTTTGCAGTTCTGCCATATATTTGAGGGCATCTAGATAATTTTGATCTCGATATTCCCACCAATGGAATTGCATCAAATCTAATGATTGCACATTCATTCTTCTCAGGGAAATATCAATATTTTCCTCGACGAATTTTTTGGTCATTTTACCAGGACGAGGCACCCATTTTGTAAAAGCTTGTACTTGGGATAAAGCATCTTTGCCACGGGTATCAATTAGTTGACAGCGAAACTCACCAATAAAATCTTCAGCAGGACCGTAATGATCTGCTAAATCCCAAGTAGTAAAGCCTGCATCTAAATATTTGAACATCGTCTCAATGGCGGCTTGGGGATTAATGCGTCCGTGTGCGCCAGAGACTTGCCACATGCCATTTAATATGCGGCAAATGTTTAAATCAGGGGTGAATTGGAGACGACTAGCTGCGGGTAAGTTCATTTTCAAGTTAGGAGTTAGGAGTTAGGAGTTAGGAGTTGGGAGTTAGGAGTTAGGAGTTAGGAGTTAGGAGTTGGGAGTGAAAAGAGTTAATAATTAGTGAGTTGATAAGGGTTTTTACAGCCTTTTTAAATTTTCTACTCTATTATGAATGATTTAACACTGCTAGACATAATAAGTGTTAAAGTCTTAACTCCTAACTTTTAACTCTTAACTCCTAACTTTTTTTAACGCCAGCCTTTTTCAGCTTGTTCAATCACATAAGTAGCAACATCTTGAATTTGCTGTTCGCTCAAGCGGTCTTTGTAGGCTGACATATTATTTTTACCATTGGTAACTATCGATATGACTGCCTCTATTGAATCCATACCATATTTTTTGAGCGCTTGCTTTTTGAGATTTTTACCTCGCCTGATTATGTTACTACCATTAATATGACAACCAGCACAATGAACGCTGAATATTTGTTCGCCGTTAACCGTATCGACTGCATTAGCTGGGAACGTCAAAGTACTTATCAAGAATAGAAAAGTTACTATTACTAATGTTAGGAGTTTTTTCACTCAACTTCTCCAGATTTTGAAATAGCGATCGCCAAGATAATTGTCATAATAAATACAAACTAATCCTCAAAACCCTGAATTCTGACTCCTGAATTCTGTTATATTACAGCGATTCAAAGTCAGATGTAAATCCAGCGAAATTTGCACAATCTTCCCCAAATGCTTCGGCATCACTCACATCTTCGATTTTATATGACATGATGCGGGTGCCGTCTGGCATTTTTTTGGAACCGATTAATTCACCTTGATATTTTTCGGCGATCGCTTTAAATTCAGTACCATAGACCTTCCAAGCATCAGCAGAACAAGTAATATTTACTCGCCACATAATCGATTCTCAATTACTACCAGTAAATATTCATCATCTCACAAATAGGTAACACTTCTTTGGGTTTCTAAGTTTCTATCTAAAGGAAGTGCCTAGCCAAATATGACCACGCCATAATGAGTATGTAGAAACATGTCTAGAAATTTTTATCCCAATTAGTAAAATCTCCAGAGTTGAAAATGCCTAACAATATCAAACAACAAATTCAAACAGACTTGCAACAAGCTAAAGAAACTGGACAATTAAGAACTGAAAGGATTCGAGAAATTGTCAAATCCGCAGTTTCTCAGGTAGCTTCTGAGTTCAAACAAGGTTCTACTGAAATTCGCAGCCTAGTTAGAGATGCGGTTTCTGCTGTGGTTGAAAACTTCCAAGAAAAAGGTACTGAACTCAAAGATGAAGTAACAGCTTCCATTGAAGGTGCCTTGGAAGGAATCAATAGCAAAAGACACGAATCTATGGTTCAAACTCAGGCAGATATCAAGCGACTACAGGCTCAATTGGATGGAGAAGAAGAACAACTCCAGCAAGAAGTTGATGTAATTTTGGCAGAAATTGAAGAAACAAATAAGGAAAAACCTGCTAGTACCAAAACTGCAATTGATTCTGCTATCAATGCCATTAAAGATAGTGAAGAAGTGGCATTGTTAAAGAGACGTTACGCCCAACTACAAGCACAGCTAGCCATTGTTCGAGCTAATATGGCTGCACGCTATGGCGGACGTTCTATGGAGGTTGAAGATTATCTCAACGAGGCTAAACACTGGTATAATCAAGCTCGTCCCCAAGCTGAAACCCTTGCTGCACAGGTAGGACAAAAGCGATCGCAGTTAGAAGACAAACTCGGTGAAGCAGGTACATCTTTAGCTAGAAAAGAGTACCAAATAAAACAAACGTTGAGAGAGTTACTGTTAACTGCGGCTGATTTGTTCAAAGATAAAGAACCTGCTGATAAGGAGCGAGAAACTATTCATAAATAGGCAGCTTTAATATCTTTCACTAACTGATTTTTCGTAGGGTGCGTTATGCCACAGGCTAACGCACCTCTTAATTTAAATACAAGCTTGATGAGGTACAGGTTATTGTGGGGTGGGCGTCTCGTCCGCCCGTAATCAATAGATCTTAATTGACCAACATATTTGTATCATTCCGAAAATGAAATGGTGCGTTAGGCTAAAGCCTAACGCACCCTACTTCAGATTTCTTAAAACTAATCTCACGTATTAGTAAATACGCCCTTCTCGGCTAAGTTGTTCATCATACTTGGCAATCACCCAAACTGCATGAATACTGCCAGGAAGCCAACCGAGAAGTGTGAGCAAAATGTTGATAATCAATGTTGGACCAACTCCAACTGTCAAGAAAACGCCTAAAGGAGGCACTAACAAACCTAGAAGATAACGAACTAATTTCATGATGTTGTTACAAGTGTGTGAATTTGTTTAATTACATTCTCTGGAAGAGACCGAATTAGAAAATCCATCTAATGAGTTATCTTAATTCGGAGATTTTATTTGGAGTAGAAACGTGAAGAAATTAGCGCTTCTACTACCGACGATATTTATCTAGAAGGTAATTCACCTTGGTTGTTTACATTCCCACTACCTGTTAAAAGGTTTCTTTCAACAAAGTAGTTGTTAATCAAGGTGTTAGCAAAAGATAGAATCACAGGACCGAGAATAAAACCGATGAGTCCGTGAACTGAGAACCCAGGAACTAAAGCTGCTGCTAACCAGAAGCAAAAACCGTTGATGATGAGGGAAAATGCTCCAAACGTTAAAAAATTGAGTGGTAGAGAAAGGGTAGAAATAATCGGCTTAAGTGAACCGTTAATTAAACCAATTACCAAAGCGGCAATTAAAGCTGCGGGAAAATTAGCAATGTCAACATCTGGAACAACTAAATCAACAATTAACAAACTTAAAGCTGTGGCTAGGGCAGTTAAAAATGGCGTCAACATTGTTTTTACCTAATAAAGATTTTTTCTTTTAAACTTCTTATTTCATCTTTAACTAGGTGCTAGATTTTAACCTCTCTTGGAAGATAGAACTTACTTCTATCGTTGGGTCGAATATTGAAAAAACTATAGCAGTTCTTAGTGTGTGATGTTAGAGGTTGTTTGAAAAGTCCTCTTGTCGGTATCAAAAGTTTTAGATTTCCCTAAATCCCCCTTATAAAGGGGGACTTTGACTCTTCTCCCTTTTTAAGGGGGGTTAGGGGGGATCAAAAGTGCCTAAAGTTACAGAGAAATACTTTTCAAACATTCTCTTAGTAGGGACGCACACCTGTGCATCCCTACTAAGAGAATGTTTTTCGAGTAGTGTTACATTTCTTTAACACATCTGAAAAATTTAAGATTTATTTAATGTCATTCACTCAGATTTTTTTGACTCAGGTTGATAGTAAAGGGCTGATTTATATAAAACTTGTTCTTGATGGGTTTCTAAAGTGCAATCAGATAAGGGATAAGTTACACAAGTAACAACATAACCAGCCTGTATTTCACTCGAACGAAGAAATTTTTGCTCACTTTGGTCGATTTCACCGCTGACAAGTTTGGCGATACAGGCAGAACATTCGCCTTGTTTGCACCCGGATGGGAGGCGGATATGAGCTTCTTCTGCCATATCTAGAATATATTGATCGTCTGGTACTTGAATGGTGCAATCTAATCCCAGACTAGCATTGATGAGTCGCACTTGATAAACTGCCATCTGCTATTTCTAAATTATTGCTTAACTGCTTTCATGGACAAACTAATTCGCTTTAACTTCTCGTTGATTTCTAGTACGCGGACTTTGACAACTTGTCCTACTTTTACAACTTTTTTGGGATCGTCTACGAATCTATCAGCAAGTTGGGAGATATGTACCAAACCATCTTGGTGTACGCCGATATCGACAAATGCACCGAAGTTGGCGACATTGGTAATGATTCCCTCTAGTTCCATTCCTTCCTTTAAGTCGGTAATTTCCTTAATTCCTTCTTTGAAGGTGGCATACTTAAACTCAGCACGGGGGTCTCTCCCTGGTTTTTCGAGTTCGCTGAGGATATCGCGCAGTGTCGGTTCGCCGACGGTATCGGTTACGTATTTTTTCAGGTTGGTTTTTTTGAGTTTTTCGGCAATTTGTGTGACCTGATTTAATGGCACATTTAAATCAGATGCGATCGCCTCTACTACAGAATAACTCTCTGGATGCACTGCTGTATTATCTAATGGATTTTCACCACCGCGAATTCGCAGAAAGCCGGCTGCTTGTTCAAAGGCTTTTGGCCCCAATTTAGGAACTTTCAACAATTGGCGACGATTTTTAAAGGCTCCGTGCTGGTTGCGATGGGCGACAATATTATTGGCCACTGTTGGTGTAATCCCAGAGACGGAAGTTAGCAGTTCTTTGGAGGCGGTGTTTAAATCTACACCTACATAGTTAACACAGCTTTCTACGGTTTCATCCAATTTCTTTTTCAAAAACTTTTGATCGACATCGTGTTGGTATTGTCCCACGCCGATGGATTTAGGGTCGATTTTCACTAGTTCCGCCAAAGGATCTTGCAAACGCCGGCCGATACTAATTGCCCCACGCACAGTAACATCTAAATCGGGAAATTCTTCCAACGCCACTTTACTAGCAGAATATATAGATGCACCAGACTCATTGACTATGACCTTAATTGGTTTGCGTTCTATAATTTGTAAGATTTCCGAGACAAACTCTTCTGTCTCGCGGGATGCTGTACCGTTACCAATGGCGATTAACTCAATTTTGTACTTTTCAATCAGATTTTTGAGGCTTTGTGCAGCTTTAACTCTTTGTTCAGCTGCTTGGTGAGGAAATACTGCCTGGTATTCCAAAAATTTCCCGGTTTGGTCCAGTACCACAACTTTACACCCAGTTCTAAATCCGGGGTCTATGGCTAGGGTTGGTTTCATTCCTGCTGGTGCAGACAACAGCAACTCCCGCAGATTTGCTTCAAATGTCTTGATTGATTCCATATCTGCGTAGGTTTTTTTCTCAGAAATCACCTCTCCCATGAGAGAGACTTTCATTAAACGGTTGAATGCATCCTTCAACATCCCTTGATAAAAATCCCGAATTATACGGACTTTGGTTTTAATTTCTTGGGACTCCAGATAATAAAGTACCGTATCCTCATCGAAAGCAATTTCAAAGCTTAATATTTTTTCAGCTTCACCCCGACACAACGCCAACATATTGTGGGGTGCAATATTTTTTACCTTGATTTGATAGTTACGGTACATTTCAAACTTAGTTGTACCTTCAGGATAATCATCTTTGATGCGAGAGACAAACACGCCTTCTTCAAGAAAATAATCGCGGATATGTGCGCGTAACTCAGCTTTTTCAGCTACCTCTTCCGCTAAGATGTCAGCGGCACCTTTGAGGGCTTCTTCTGCTGTTTTTACACCGTTGGTTTCAGAAATATACTTAGCTGCTTCTTCTAAAGAAGCACTTGTAGTATTTTTAACGTTTAACGACTTGATGAACTCCGCTAGAGGTTCGAGTCCTTTTTCCCTGGCGATGGTGGCGCGGGTGCGTCGCTTTGGTCGATACGGTAAGTATAGATCTTCAAGTTCTGTTTTTTGTAAACAAGATGTGATTTTGGCTTTGAGTTCGTCTGTAAGTTTACCTTGTTGGGCGATCGCATTTAAAATGACAGATTTACGTTCTTCCAGTTCTGTTAAATAAGTGTATCTGTCAGACAGATCCCGGAGTTGCACTTCATTCATCTCGTTAGTGCGCTCTTTACGGTAACGCGCAATAAACGGAATCGTTGCACCCTCGGCCAAAAGTTCTAGGGCGTTTTGCACTTGATGGGGTTTGAGGTCTAATTCAGTCGCCAGTAATTGAGGAATGTTCAGCATCGAGTTTTTCAGTTGAAAATCCTACTCCTAAAGGTAATATGCTAAATCCTTTTTCCGTCACCAGCCCAAAGTTTTAAGCTAATTTACCAGATAATTCCTTTTCCTCCCACGATAACAGCTAGCATCCGACTTATTATCCTCCTCCCAGAGTGTAAAATAGAAAATTGCGTAATCTTGACTTTTTATAAGATTTATATCGATGGACTGTTGTGGCTTAAACCTCCTTAGATGTAAAATTAACCACAATTCCAAAAAGCATTTCAATTTTTTATAAACACCATAATTTTGAGTCCATAGGTGATTGACAATGGCTTTGTTTTTCCTGATACCACTGTGTACTGCTTTAGCTACCGGCTACCTATTTAAAAAGAGTACTGATGAAATTGCATATCTCGCGGGTGTTTTTGCAGCTATTAGCCTGATTTTAAGTTTAGTATTAGCACCCTGGCAGATTCAGTTTGGATTGTTAATCATTGTCTTCATGATGACTAATAAGCTTTTGCAAAAAAATGACTCTAAACAAACCCAAGTTACACGAAAAGCACCTAAAGAAACTAAATAATCTCAACTAACGGGAATTAAATTTTTGCCAACTTTAAAATGCCGAAGATTATCAAAAAATTAATCGAAGGCATCTGTCCAAACAGCCACAAAAGCCTGTAGACATGGCTTTCACTACTTTGAACTTGCTTTTTAAATATAAAATTTTCTCACAAAGTAGTTCGATCTTCTCCTTCAGGAGATTCACCTGATAGTAGATAATACACGCCAATTTTTCAGCCCGTAGTTAAAATAAGTGCTGGTATCAAATCACCTGTGACGATGAAATCTCAAGTACGATTTTATCGTTAACTTTGTATCTAAAAATAACTGGAAAGTAAATTCGCTCTCAAGCATTACAACAGGGAAATTATTACGGCTAGATAAAAAATGCTTCTACTCCTCATTTTTTATCTGTATTTTCCTCTTGAAAGTAGTATCTTTTAGTTCTATCTTTGGCGATACTTGGACTGTTGTTCAAGTTGAAACTCTCTTGAGGAAAATAAATTTGAAACTTTATAATTTGTTTAGACTCTCAAGCGAAATTCCAACTTCTGCAAGTTTAGTGTCGAAATAGCCCTTTATAAATATACAATTTTTACGAAATAAAAGTTTATGGAGCAGAATTCAGTTGGGTATTTTGTACGACTGGCGGATAGCGTAGCGTTAGCGAGTCGTTGTTTGTTCTTCTCGCCTTCTCCTTGGCACATTTGCAACAGACTCTGTGAGTTGCATTTATAAAAAAATCAAAATTTCTCTTACTTATAATATCATGTACTATGCATTATTTCAAAAGACCTACTGACGGTAAAAACCCACAACTAATGATGAAAAAGGTTTCCCGACCTACAGACGGGATGAATGGCGTTTCTACCTACTCCCTTTTTCCAGCTAGCCTATTAGACATCTCCAGAAATAACGTAGGGGCGTAGGCTCCGCCTTCCCGTAGGGTACGGCCGTACTCCGAAACCCAGAAGCAAGCTACGCCCCTAGCAAGGATTTCCGGCAACCCAGAATTGATTCTTGGAGATGTCTATTATATGAAGTTTTTGTTTAGATAGATTTTGGCAAAGTAAATTTTTGATGTAGAACTGCCATTTTGAGAAGTTCAACAGCCAACAGTCAACAAATATACACATTTTTAAAAGTAAAAATTCATATAGCAGAGACTGTCTATTTTATGAAGTTTCTGTTTAAGTAGATTTTCAGCAGGTAAATTTTTCATGAAGTGCCACGATAAATTTGCAACATAGTTTTCTCGTGGTATTCTAGTAAGTAATTACATGTAGCAATAACTTTTGAGAAACAACTCTAGTCAAAACTATATGTAATCAATAAAAATCAAAGCAAGTCAACGAAACTTAATACTCATAATGTAAAAACAATCGAATCCAATACAACTGCTACAAACTGCGATTATTTCAGCCGACGCTAGTTTAGATTAACGGTTACTCTCGTCAGAAGCTCGATTTGGACATTGAATAAAATTTCCAGAGAACTGTAAAGCAATTCATCTATTTTATGATTCTCCTTTAGAGTCTAAGGCATTGTGCCAGTTTTTTTATTGTCATGTTCCAACAGAGCAAGTAAACAAATTCAGCGACGTAGTTTCCAGCCTAGCTCACAACTATATCTGTGGGTATTGAGATACTTTATATACATGAATAAATTAATAAACTTTCCCTCTAGCAAATTGCAGGAAATTATTAATTTAGACCAATTTTGATATAAAGTTAATAGGCTGACAATTTCAGTGGTGTATTCGACGAGATTTCTACACGAAGATACATACAACTGATGAAACTTCATAAATGGATTAATAAAATTATTGCAATTCATTTTTACTCGCTTAAATATTAAGAATGAGTATTCTCTTTGAACTTAGCGATCGCCCATTGGTAAACTTTATCTAGGGCGGGTTTTTGGCAAGGCTGTTAAACTTTGCTACACCTACGTAAGTGTGTGACGTTTGTCTATAATACTTAGTCCTGAAGTATAACAGGATGCCTGTGAATGGGATGCTAGCATCATACAGCAACTACCCTATCTCCAAAAATCCATAGTATTTAGTTTTAATTTTTAGGACATGAGCTTCGATGGTCATTTTGATCTCAGTCCCTTCAACCTAACCTTCTGAATTTTGTTATCTATTTACTGAAGTGAAAGGTCAAATTGTTGAGAAGGTGTGACCGAAATCCAAAAAATTTAAGTTCATACTTATTATTGCCATTGAGGTAAATCTATTATGAAATCTATATTACAAACTTCCCGCTTTCAAGTAACTTCGTATATCATCTTACTTGTCAGCATTTTATTTAGTATTTCTGGACAATTGTTGATGAAGCACACCATGAGTAATAGTCACCAAGGACTATTGAATTGGGAATTTCTGCAACAATTGGCATTATCCGTGACGGTTTATTGTTTAGCAATAGTAGCTTGGATATTAGCTCTACGAAGTGTCAAATTGAGTATTGCTTATCCAGTAACTAGCTTAAACTACGTCGGCATACTTTTAGGATCGTATTATTTTTTTAATGAAGTGATTACACTAACTAGAATATTAGGAGTTCTCACTATTTTTGCTGGTGTTCTTTTAGTGGTTATTCCCCTGAAGAAATCTCAATAACTTTATAGTTACTGCTCACAAAAAGTATTAAAAAAATGAACATCATTAATTGGCTAAATTTAATGCTTGTAGTTTTGTTTGGAACAGTAGCTAATGTATCGCTCAAATATGGACTTTACATAACTAGTTCTAATAAAGAAGCAAGCGCATCCATCCGAAATCTGTTATTCTCTCGTTATTTTGTAATCTGGTTTATTTGCTATGGAATCATGACTTTACTGTGGCTGTACGTATTACGGACAGTTCCCCTGAGTCAAGCATTTCCAGTTCTCGGATTAATGTATGCACTTATACCTATTGCTTCTTACTATCTTCTCAAGGAGAAAGTTGTATTGAGCCAGTGGCTAGGAATTTCAATTATTATCACTGGTGTAATTCTTGTCGTACATTAATAGCTCAATGAGCTATTAATGTTAATAAACTCTGAAGATAAATTTTGAACAACATACCCAGAAAAATATAAGTTTATGAAAATAGGCATCATTGGCGGAGGAATAACTGGGCTAGTATTAGCCCAACGTCTTTCACACCAAGGACATATAGTAACTATTTTTGATAATAACAACCAGCTTGGTGGACTTACTACCTATCATGATTATGGCTTATTTACCTGGGATCGCTTCTATCACGTTATCCTACCTTCTGATACTCACCTAATAAATTTTATCAGAGATATTGGGCTTGGAGATAAACTGCGCTGGCATCGGAGTTTAACAGGTTTTTATGACAATAAAAAGTTTTATTCTATTAGTAACGCTATAGAGTTTCTGCGCTTTCCTCTGTTTGGACTGATTGGAAAAATTAGATTAGCTTTTACGCTTTTATATGGTTCTCGCCTGAATAATTGGCAGCGTCTGGAAAAGATTTTAGTTGAAGATTGGTTATTAAAACTTGGTGGTAGAAACACATACGAAAAGCTTTGGAAACCCTTACTTTTATCTAAATTAGGAGATAACTATAAGCGAATCTCGGCTGTTTTTATTTGGGCTTACATCAAAAGATTATTTTCAGCGCGGGATTCTTCATTAAGTAAAGAACAACTTGGTTATGTTTCTGGCGGTTACAAGACTGTAATAGACCGATTAGAACAATTAGTTAATGCGGCTGGAGGTCATATATGCACAAGCACTGCGGTGGAATATATCGCACCAGCTCAAGAAGGTGGAATTTGGGTAGAATCTCAAGGGAAAAAGGAACATTTTGATAAAGTAATTTTTACTGGGCCAGTTAATATCCTGGAACAAGTTGTTGCCAAAGAACTAGTGAAAGTTTCCCAGACTGGTGAAACAGTAGAGTACCTGGGTGTAGTTTGCATGGTACTTATTACTCGTAAAGCTTTAGTTCCTTATTACGTAGTAAACATTGCCGATAGAAATATTCCCTTTACTGGAGTTATCGGCATGAGTAACCTAGTTTCTTTGCAAGAAACTGGAGGATATCACATGACATTCCTACCAAAATATATACTTTCCACTGACCCATTGTTAAAGCGCCCAGATGATGAATTGCAGCAACTATTTTTCCAAGGTATACGTTTGATGTTCCCAGAACTCAAACAAGATGACATTGTGGCAGCACATATAAATCGGGCGATGAAAGTACAGCCACTACAAGTTATAGACTATTCGAGTCTTGTTCCCAAAGTGAGTACTGAAAACGCTGATTTTTTTGTTGTCAATACCTCACAATTTGTGAATGATAGCGTCAATAACAATGCAGTTGTCAGACACGTTGATGAATTTCTCAAAAAATCAACATTGCTAAATTCTTGAAATTTAAGTACTGGTATTTTCTAAATTACACGAGGTATTTATGAGTCTTTTTGTTCTTTTACCTGCATACAACGAAGAAGAATCAATTCGGCCGTTGTTCCAAAGATTTCAGGCATTGCAGCAAATCTCGAAGATGGACATCCAGCTGATTTTAGTTGATGATGGTAGTAGCGATCGCACTGCTGACACTGCCATCGAAGAATCCCAATCCCTGGGTATATCGCTGAAATTAGTACAACATTCTCAAAATGCTGGTTTAGGTCAAGCAATTAAAACAGGCTTCACAACTTTCTTAGATATTTCTCAAGAAGGCGATTTCTTAGGCGCAATGGACTGCGATGATACTCAACCACCAGAACTCTTGATTAAAATGTATGAGACTATGATATCTGGAGGCTATGATATTGCGATCGCATCTAGATATCGCAAAGGCTCCAAAGTCATAGGCTTATCAAAATTTAGAGAATTCATGAGCTACGGAGCAAGTTGGCTATTTAGAATTGCTGCCCGCATACCAGGCGTGAGAGACTACACCTGTGGTTACAGGCTGTATAACCGCACTCTCCTCAGTAAACTCGATGCGTATTATGGCGAAAATCTCTTCACAGAAAGTGGATTTGCTTGCATGATCGATTTACTGCTGAAAGCTAAAGTATTCAAACCTAGAATTATAGAAATTCCAATGGTTTTGAGATACGACCAAAAGCCCACAGCCAGCAAAATGAAAATTCTCAAAACTATTATTCGTACACTGAAAGTTTTGCTGAAGAATCAATCATTCACAACACCAACCCCCGATTTAGAGCAAACTTTCAATAGTCGAGAAACATCACGAATTCCCCTGAAAATAGCAAATCGAAAATGAACCTTACAAGGAGAGTTTGGATTGAATTAACCTCATCAGCCAACAAAACTACATATTTAGTAGGAGTTATAATAATTCGTAATTCGGAATTATGACCCCACACTTATTTCCACTTTTTAACTCCCTTGGTTAAGAAAAGTGCAAGTTCAATACATATAAGTGCATTTCATTTATTAGAACCACAATTTTATGAAGGAGCGTACATCTGTACGCTCCTTCATGGTTTAATTAGTTCAAAATTAGACTTATTGCAAAAGTTTTGATGAATCTAGGTATACCTTAGGTTAAGAAACGAAATCCAACACCAAAAATTCTCAATTTGCTTGGGTTTCGCTGTCGCTCAACCTAACCCCCCATATTTAGCCAACCATTAATTGCTGCCTCTAATAAATGTGCGTCATTTCCAGGAGGATACATATAAAGCACTTCATTTACAGTTCGGATTCCAAAGTAGTAGTAATAGCCACCGTCATTACACATTTCTTGTACACTTATTTTTTCGATTTGAGAAACATTAATTGTTTGAATCCGTGCATTCCTAACTAGATAAGTATTCACTCGTGGATGACTTAACTTTTCATCAGGTGCCTGAAATTTGAAAATTAAAAACTCATTCTTCTCAAATTTCCACACTTCATAAGATGAGGCTCTTTTCTCCCTGTACCACTCAAATGAGAAATAAATGACTAATTCTGAAATAAACAGCAGTATAAATAGGGGATTTGAGAAAATGGAGAGGAATGTTGCAATGCACATTATTCCATAGCAACAACCAATCAATGTGAGTTCAGTAGATGCCTCCGAAACACATCTAATATAAATTGTCAGATTTTGTGCTGACTTGTTAATGTAAGTCTCTCTACAAGGAATCTTTCTGAATCTAAGGGCGTCCATATTCTAAAAGGTTAGCCACAATGGACAAGAATAATGCGGCAAAGATGGTCAGAAGTTGACACTGGCTTGAGTTACTAAAAGATACGATGACGTTTGGTCAATTAACTCGATTTTAGTTTCTAGTTTATTGAAGTGTATCAGAATAAGAGAAGTCCTACCTAAGAAAGGAATTTCAACAGTAGACTTTATAGAATCAAGCCACATTGACTCATTGCTATGACAACCAAACAAGCAATTTTTGAAGCGATTCGATTGCACAACTGTTAGAGCAGCATTGCTCTCCTGCGGTGAGGAAACCCCTACTGCCTTTGAAGCAACTGCGGCATTCACTCATTTGTTAGACTGAACACACCAGGATTTTTCAGTCAAATCTCTGAATTCCGCCAGCAGACGAGGCTACCCATGCTTACAAGTACGCTACTTCTCTCGAATCAACTTCCCAGCTTAGAATATTCCTCCACCCCAGAGCGTTTCGATGAAACCTGGGAAGCCCCACTGGCTACCCTCCTGGGACTAGGACGCGCCGCCGGTGCTGACTTCATCGAATTCTTCTTAGAACGTCGCAACTACATTAGCTGTCTAGCAGAAGACGACGCCATCACCAGTATTTCACCGAGTTTGTCCACAGGGGCGGGAGTCAGAGTCTTTCGTGGTAAAGCCGACTGCTACGTTAGTACTAATGACCTTTCATTTTCGGGTTTGAAGGCAGCCTTAGAAAAAGGCCTTTCGATTATGGGATTACACTTACCCGCACCTAGTTCCTTTATCCCAGAAATCAACCTGGAATTACTGAGAGACTACGCCACCAAAAGAGGCAAAGATGCATGGCTACCAGTGTGTAGTTCCATCCGCGAAATGGGAGAAGTCCTTTTGGATGGTACTGCTCACCTGAAGCAAAAAGCTAGCCATGTGCAATCGCGTCGCGCTAGTTATTTTCGAGATTGGCAAGAAGTCTTAGTCGCCGCCAGTGACGGTATTTTTGCCCGTGACATTCGCCTCACCCAATCAGTCGGATTTAACCTGCTGTGTGCCGATGGTGCTAATCGTACCTCAATTGGCGATCGCGCTGGTAACACTAGCGATGCCAACTTCTTAAGAAACTGGGATTATCAACAAGCTGCCGAAAAAATATCAGAATCTGCTGGTAAAATGCTCTACGCAGATTACGTGGAATCAGGAACTTATCCCATCATTATGGCTAATCATTTTGGCGGCGTCATCTTCCACGAAGCCTGCGGACACCTCCTAGAAACCACTCAAATTGAACGCAATACCTCTCCCTTTGCTAACAAAAAAGGCGAAAAAATTGCCCACGAAAGTTTAACAGCTTGGGATGAAGGACGTGCTGAAAATGCCTTCGGAACAATTGACATGGATGATGAAGGTATGCCCGCACAAAGAACTCTCTTAATAGAAAAAGGCGTTCTCAAAAACTTCTTAGCAGATAGAACAGGTTCCACACTCACCGGACACCCCAGAACCGGAAGCGGACGCCGCCAAAACTACACCTTTGCCGCCGCTAGCCGGATGCGTAATACTTATATTGATTCTGGCGACTACACCATTGAAGATTTATTTGCCTCCATTGATAAAGGCATTTACTGTAAAAAAATGGGTGGCGGTAGCGTTGGTGCCACAGGTCAATTTAACTTTGGTGTTGATGAAGCTTATTTGATTGAAAATGGCAAAATTACTAAGCCATTAAAAGGAGCAATTTTGATTGGTGAAGCCACGGAAATTATGAATAAAATCTCCATGTGTTCCCAAGATTTAGAAATTGCCCCAGGTTTTTGTGGTTCCGTCAGCGGCAGCATCTACACCACAGTCGGCCAACCACACATCAAAGTTGATTCTATTACCGTGGGCGGACGATAAGATTTTTGGATTTTAGATTTGGGTTTTAGATTTTAAACCAGCCAAAGCTACATCGAAATCTGCATAATATTAAACTCTACATTTATTGTGGGGTGGGCATCTTGCCCGCCCAAAATATGAGAGTTTTATGTGCAATATTTCAAAATCTAAAATTCAAAATCTAAAATTCAAAATTAAATCTCCGTCAATCCAAAATCTAAAATCTAAAATTAATCATGCCGAATATCAATGAAATTGCAAATCACGCCAAAGAAAATGCTAATAAACTTGGCATCCGAAAATTTGACATTTATGGCTCAACAGTAGATGATACTAGCGTGCAAGTAGATCAAGGAGAGCCAAAACAAGTCAAAGCTTCTAATCGTTCTGGTGTTACTGTTCGTGTCTGGAATGAAGATAATACAATGGGTGTCACCAGCACCACAGACGTAGACCCCAGAGGATTAGAATTAGCTTTGAAAACTGCCTACGAAGCCAGTTTTTTTGGTGTTAAAGAAAATGTTCCTGATTTTAGTCCCGAAGCTACTATTCCTATTCCCAATAAACCTGAGAATAAAACACCCCAAGCACCCGTAGCTGAACTGATAGAAAAACTATTGGTAGCTGAAAAAGAATTGCTAACAGCACATCCGGCAATTAAAGGTGTACCGTACAATAGTTTAGCCCAAAGAGATATTGACAGATTTTATCTCAATAGTGACGGTGCCCTGAGAACTGAATCTCACTCTTTCGCGTCAATTTATCTTTACAGCAAAACAGAAGAAGAAGGAAAAAAACCTCGCAGTGCAGGCGCTTTTAGAATCAACCACGGTTTAGATAATCTAGATATTAATGGTTGTATCAAAGAAACCGCAGACAAAACTATTAGCCACTTAAATTATGAAAAAATTCCAAGTGGTAAATATCGAGTAGTTTTCTCAGCCGAAGCTTTCTTAAGTCTGTTGGGCGCATTTTCTAACTTGTTCAATGCCCAAAGTATTTTGGATAATCAAAGTTTATCTACTCCTGACGATTTAGGTAAGGAAATTGCTTCGCCTCTGCTTTCAGTTTATGATGATGCACTACATCCAGCTAACATAGGCGCAGAAAGTTTTGATGGCGAAGGAACTCCAACTCGTCAAATTTCGCTGATTGAAAATGGTGTTTTAAAAAGTTTTCTTCATAGTGCCGGTACTGCCAAAAGATTAAATGCTCAACCTACAGGTAATGCCAGCATTGGGGCAAAAGTTAGCGTCAGTCCCAATTTTTATCACGTTTTTACAACAGCAACGCCTCAGCAGGAATTTAACTTAGAAACTGCGGAAAACGTGATTCTGATTGATGATTTACGCGCTCTCCATGCAGGAGTTAAATCGTTGCAAGGTTCGTTTTCTTTGCCATTTGATGGTTGGCTGGTTAATAAAGGTGTGAGGACGAGTATTGAGTCAGCAACAGTCGCTGGTGATTTCTTGGAACTCTTGAAGTCAATTATTTATGTAGAAAAAGAGGTGGAATTAACGCCAGGAGGAGTTTGTCCAAGAATCTGGGTTAATGAGTTGTCAATTACTGGGGAGTAAAAAATTTTAGATTTTAAATTTTGGATTTTGGATTAAAGGTTCAAAATCCAAAATTGTTTGACAAGCTCATGATTTTATGCATTAGAGCAATCTCAAATCCAAAATTGATTAATATTCGCCGCCAACACTAATAGCAGTATTAAACACGTCAGCACCGCTTAAATCAATATTAGCTAAAACAGCGCCATCGACCTCGGTATTGTATAAATGAGCATTACTAAAATCAACGTTGGTGAGATTAGCGTCATTGAGGCTAGTACCACTAACAAAAGCATCTGTGAGATTAGCAGACATCAAATTAGCACCAGTTAAATCGGCACCTTCTAAGTTAGCACCTTCCAAATTAGCGCCTTTTAAATTTGCATTTCTCAAGTCAACACCGATTAAATGAGCGCCTTTGAGGTTTGCTCCTGTTAAATCACATCCAAAACATTCTCTAGTTTCCAGCAAACGCCGGACAGGGGCGGAGTTTTCAGCTTTGACGGGAATAGGAGCAGTTAAAGATAACGTAGTGAGTAAGGCTGCTGCCGTCAAAAATATAGGTTTCATATTTATCTACCTCCGACACTTCTCAAAGTCATGAAATCCTTGACTTCTATAGTTAAAGTGTCCCAAAATTCTACAGTTGTGTCTTCATGCGATCGAAAGAATAGATAATTTCTCTAAGAGTATGTATTTTTCCCTAAGATAGTCCTATAGGATTAAAATGAAAACGCGGTTAGCAATAACTTTAGGCATATCAAAAGGCTAAAAATTAAAACTGGCGTAGGTTGAGTTGAGGAACGTAGCGGTCTATCGCATTAGTTCTGACGGTCTGCAAGATCCCCGACTTCTTCAAGAAGTCGGGGATATGACCCCTCCCAAAACCTCATAACTTTTGCGATGAACCAGTAGTACTCTGTCAAGCCAACTTTGCTGGATGAGAGACTTCTTAAACATCTCTTTTTTCTCTGATTCTGTGTCGCGCCAGTTGCTACAACGGGGGGAACCCCTCCGAAGTTCTGACTTCTCTCCGCAACACACTGGCTTCTCTGTGTCTCTGCGGTTCGTTTTTTACTTCTCAAAGTTATGCTAGCTAATAGCAGTATTAACCGAATTTTGATTTTCTTATACAAGAGGAATGAATGTGTAATTAATGTTATTCAATGAACTGTAGTAAGGTTGAACCTTTATGTAGTAAGTACCCGCATTCAATGAAATTAATAAAAGTGGATCGCCTAAGGTTTCACCATCACCATTTTGTATTACTTGCCCGCTATTCCCAGAACTTAGAACATTACCTCTGCTATCAAGCACTTGCACAAAAACTAATTTATTATAATTAAATATGGGAATTAGACTAGGAGGAGAATAGCTAATAGTACCAACAGCAAAAGTTTCAGATGTATTTAAATTAAACCGATAGTAGTCTACAGGATCGTTCGCTCCAACGTTTTCTGATATATAAGTTACATTTGAATTTACAGAAATTTGACCGGCGGTACTGAAGGTATTTCCTGCAAAATCTCTAGCACTGGCTCGTCCTTCAAATATACCATTGGAGACATAGTGTTCTAACAATTGGATGCCTTTAAGGTTAGCTAAGTCTGAATTATTGACTTTATAGTAACCAGCGTCAAAAAAGGGTGCAATCTTCCGCCCTTCATCTAGACCATAAATTTGAAAATGCTGCAACAATTGGCTATTATTCAAATTAACTAAGTCTTGGTTATTGTCTCGGTAGTAATTAAAATCAAAAAATAGTGAAAATTTTCGCCCTTCATTTAATCCAAAGACTTGAAAGTGGTTCAAAAGTTGAGAGTTATTTAAAGAAGCCAGATCCGAATTTAAGGGCTGATAAATTCCAGTGCTAAAGATAAAAGAAAACTCTCGCCCTTCTGAAACCCCAAAGTTTTTCAAATGATTAAATAATTGCTCATTGTTAAAGCTTCTGAGATCAGTGTTCACAGTGCGATAGCGGTTAAGGTCAACAACTGGAGAGAACTTGCGTCCCTCAGCCACTCCATAATTTCTCAGATGAGTTAACAGTTGGTTATTGTTCAAGTTATTGAGGTCAGAACTGCTAGCTCGGTAGAAATTTAAATCAATGAGTGGGGAAAAGCGACGACCTTCGTTTAAACCATAAGTTTGAAAGTGAGACAAAGCTTGAGTATCACTCAAAGCAGATAAATCCGCATTGGCAGCACGATAAAAACCGGCATCAAATACGTTTCCAATGGTTAGAGACATAATATAAGAATCATCAATTCATGTACTTACACTTCAAAGTGTAATATTATCATTGACAAGTAGATTAATCTCTCTAGAAAATTAAAAAATATTTATACAGCAACATTATTCAGGCAAAAACTTTCTCAAATTCTTATTCAGTGTTAGATAAATTATGATGGATTCAAAAAAATACTAGTCTTGAGCAATATTTCAAGGGGAGTTTCTGCATAAATCCATAAATCCTAATCTCACATTACCAAACTGTTATGAGCGAATTAAGAATTAGTATGGTATTATTCCCGCCACCATTCAAATGAACTGTATGGTTACAAGTCCTTTGACATTAAACCTAGACACCGTTCACCTTACAGACGAACAATTCTACCAGTTATGTCAAAATAACCACGAGTTGCAATTTGAACGAACGGCTAAGGGAGAATTGATCATTATGCCACCTGTTGGAGGAGAAAGTGGTAACCGTGAAGCCGACTTAATTATTGATTTGGGCGTCTGGAATCGGCAAACCGGTCTTGGTTACACTTTTTGTTCCTCTACTGTATTTAAATTACCAAATGGAGCAGACCGTTCCCCTGATGCTGCTTGGGTTCAGCGAGAACGTTGGGAAGCACTCACTCCCGAACAAAGACGTAAATTTCCCCCCATTGCACCGGATTTTGTCATTGAATTAAGGTCAGCAACAGATGATTTAGAAACGCTGCGTCAGAAAATGCAAGAATATCTGGATGCAGGAGTTAAATTAGCATTGTTAATTAATCCCCAACAGCAGCAAGTAGAAATTTACCGTCAAGGACAGAACCTAGAAGTGCAAAATCTACCTACACAATTATCCGGCGAAAATATATTGCCAGGATTTAGCTTGAATTTATCTTGTTATTAAGCTTTACCACTACCTAACAAATACAGCAACGCCATGCGAACAGCGACACCGCTAGTAACCTGGGATTGAATCAAACTAAATTCTGGGTCATCCATCAACTCAGAACTAATTTCGACACCACGATTTACTGGGCCTGGATGCAAAACTTTGACATTAGGTTTACAAAGTTGCAGTTTTGTGCTTGTGATGCCAAATAGCTGATGATATTCTCGCAAACTCGGCAATAAATGAGCAGTCATTCGTTCCTTTTGCAAGCGCAAAGTCATCACAAAATCGGCGTCTTGTAAAGCTGGTTCTAGTTGCCAATGAAGGAATAGTTGGGGAGCGGGGGACGCGGAGAGTGGGGGACGCGGGGACACGGAGAGATTTTCATTTTTACTTACCACGTTGTTGTGTCGCTGTGTCTCTGTATTCTCTTCATTCCCCGCGTCAGAGCGTCCCCGTGTCCCCGCGTCCTTTTGCAAGATGTACTCGGCGAATAACTTGGGTAAAAGTGTGGGTGGTGCTGCGAGGTGTAGTTGGGCACCGCTGGCGATGAAACTCCAGATATTCGATCGCGCCACACGAGAATGCAAAATATCCCCAACGATCGCAATTTTTTTACCCTTTAAAAGTTCCAGCCGCGGATGATTTGGGTCAATTAAACTACAAATGGTAAATAAGTCTAGCAGTGCTTGGGAAGGATGTTCGTGCTGACCATCACCGGCATTCAGAACGCTAACTTTTACACCTAAACGATCCATTTCTTGGGCGATCGCATTTGGTACTCCCGCCTCCCGATGCCGGACTACCATAATATCAGTACCCATAGCCAAGTAGGTCTTCGCCGTATCGAGAATTGTTTCTCCCTTAGTCATGGAAGACGTGGCTGCGGCAAAATTCAACGTATCCGCACTCAACCGTTTAGCAGCAAGTTCAAAACTACTACGGGTGCGGGTAGAAGGTTCAAAAAATAAATTCGCCACCACCTGTCCCTGCAACGTCGGTACTTTCTTCGTCCGCCGCGATAGCACTTCTTGAAAAGAAGCCGCAGTTTGCAAAACTGTATCGTATTCAGCCAGTGTGAAGTCAGCTAGCGAAAGAACGTGATGGCGATTCCAGGTTGTTGTAGGCATATTTTAAATATTGGGCATGGGGCATGGGGCATCGGGCATGGGGCATGGGGTAGAGGTGAGAATTCCTAACTCCTAACTCCTAACTCCTAACTCCCAATGCCCAATGCCCAATGCCCAATCCCTTCATGTTGGTAATTTAAAAACGTTTAAGGCTAGAGAAATTAGGCTCAGGAATGTTAAAAATCCAATTGTATCTAGCATTGTAGTCACTAATGGACCACTAACCAAGGCAGGGTCGAGCTTCAAGCGTTTCAAAGCCATTGGCAGTAAAGTACCAAGAGTCACAGCCACTATTGTATTAGTTGCCATGACCATGCCGGCAATTAAAGCCACCCATCGTTCTTGGGGTCGCGCCCAAATCAAGGACAGCAGAATCATCGTTGTGGCTAAGGCTACAGCTGTACCTAAACCAGCGAAAATTTCCTTGCGGAGAATTTTCATGGTGTCTTTGGGTGTCACTTCTCCCACACCCAAGCCCCGGATTGTCACTGTTAATGCTTGAATTCCCACAGTCCCACCGGTATTAGAAAAAATCGGCATGATTACTGCTAGAACCGGTACTGCGGAGATTACAGACTGAAAAGGAGCGATCGCGCTGGCTGCACCAATATACAAGGCCATAATCCCCAACAGCCAGGGCAAGCGGTTGCGGATGGTGAGTAAAGGAGAAGACAAGGCAGCTTCATCACCACTCACACCGGCAAGTTTTTGAATATCTTCTGTGGCTTCCTCTTCCAAAATATCGATCACATCATCGATGGTGACGATACCAACCAATCGGTCTTCCCGATCGACTACGGGAATGGCGATTAAGTCATAACGCTTCATGATTTGGGCGACTTCTTCTTGGGAAGTTTCGGTTCTCACCTTAAGAACGCGATCGCTAGCAATATCCCGGATCAAAACATCGGGAAAGGTAAATAACAGCTGGCGCAGTGAAACCACTCTCACCAATGTCCGGTTGTCGTCTGTGACGTAAGCGTAGTAAATCGATTCTTTGTCTTCGTCTTGACGGCGGATTTTACTGAGGGCTTCACCGACTGTTAATCCTTCTCGTAATCGCACATATTCGGTGGTCATCACTCGCCCTGCGGTGCCTTCTGGATAACCGAGAATTGTTGCTGTGGCTTGCCTTTGTTCTGGACTCAATTCTTTTAACAGCCGTTTGATGACTCCAGCAGGTAATTCATCAAATAATTCTGCTCTTTCATCAGGACTCATCGCTTCTACAAGTTGCGCTACTTGTACATCATGTAGGGAATTAATGAGTTCTTCCTGCACCTGGGTTGGCAGATATTCAAATACATCAATCGCTTGATTTTTGTTGAGTAAACGAAATGCGATCGCTCGTTGTTTTTCAGGCAATTGTGTAACGTATTCCCCTACATCCACTGGTTGTAACCGATTTAAATCCCATTTCAACTGATTTAAATCGGTAGCATCAACCAGTGCATCCCGAAGTTCCTGTGTGAGCATGATAATACCTCCTAATATCTCCCCCGCGCTGGGAGATTGCCTCACCAGATCAGAGGAGGTTGATACTGCCATCTTGTGGACTTTGGCCCATAAAATCTCAATAATTCAATATCGATATCCAATCAGGGCATCGCTAGTCATCATCCTAACCCGGAATCGTCATCTGGGGTAGATACTGGGTAATATTATCGAGAATTTGTGACATTCTTCACCAGTAACCAACTTCAAGCCTTGATTTTCAGGTAATTTTCGCGTAACTTAAAGTAGATTTTACTACTGTTACAATCTCTGTCAAGCTAATCAATCTATTTACTGCCAAATTTCATACAGCTAAAATATTTGCAATAGCTGAATTCAAAAAATTCACATTAATCGATACAAGCGTATAACAACTGTATGTTTCTACAGTTGATCGTGTGGTGCTAAAACTTTTTGTTAATTATATTAGCTTTTTAGCACCAAATTCAAAGCCTCTCCATTTCTATGGGAGAGGCTTAAACAGAGGTTTACTACAAAATAAAAAAGTAGAGTTTGCTTTAGTTGAAAATAAAAAGTTACTAACGCTTAATTCCTAACTTCACTTAGCCAATAGAACGCTTAAGTGAACCATCAGCGTAGAGCTCTAGTGGTACTAGTTCAGTTTTGCCATTAACTTTTACTTGAGAATAAACCACTTTCACCAACTGAGCATGATTTTCGTTGTAACGCAGAGACATAATTAATCTCCTTTTGTATAAGTTTTTGTACCTAATTATTTTCCCAATGTGTTTCTGGCTAGATTGCCTATTTTCAAGTTATCAAAAATAACTTCCAAAGAGGTATAAAATTTTCTAAGTATTGATGAAGATTTGAACAAATGTTGTATTTGAGTCCGACTTCACTAAAATTCAGTACC
Source organism: Nostoc sp. CreGUA01 (assembly GCA_034531095.2). GTDB lineage: Bacteria > Cyanobacteriota > Cyanobacteriia > Cyanobacteriales > Nostocaceae > Nostoc. The sequence goes on along the minus strand of JAVRBV020000134.1, from coordinate 23,762 downwards.
CACAGGCCTATTAACGCGAGATAATAAGAAACTCACACCACTCTGGGCTGTTTCCCACCAAGCATTACAAAACTTATTCCGGTTAAATTGAGATCGTTCAATTCACAGTCACAGGCTCGAATTTTGCAAGCTGCTCCCAACCAAATTATGAAAACATCTACCGAATTGCTAACTCGCCTAGAGTATTACTATCAACAAATTAAGAGTATCGTTCTCGCTCGTCAAAATCCAATTACAGGTTTGCTACCTGCGAGTACAGCAATTACAGCCCACGGCGATTATACTGATGCCTGGGTGCGAGACAATGTTTATAGTATTTTAGCAGTTTGGGGTTTAGCACTTGCATACCGCAAGATTGATGACCACGAAGGACACACTTATGAACTAGAACATAGTGTCATCAAACTGATGCGTGGGTTACTGTTTGCAATGATGCGACAAGCTCATAAAGTAGAGACATTTAAACATACTCAATCGCTACTGGATGGGCTGCACGCCAAATACAATACCACCACAGGCGACATCGTTGTTGGCGATGATGAATGGGGACATTTACAACTTGATGCCACATCTTTATTTTTACTGATGTTGGCGCAAATGACCGCTACGGGATTGCAAATAATTTATACGATTGATGAAGTTAATTTCGTTCAAAATTTGGTTTACTACATTGGACGAGCTTACCGCACACCAGACTATGGTATTTGGGAACGTGGTAATAAAATTAATCGTGGAAATGCTGAGTTAAATGCCAGTTCCGTAGGTATGGCGAAAGCAGCTTTAGAAGCAATTAATGGGCTGGATTTGTTTGGTGTGCGTGGTAGTCAAGCATCAGTAATTCATGTGCTACCAGATGAAATTGCCCGCGCTCGAATTACTTTAGAATCACTATTACCGAGAGAATCTGGTTCCAAAGAAATTGATGCAGCGCTGTTGAGTATTATTAGTTATCCTGCCTTTGCAGTGGAAGATTTACAACTGCGCGATCGCACTTTAAATGATATTATCAATAAACTCGCAGGTAAATACGGCTGCAAACGATTTCTCCGTGATGGACACCAAACAGTTTTAGAAGATAATCAACGTTTGCACTACGAACCTTGGGAACTCAAGCAATTTGAGCATATTGAATGCGAATGGCCGTTATTTTTCACTTATTTAGTTTTAGATGGATTATTTTGTGGTAATCAAGAACAAGCTAAAAAATATCAAAATCTTTTATCAGTATTACTCATAGAACAAAATGGTTTACATTTATTGCCTGAACTTTATTATGTTCCCTCCCAAAACGTAGAAGCAGAAAAATTAGCACCCCAAACTCAACCACGTCTACCCAATGAAAATATTCCTTTAGTGTGGGCACAGAGTTTATATTTCCTTGGTCAAATGTTGAGTGAAGGGTTAATAGCAGTTGGTGATATCGACCCATTGGGCAGACATTTATGTGTTGGCAAACAGCGCGAAGTATTGGTACAAATTGCCTTGCTTGCAGAAGATAAAGATTTACAAGCCAAACTAGAAGTTCATGGAATTGAAGCACAAACACCCACCCAAATAGAACCAATTCAGGTGAGAAAAGCTGGAGAACTTTCAGCTATCTATACCCAAATTGGACGTAACGACAAGCTTGGTTTAACTGGGCGTCCAGTACGGCGGTTGCGGAGTTTAACAACATCGAGAATATTTCGGATTCGCAATCAAACAATTGTATTTTTGCCCTCATTTCTCGATTCCCAGCAGTTTTATTTAACCCTCGATTACCATTTTCTGCTGGATCAAATCAGAAGCGAATTAGGTTACATTCAAAAATATTGGAGTGATTTAGGGCGTCCTACCTTAACTTTAATGTTAACCCATACAATGTTAGAAATCGGCTCTGAAGCATTACTAGAATTGATGCAAGAATTCAAAGATGGTATTTGTAATGGCGTGCGAGTAAAATTAGGACGACTAAATCAGTTAATGCTAACAGCTGGAATCCAAAGAATTGATTTTCTCGAAGATGTAGAATTTTCTTTATCGCCAGTGAAAAATGCCGGACTACGTTGCTATTATTTGGCTTATCATCCTGATAAAAATTGGCGCTTAGGACACACCCAAGAGTTTCAGATGGAGTGTGAAACCAACTTAGGATTATTGCTTTCTTATTTGCGTTCGTCAGAAAATCTTTACGAGCAAATTGAATTATTGCAAACTTTGACTCGCTTGCAAGGAATGAAATTTGATACAGGATATGGCGGCCCCGGACATGCTGTCACAGTAGCCGATTTACTAGATGAAGTTTACACCAAAGCCGGAGATTTAGGTATTTGGGCAGTGGTACGTCGGGCTGCGGGGTTACGCCAAATGGTTGATATCAGCCTATCAGATGCAGTAACGAGTATTTTAGTGCAAGGTAAGCAAATTGCTGTGGGTAAAGCATATAGTGAAGCGTCCTTAATTACCGTACCTATGTCCCACGATGAAATTGCTGATAAGATTAGCCATTTTTGTCGTGAAGATATCCGCGATCGCGTCCTCACCCAAGAAATTTTAATCTATTTAGGAATCCTGATCAAATCGGAACCCGAACTATTTCAGGGACTACTGACACTGAGAGTCGGCTATCTGATCTTATTAATTACCAGCGAACTAGCGCGGGAATTACATGTTACTCAAGATGAAGCATACGATTACTTAATGCAACTTTCACCCTTTGAAGTGAAAATGCGCTTGCGTCAGGTATTAACCGGATATACTGGCATGAGTAACCTCTTACGCCAGCAAGAATCATTACACGTCAAACAAAAAGAAAGTGATATTGCTTGGGTGGTGTCACCAGCAATTTCCGAAGAAATCCAAGTTCCTTCCGGTGGTTGGCGGCGATTTCGTCAAAGCGAAGGGGGGACGGGGCGAGTACCAAAAGACTTTTTTAAACAAGTTTGGTTATTAATGCAACATTGCAAAGGCTTAGTAATTGGCGATAAATTAGAACGCCGCAATCGTTTAGATAGTGAGGTAATGTTGTCAGAAATGACAGCAGGAGAAAGGAATTTTGCTTTGTTAGTCGAGCATCTGCTGAATAAAATTGAAGCTCCAGAATACCGCCAAGTTAATATTGAAGCATTAATCGAATTAGCAGCGATCGCCGCGAATAATCCCCAGCTGCAAATCGAAGAATATATAGTATTAGATGTGTTAATCGGTCATGCAGTGCGATTGGCATGGTTAGAACAGCATTTTGACAGAAGCGATCGCTATGATGAAGATAAGGCAAATGCGTGGCGATCGTTTTACAACACCTCACCTACAGATTGTGCCAGTTATATCCTCAAAGCCTTACGTTTCTTAACAAAATTTGGCGAAGTCAGCGTAGCTTAATTTGCAGGTACTTTTGTTACACTTTTTTCAAAAATCTAGTTTAACCTGTCCGCAGCAAGCTAATACCAATTCTTTTGCAGAGGCAATAACATGACTCAACTAACAGTAGAATTACCGCCATATATTTCTACAGACGAAGCACGATTACTACTGGCAGTTAAACTATTTGAAACTGGAAAGTTATCACTAGGAAAAGCTGCAAAATTAGCAGGTTATTCCAAACCAACATTTATAGAGCTGCTGGGAAAAATGGAAATTCCGGTAATTAATTATCCAGCCGAGGAATTAGAACAGGAGATTAACTTTTGAACGTACCAACGGTTACTAACAGTACCTGTTTAATTGGTTTAGAACGTATTGGAAGATTAGATATATTGCCTCAAGTATTTTTCCCAGTGACTATACCCTTAGCAGTACAGGCTGAAGTTGGGTTATCAGCAGAGTGGTTAACAGTTCAAGCAGTCAAAAATTTAGCCGTGGTTGCAACTTTGAAAACTCAAATTGATGCTGGGGAAGCAGAAGCAATAGCCCTTGCAATGGAATTAGAAAATGTTTTTATCATTCTTGATGATAGAAATGCTCGGTGGACTGATTATTGGTTGTGCAATGAAGGTGCATATTATTAATATTATTATTAAACGCACGGCCAACAATCTCTTACTCTGCGAACCTCTCCGTTACTTTGCCTTTAAAAAAATATCCCCCACTTCAGACGCCAAAAGCAGGGGTTTATAAAATTGTATTTTATTGTTAAAACTACTTGACAGAAACAGCATCAACATCAATAGTACTTGCAGTGGAGGTAGAACCCCCAGTGGTATTCGATGCTTCTGTATTTACTTCACCTTTACGGGCTTTCCAGCCTTCAATCACTAACCCAGACACCTCACCTACTAGCAAGGTCAAAAGGAAAACATCATCAATCTGTCCGACGACGGGGAAAACGTCTGGGAGAAAATCAATTGGGCTGACCAAATAAACTAATGTTCCTAAAATTACCCACCAGCGATATTTGGGGTTACGAAGCAAATCCCGATACCACGTATAAACTGATTGAATTGAAAATTTCATGTTTTGATCCTCCAGTTATTTTTAATTTTGACAAATTATCTTTTAAATTCACGGTGGGAATAACCGTCCCAGTTAGTCTGGAAGACGCTACCAGTTTTGGGGATGAGGGGGATGAGGGGGATGAGGGAGATGAGGGAGATGAGGGAGTGTGGGGAGATGGGGAAAGAGAATTAATGCTTCCCCCCCATCCTCCCACACTTCCAATGCCCAATGCCCAATGCCCAATGCCCTATGCCCCATGCCCATTAATCTCTAAAATTAATAATGCTTGGGGATAGTTGCTTTAGTTTTGGAGGGAGGAAACTTAAACAGTGGATATTTTAGATTTGTTTTACAAGGGCGGACCAGCGATGTGGCCTTTGCTGGTTTTATCTATTTTGTCTTTGAGTGTGATTTTTGAGCGTTTGTGGTTCTGGTTACGAATTTTAACTCAAGAAAAGCAAATAGTCGATCGCGTCCTAGATGCTGCCCATGATAATTGGCAAGTTGCTGCGGATATTGCAAGACAGGCAAGCAATCAGCCTGTGGGGCGTTTTCTTTATGCGCCTTTACACTTAGGCAAAAGTGATGCGGAAACGTTTCGCCTAGCCCTGGAATCCACAGCAGAAGATGAATTAGCTGGAATGCGGCGGGGTGAAAAACTTTTAGAAGCTGTAATTGCCCTGGCACCACTACTGGGATTATTGGGTACGGTTTTGGGTTTAATCCAGTCTTTGCGGGCAATTCGCATTGGCGATTTGGGAACTGAATCCACCGCTGGAGTGACTACTGGTATCGGTGAATCGTTGATTAGTACAGCAGCGGGGCTAATAGTTGCCATCATTAGTTTGGTATTCTACCGCCTATTCCAAAGTTTCGTAGTCAATCAAGTCAAAGTTTTTCGCAAAGCGGGGAATGAGTTGGAATTACTCTACCGCCAATCTCCGCCTGATTTTAGTAATACTACATCACCAGTTGTGCGGGAGAATTTTACGCCGCCCCGCAAACAAGCGAGAAACAAGTTTTCTGAACCTCCCGAACCACCAATCCTGCCTTAGTAATAGTCAAAAACTCAAATCCTAAACCAGGCGATTAAATTGAGAAAATGAAAGTTAATCTACATACTCCAATCGAAGAAGTCCAAATTCAAATCATTCCTTTAATTGATGTTGTTTTTTGTATTCTGACGTTTTTTTTGTTAGCAGCACTGCAATTTACGCGACAACAGGCAATAAATGTTGATTTACCTAAAGCCAGCGCCAGTACAGGATCTAGCATAACTTCACAGACTGGCAGTCAAATTGTAACTATCGATGCCCTTGGCAACACTTACATAGAAAAACAGCCTGTAAAACGTGAGGATTTGGCACAAAGGTTAAAATTGTATCTCCAAGCAAATCCCAATGGCGTTGTGGTGCTGAATGCTTCGCGGACAGCAACTTACAATGATGTGATTGAAACATTAGACTTGCTGCGGCAAGTAGGTGGCGATCGCGTTTCTTTGGGAATTATTCCCGGACCATCTCAAGCACCAACAAACTCGCCCAACCAACCACCTCTGCCTTCTTTCCCAATTAATCCTGGTGAAGCACCAATCCCAGGCATCAACCCCGAAGGCAATCTTACCCCCAGATTTCCCTCAGCACCCGGACAAAACATCAGTCCAATCGATCCTGGTATTTCCAACCCACCAGCACCACCTGTAGCACCCAAACAATGAGATAGGAGCATTGGGCATTGGAGAAGATGAGGGAGATGAGGGAGATGAGGGAGATGAGGGAGATGAGGGAGTGTGGGGGGAAAGATTTCTTCCCCATCCTCCCACACTTCCTGTTTGCCCCATTCCCCATTCCCCATTCTCCATTCCCCATTCCCCATTCCCCAAACCTAAAGATATACAGAATAAAATTCGCTTAGAGAAATAAACTCTGTTAATTTACAAATAATTGGTTGAGTTTGAAAGATTTGTCCGTAGGTAGGCTAAGTAGTTAATCACCAATTGCCATTCACGTTTCAGGGGTTGTGGCATGAATATTGTGACGCTTTTAATTGTTTGGATAGTAACAGCTATCAGCTTGTTAATAATTAGTAAATTGCCTTTGGGAGTTGAAATTGACACTCCAGTTAAGGCCTTCGTTTCCGCAGCAGTACTTGGTATTGTGACAGCAATAGTCCGACCGCTTTTAAGCCTCGTTTTTGCAGTACCAAATTTACTCACGTTCGACTTGTTATCCAGCATTTTTACATTTATGATTGCTGTAGTTTGTTTTAGTATTGCAGCTTGGCTAGTCGAAGGTTTTCGTTTGCGTTACGGTGTTTGGAGTGCTGTTATTGGAGCATTTGCGCTGACTTTAATTAACAGCTTAATCTACAAAATATTGGGTGTATAAAATAAAAAGTTAGGAGTTAGGAGTTAGGAGTTAGGAGTTATTGATATATAATTTCTAACTCCTAACTCCGCACTAGTGGTCTGTTTCATTAGTTCTGAGAGGTAAATAAGTTTGTAGTTAGGACTTTAGTCCTTGATTTTTAAGCACTGAAGTGCTTACTACAAACCTATCAAAATTAATGACATGAACTACTAGTCATTAAAATTAGTTAGCAGTGAGGACTTGTTGATAACTCCAAACTCCAAACTTCTAACTCCTAACTCCTAACTCCTAACTCCTAACTCCTAACTCCTAACTCCTAACTATTCATTAGAAGTTGGAGGGGCAACTTGAGTAGTTGATTGTTGTTTGCGTTGTTCGCGTTTTTTGCGATCGGCTGACAGCATATCTGCCATCACTATCAGTGCTTGCGCCATTTTGTCTAGGTTAGAACGGTATAGTTCCAAATCCTTGCTGAATTTGTCATCAGATAAGTGTAAGCCAGCAGCGATCGCTTTGAGTGCTTCGGTAAGTTGCTTTTCGTCTTTGACTAATTCAGGATCTGACAATTCCAATAAAGAAAATACACCAATTGCAAACAAACGGTTGTATTTAAAGTTAGAATTGCTGGCGATCGCTTGCAGTTGTGTTTGTAAATCAGTATCTCGATCTAAATTAGTTGTTTGACTTAGCCACGCAATTAAATCTTTAATTGGCAAACTTTTAGCTACAGCCCGCAATCTTTCGGCATCCTGCCGATAACGTTGCGGATCTTGTTCCATAGCCTGACATAGGGCGTTAAAAATTGATTCTCGATCCCGTTCTGGTTGATAGCCTTCCATGAAGCGATCAAAAGTAGTGACGACACCCAAGGCATAAATTGGATTGTAGCTAAAATCAATATTTACTGACAGCAGATGCATTTCCACCATCAATTCTTCTACTACCCGACGGTAAATAGTGTTGATCGGACGGGTATGCAGATTGTAGAAAGTTCGCTTTGTATCAGAGACAGTACGGACGTTATTCACAAAGAAAATGTTAAGGGCGACGTATTCTTATTTTCACGCTTAAAGGTTACTTTGCCAAGTTTAGGTTTTGGCTGGTGACAGTTTGATTTACAATATAGACAAATCAAAAGTAGTTTGTAAGTTAGTAGCCGTAAGGGCTAAGAACCTTCTACTCTAAAAAAATAACCAAAAATTATCACCTTTAAAAATTCATCGATATCATTTATGAATTTCTCGCCACAGTTAATTGCTTTAGGTGAGTACCTAGCTGGTGAATTTGATAATCGAGAACAAGCCATAGGAGAACCAGTTTGGTATGTCCACCTACGCCTGTGGCAAAGACCAGTTAATCTGTTCGCAGAAGATAGCATTACCCTGTTTGCCGAACAGGCAAACATTATTAACTTAGATCAACCTTACCGCCAGCGAATTATGCGCTTGCGTCAGGGAACTGATTCTCATGCCCCTCTGGAAGTGCAATATTATATGCTTAAAAATCCAGAAGCATTAAAAGGCGCAGGTGATAATTCTGACCTACTAAGTACACTTTCAGCCAATCAATTAGATTTACTACCAGGTTGTATTCTGGCAGTTAAGACAGAAACATTAGCTGGCGATCGCTATAAGTTTACTGCTACCCCCTTACCAGAAACTCGTTGCACTTTTACTTATCTTGGTAATACCATCCAAGTTTCCCTGGGATTTGAAGCCACAGCAGCAGAATTTCAAAGCTATGACAAAGGAATTAACCCAGCAACTGGACAAGCAACTTGGGGAGCAATTATGGGGCCTTATCGCTACACCAAGCGAAATCAGTATTGAGCAAGATCGAGTTATGAGTTATGAGTTATGAGTTATGAATTAATTCCTCACTCCTCACTCTTAACTCCTAACTCTGTTCTTAGCTAGCAATGCTACGAGGTACACCTTCTAAAGCTTCCTCTTCGGTTTCAAAGATTTCAAAGACAGTATCCATCATCGTCACTTCAAACACGAGTTTGGCTTCTGGATGTACATTACAGATGCGGAAACTACCCTTGACTTTATCTGCATCACGCATTCCAGCTACCAAAGACGTGAGACCAGAACTATCAATAAAATTGACCTGACCCAAATTTACAACCACATGGCGGCTGAGTTTAGAAATACATTCCTGTAACTTTAGGCGAAATTGCCAAGCGGTGGTGATGTCTAGGCGACCTGCTGGTGTCAAGACAATAACGGTATTTCCGTCTTGGGTTGTATAAGTTTTTTGGTCTATATGAATCACTAAAGCCCTCCCAGTGGCATTCCTTTTAAATTGACTATCTACAGAACCGTTATGATGCTGCCACTTGAGATTAACAAGCTACAGCTAAAATTGTCACTTTTTTATGCTAAGTGCTTATCTTTAGTAGTTTAACTCACCAAAACAGTGCTGAGTAGCAATTTTAAGTGGGGCATTGGGCAGAGGGCATGGGGCATGGGGGGATGAGGGAGATGAGGGAGCAGGAGGAGAATAACTCCTAACTCCTAACTCCTAACTCCTAACTCTTAACTCTTAACTCCTAACTCCTAACTCCTAACTCCCGATTATTTCCAATTGATCCAATCTTGGGGTTTCAAGAAGGTTTCATACAACTCGGCTTCGGGGGAATTGGGTTCTGGCTGATAGCCGTATTCCCAACGCACTAAAGGTGGTAGGGACATGAGAATTGATTCGGTGCGGCCGTTGGTTTGCAGACCAAAAATGGTACCTCGATCGTAAACCAAGTTAAATTCCACATATCTTCCCCGGCGATAGAGTTGGAAATTTCGTTGGCGATCGCCATACTCAATCCCATGTCGCCGTTCTACAATTGGCACGTAGGCTGGTAAAAATGCTCTGCCACAGTCTTGCACAAAGGCAAATATATCTTCCCAATTACGTAGTGCTGGTTCTCCCACCTTGTTACTATAAATAGCCGCTTCTCCATTGGGATCGGGACCACGGTATAAAGTACCCCTACCATCTTGGTAATCAAAAAATAAACCACCTACACCCCTTGTTTCACCACGATGCTTCAGGTAGAAATATTCGTCACACCAACGCTTAAACACGGAATAATACTCTGGGTGGTGTTGGTCACAAGCTTGTTTTAAAGTTTTATGTAAATGTGTTGCATCTTCAGCAAAGGGGTAATAAGGAGTCAAGTCCAAACCACCGCCAAACCACCACACTGGCCCAGCTTCAAAGTAGCGATAATTGAGATGCACTGTAGGCACGTAGGGATTACGTGGGTGTAACACCATTGAAGTGCCTGTAGCATAAAATCCGTGTCCTGCGGCTTCAGGGCGTTGAGCTAAAATTGAGGGCGGCAAATGGGAACCCCAAACTTCAGAAAAATTGACACCACCTTGTTCAAATATTGCACCATCGCGTAGCACGCGCGATCGCCCTCCACCTCCTTCTGGGCGTTCCCAACTATCTTCATGAAACTTGCCCACGCCATCCACTTCTGTTAAAGCTTGCGTAATTTCGTCTTGCAGCTGTTTCATAAACTGACTGACCCTAACTTGAGCGTCAGATGGTGGCAGAGACTTCAATGATTCTGCTGCTAGAGTTGGTGTTTGCGAGTTGGTCAACATAGATTCCCGAACCTAAATTACAATTTCCAGAAAGCCACAAATTTCTCATCTTAAAAATTTGGGGAAAACACACGCCAAAAATCAAGCTCTATTTGCCCAACCTGCTTTTTTCTTACTGGTCAAGCATTTATAGAATTGATGGGCATCACTAGAGTTATTTTCCCTCAAATGCGTATACGCTTGTATATTGACTGAGTTTTTTTTGAAATTCTTAATTGGAATATTCTGGTATAAACACTAAAATTTAGTCTTAACCTTGAGGTATCAAGGATTTGACTGGTCTGCTCAAAACTTCTGCGCCATATTTTATGATGTTGGCGGTTAGCATCTGCACCGAATATACCCTTGCTATGCTCAGAGCAATTTTGAGAAAGTTTTGGTCTCGGGGCTGAACTTAGTAGCAAAAAATACCAGATTCACCAGAAAGTGTCTAGCGAGGAGGAGGATTAGGAAAATGCAAGGTTGGTTATCCAAATTCATCCACCGCAAACGTCGTCGGTTTTGCGCTTCTCTGGTGCGGACATATCGAGAGATTAGTTCTGCTTCTGTAGATGAACTTTGGCAAAAAGTAGTTGACTTAACGGATGTTTCCTGGCATCCACTACTTAAAAGTACTAATGTACCCTACGGATTAGTACCCAAACCAGGATTAATTTTTCAGGCTGTAACACGCTTTTCACCTATTCCCATCCGGATTTTTGTGGAACGCGTCAATCCTAGAGAAATGCTCAGTATCCGAGTCCTGGCAATTCCTGGGATAGAAGAACGGGTAACCTACCAAGTAGAATCAACGGTTTGTGGTACTTGTTTATCCTATTCTGTAACATTACGCGGTTGGTTGTCACCGCTAATTTGGTCTTTATCTCGTCCTTATGCAGACCGCGTTGCACGCTCTTTAGTTGAAGCAGTAGAAAAGACAGCATTACCAGCAGTATCAGGTAAGAAAAAATCTCTTAATGACAGTTGTTTTGATTTTTAGAATTGGGCATGGGGCATGAGGGAGATGAAGGAGAGGCTCTGACGCGCAGAGATGAGAAGATGAGGGAGTGTGGGGAGTGTGGGGAGTGTGGGGGGAAAGATTTCTTCCTCATCGTCCCACACCGGACACACTTCCTGTTTGCCCCATGCCCTGTTTGGCCAATGCCCTGTTTGGCCAATGCCCAATGCCCCATGCCCTTTCCTTAAATTAGAACTTCGGTAAATTTTGAATTTTGAATTTTTTATGTACGATGTCCTTGATTCCCGTTCTGTCTTAGAAGTATTGCGACCAGTGCAAGATCCAGAACTTCGTAAAAGTCTGGTAGAACTGAATATGATTCGCAATGTCAAAATTGATGGCGGCAAGGTTAGTTTCACTTTAGTGTTAACTACTCCTGCCTGTCCTTTACGTGAATTTATCGTTGAAGACTGCCAAAAAGCTGTTAAAAAACTCTCAGGGGTTACAGATGTAAGTGTAGAAGTGACGGCAGAAACACCCCAACAAAAAAGTTTGCCAGACCGCACTGGCATTTCTGGGGTAAAAAATATCATTGCTGTTTCCAGCGGTAAAGGTGGCGTTGGTAAAAGTACCGTGGCGGTGAATGTCGCAGTAGCTTTGGCGCAAACTGGGGCGAAAGTCGGCCTACTAGACGCTGATATTTACGGGCCTAATGACCCAACAATGCTGGGGTTAGCTGATGCCGAAATTGCTGTACGTTCAACTGACAAAGGTGAAATCCTGGAACCTGCTTTTAATCACGGCGTCAAATTGGTTTCGATGGGCTTTTTAATCGACCGAGATCAACCAGTGATTTGGCGCGGACCAATGCTAAATGGTGTCATTCGCCAGTTTCTCTATCAAGTGCAATGGGGAGAATTGGACTATTTGATTGTAGATATGCCACCAGGAACTGGAGATGCTCAGTTAACTTTAACCCAAGCAGTACCGATGGCAGGGGCAGTAATTGTCACCACACCGCAAAATGTTGCTCTGTTAGATTCTCGTAAGGGATTACGGATGTTCCAGCAGATGAACGTTCCGGTATTGGGGATTGTGGAAAACATGAGTTATTTTATCCCACCAGATATGCCAGATAAGCAGTATGACATTTTTGGTTCCGGTGGTGGTGCCAAAACAGCTGCCGAATTGGAAGTGCCACTTTTGGGCTGTGTACCATTAGAAATTTCCACGCGGGTTGGTGGTGATAGCGGTGTGCCAATAGTCGTTGGTGACCCAGATTCAGCTTCGGCAAAAGCATTAAAAGCGATCGCTCTGACTATTGCTGGTAAAGTATCAGTTGCAGCTTTGACATAATAAATTTGAATTTGTATCTGCTTCTTAGGCTATGGCCTGGGAATACTAGTGACTGGGGATTGGGGTATGGGGTATGGGGGATGAGGGAGATGAGGGAGTGTGGGGAGTGTGGGGAGATGGGGGAAAGAGAATTAATGCTTCCCCATCCTCCCACACCTCCCACACCTCCCACACTTCCTGCTTGCCCAATGCCCAATGCCCAATGCCCAATCCTCAACAATTAAACCTAAAGTCTAAACTGACACAATGTTATTAAAACGATCACTCCCCAAAGTTCGCTGGAAGTCTTGGGTTAAGCCTTGGCAACACGTAGATTGGTTGTTATTTTTTTTGCCAGTTGCTATCAGCATTTTTGGCGGTCTGATGATCCTTAGTACGGAACTGAAGCAGCCAGTAACGGACTGGTGGTGGCACTGGTTGGTGGCCGGTATTGGTACGGTGATAGCGCTGTTTTTAGCTCGTATCCGTTACGAAATTTTGATCCAGTACCACTGGATAACCTACGCAATTACGAATTTCAGCTTAATCATCGTGATGATTGCCGGCACTAGCGCTAAAGGGGCACAGCGGTGGATTAGTGTCGCTGGTTTTAATGTGCAACCCTCAGAGTTTGCCAAAATCGGCATGATTATTACCTTGGCAGCCTTGTTACACAAGCGCACTGCTTCTAAACTCGAAAGTGTTTTCCGTGTACTGGCAATCTTCGCTGTACCTTGGGTATTAATATTTTTACAGCCAGATTTAGCAACATCAATGGTATTTGGGGCGATCGTCTTGGGAATGCTCTACTGGGCAAATGCTAACCCAGGCTGGCTAATTCTGCTGATTTCTCCTGTGATTGCTGCCATTTTGTTTAGCATATCTTGGCCTTTAGCAGAGCCGATAGTTCTATTTAAAGCACTATCTTTTGGCCCCTTAGGCCTAATTTGGTCAGTTGCTATGGCTATTCTGGGCTGGCGAACTCTCCCTTGGCGTAGATTTGGTTTGGGTGCTATCGGTGCTGGGAGTCTCAATATACTCGGTGGCGAATTAGGAGTTTTTGCCTGGAATTATATTTTGAAACCCTATCAAAAAGATCGCCTCACCGTATTCATGGACCCTGACCACGATCCCCTTGGTGCTGGGTATCACTTGATTCAATCTCGCATTGCCATTGGTGCTGGTGAAATTTGGGGATGGGGTCTGTTCAAAGGTCCGATGACGCAACTTAATTTCGTCCCAGAACAACATACAGACTTCATTTTCTCCGCAGTCGGTGAAGAATTCGGTTTTGTTGGTTGTTTGGTAGTACTCTTTATTTTTTGCTTAATTTGCTTTCGTTTACTGCACGTTGCTCAAACTGCCACAGACAATTTTGGCTCGTTGTTGGCCATTGGTGTTTTGTCCATGATTGTATTTCAGTTAATTGTCAACATTGGCATGACTGTCGGCCTAGCACCTGTAGCAGGAATTCCCTTACCCTGGATGAGTTACGGGCGTTCTGCCATGCTAACTAACTTCATTTCCTTGGGAATAGTAGAATCAGTAGCAAATTTTCGCCAACGGCAGAAGTATTATTGATTGGGCATGGGGCATGGGGCATGGGGCATGGGGCATTGGGCATTGGGCATGGGGCATGGGGCATTGGTTATTTCTCCCCCTGCTTCCCCTGCCTCCCCATCTCCCTCATCTCCCTCATCCCCCCATCATGCCCAATAACTATTAACAAGTATTAAGCTATTAACAGGAAATAAGCGAGGCTAAAAAAGATGATTCTGCCTGGAGCAACTGTTCGCGTCAACAATCCCGCAGATACCTATTATCGCTCTGAAGGACTCGTGCAACGGGTGAGTGATGGTAAGGTAGCTGTACTATTTGAAGGTGGTAACTGGGATAAATTAATTACCTTTCGTCTGAAGGAGTTAGAACTCGTAGAAACCACAGCCGGACGTAAAAAAGGAAAATAGATTAGTTAGAAGTTAGGAGTTAGGAGTTAGGAGTTATTATTGTTCAACTCCTAACTCTTAACTCATAACTCAACACTCTCATGCGCCTTCCTTTACCACAGTTTGACAGAAGCGATCGCCATCCTAACCACTTTGCGGAGGTGATTGAAACTACTACTACTGAATTTTTGGCACAGTGTTTGGAACCAGAAGATTTAAGCTTTCCCTCGATGCCGCCTTTTGGTAGTTGGGTTTGTGCTGTGGATGAAGAATCAGGCAATCTAATTTACTCTGTGGTGTATAATGCCACAACTATGCCCATAGATTCCGTACACCGAGCAGTAGCTCTAGGGTTGTCGTTGCAAGACTTACGTGAGGAACAACCCCAGATATTTGCCATGCTCAGAACAGAATTTCGAGCTGCGATCGTTGGATTTGAACTATCTTCACAAAATCCAAGTTATAACCGAAGAGTATATCAGTATCTACCACCCCGTCCTCCGCAAATTCATCAAGCTGTTTATCGGTGCGAACCAGAAGCGATCGTTAAATTTACTGAAGAACTAGATTTTTTGCGGACACTCCTTTGCATCAATGGTGCGCCAGTGGACGCCTTGACGGCAGCAGCCATTCGAGATGTATACCAGTTACGTAAAGCTGACCGAGAATGGCTAATTAAAGCTGGGCGAAGCCTGAGCGTATTACTCAAAGACGACTACGATCGCTTGCGGTTCATTTTGAGCCAAATCCACCCGTAGGTAGTTAGTTCAAAGACAATTGTCTAGTTTAGTGTAAGTTAGATTTTTGATTTTTCTTCGGGTGGCTCCTACATTAACTTATATCGCTCAAGCGCTCGTCCTCAAGGCGATCGCAGTTTTACCATAGCCTCATCAATTCCTACCTATGGAACTCACACTACAAGTTCTTGCTCTAGAACCAACTTCCCAAGTTCTTAGCAAGGAACCAATTGTTTCCTTTGCTATTTTGCTCTCGGTGATCTTAGTTATACCTATCATGTTTGAGCGACTAAGATTACCAGGATTAGTAGGCTTGGTTTTCTCTGGACTAGTACTTGGGCCTTCTGGGTGGCATCTATTTGGGTCCAACTCGCCGATGATTAACCTACTATCAGATATTGGCTTAATATACTTACTATTTGTTACGGGGCTAGAAGTAGATCTAGAAAAGTTCCGCAAGAGAAAAAGTCGTGCCTTTGGGTTTGCTAGCTTGACTTTTAGTGTACCGCTAGTCATGGGAACCTTAGTAGGTCTGATTTTAGGCTATAGCTGGACTGCTTCAATTTTAATTGGCTCTTTATTCGCTTCCTATACCCTTTTGGCATATCCCATAATCACTCGTTTGGGAGTGGTAGATAATGAAGCGGTTACGGTTACTATTGGAGCCACCATTTTTACAGATATTGGCGCAGTTTTAATATTAGGCGTTTGTGTAGCTGTGGGTCGTCATGAGGTATTCAGCTTTGCTGAACTACTCACCTTGTCCGGTTGGTTAACGATTTACTCTGTTGCTGTTATTGCAGGATTTGATTGGGCAGGTAAAGAGTTTTTTCGCCGTTCAGGAGACGATGAAGGAAACAAATTTTTATTTGTGTTGCTTTCTGTGTTTCTTGCTGCTGTGGGCGCTCAATTAATTCAAGTAGACAAAATTGTTGGTGCTTTTTTAGTGGGTTTAGCAGTAAACGAAGCTGTAGGTGAAGGCCCAGTCAAAGAAAAGGTGGTATTTATTGGCAGTGTGCTGTTTATTCCGATTTTCTTTGTTGACCTTGGTTTACTGATTGATTTACCTACATTTTTGAATAACTTCAACACTCTCAAGTTAACGCTGTTAATTATAGTCGCTTTGATCGCCAGTAAATTAATCGCAGCTTTGTTGACAAAAGTGCTTTACCGCTATAACTGGCGAGAAATGCTTACAATGTGGTCGCTATCAATTCCTCAAGTTAGCACAACCCTCGCCGCAACGTTACTAGGAAATCGGGCTGGGTTACTTTCATCGGAAATATTACACAGCATTATTATTTTAATGGTTGTGACATCAACCTTGGGACCGTTGATGACTAGTCGAATCGCTGTTGGTTTGACTTCCTCGCCAGCCGTTTCTCCACCACCGACAAATCTACCCGATGGCGATGCACCAGAAACAGACGGTGCTTTAAATATAGTTGTACCTATCTATAATCCTCAGACGCAGCAGTATTTGATTGAAATGGCGGCGTTATTAGCACGTCAGTCAAAGGGTAAAATTGTACCGCTAGCGATCGCTACTGCTGCTGCTCACATGGATGCACCCCAGTTAGAAGCTTCTCTAGAACGCAGCGAACGGTTATTGACAAAGGCCACCGCCCAAAGTCGAGTTTTGGGTGTAGCCGCAGAATCAGTACTGCGAATTGATGATGCTTTTGCTCAGGGAATTAGCAGAGCTGCCCGCGAACAAAAAGCTAGTTTAATTGTTATGGGTTGGGGTAAACGTACTGGGCTGCGAGCAGTATTATTTGGTAATGTGGTAGATGGTGTACTTTGGGCAGCCCATTGTCCTGTAGCAGTAACACGTTTAGTGGAATCACCAAAAAAAATTCAGCGTATCCTAGTGCCAGTAGAAAATTTAACAGCACCGATATTGCAACCTGTACAATTTGCCCAGATGTTAGCACAAGCAAATCAAAGCCACATTACTGTACTGAATGTGTGCGATCGCCGCACTAGTTCCAGTAAAATTGCTTGGAGGCGATCGCACCTCTCGCTACTAGTATCTAAATTAGCTCTGCCCAATCCCCCAGAAATTCAAATTATCGCTCATGAAAATGTAGCTCAAGCAATTTTGCAAGCAGCACGGTTATACGATTTAGTCGTTTTACCATTTATCCGCAATCGCACTAGTCCTGGCGGGTTAGCCATTAGCGATGTCACAACTGAGTTAGCCAGACAACTCACCTGTTCCATTGTCATGCTTGGAGAACCACAACGCACTCAAACAAATGTAGTTATTTCTAATACGTCTAGTAGCATTACGTCTGCTGTATGATATGAATCAGGAAACTACTACCACTACATGGAAGTCAAAAGTCAAAACGCCAGAACAGTCTGTTTATTTTTACCATGCTGTACTAGGGCTGCCTTGAGCTAGTCTACCTCCGGCATCGCATAAAAAAATCTTGACAACAAATGAATCGGCTCTAATGGCTATAGTAAAAACACTTTATATTGTTGAAGATTTGATGAACTTTAGATAAAAGATTGACACACTTTAGACAATGTTTGTTATTTTGCTAGTTAAATTGTTAACAAAGCAGATAAAAACATAACAAAAGTACAAGCTTAAACAGTTTTTGATTAAGCGTTGTTCATTTTTATTTCTGTATTTTTGTGCCCAAGCTGGGTAACCTAAAAGATAAGTGCAATAAAGTAACTGGGAAACTATGAGAATTTTGGTCACGGGCGGTGCTGGGTTTATTGGTTCCCATCTCATCGACCGACTAATGAACGAAGGGCATGAAATAATATGCTTGGATAATTTTTACACAGGTCATAAACGTAACATTTTGAAATGGTTCGACCATCCGTACTTTGAATTAATTCGCCACGATATTACTGAACCAATTCGATTAGAAGTCGATCAAATTTATCATTTAGCTTGTCCTGCTTCTCCGGTACATTATCAGTACAACCCAGTCAAAACCGTTAAAACTAACGTCATGGGAACTCTGAATATGTTGGGGCTAGCCAAGCGCGTGAAAGCGAGGTTTTTTTTGGCTTCAACTAGCGAAGTATACGGAGATCCAGAAGTTCATCCGCAAACCGAAGAATATAGGGGTAGCGTCAATCCCATTGGTATACGCTCATGCTACGACGAAGGCAAAAGAATCGCTGAAACTCTGGCATTTGATTACTACAGGCAAAATAAAGTTGATATTCGAGTGGCTCGGATTTTCAATACATACGGGCCAAGAATGTTAGAAAACGATGGCCGGGTAGTGAGTAATTTTATAGTCCAAGCCCTGCGGGGTAATCCTTTAACGGTTTACGGTGATGGTTCGCAAACTCGGAGTTTCTGTTACGTTTCCGATTTGGTAGAAGGATTCATTCGGCTGATGAATGGAGATTACGTCGGGCCAGTAAATCTGGGTAATCCTGGTGAATACACGATTTTACAATTGGCACAAGCTGTGCAAAACATGATTAACCCAGATGCACAGATTAAATTCGAGCCACTACCTTCCGATGACCCCCGGCGTCGCCAGCCCGATATCACAAAGGCCAAAACTTGGTTAAATTGGGAACCTACCATTCCTTTGCAAGAAGGGTTAAAACTAACAATAGAAGATTTCCGCGATCGCATGAACAGCGATACCAAGAATTCAGCCTCCTGAGCAGTGCCTAGCCCTGTTCTCAACTTTCGTGCAAGCTTATCCTCTTTGGTAGCCGGTACTTTAGTGGCTGTGTTTCCTCTCGGTGTATAAGTGTCATATTGACTATTTCTTTTTTAAACTAACGCTCAATCAAGCGAGGAGTTGAAAATGCGTGTTTGCGTAATTGGTACTGGTTACGTCGGTTTAGTTACAGGTGCTTGCTTAGCTCATATTGGACATGATGTCATTTGCGTAGACAACAACGAAGAAAAAGTCAAATTAATGAAATCTGGGCAGTCTCCAATTTTTGAACCGGGACTCTCAGAAATCATGCAGTCTGCCATTCAAACAGAGAAAATTCATTTCACAAGTGACCTCGCTGCCGGAGTCGCCCACGGAGAAATTCTGTTTATTGCCGTAGGAACACCACCTTTACCAACTGGTGAAAGTGATACTCGTTACGTTGAAGCTGTAGCTCGCGGCATTGGGGCGAACCTCAACAATGGTTACAAAGTGATTGTAAATAAATCAACAGTACCCATTGGTTCAGGTGACTGGGTGCGGATGATTGTTCTAGATGGTATCGCTGAACGCCAAAAAAGTTTAGTAGCCGCGGGTGGAATATCGAGTGAAGAGAAATCACCCGAGTTTGTAGCCGAGTTTGATGTCGTCAGCAATCCAGAATTTCTGCGCGAAGGTTCAGCAGTTTACGACACCTTCAACCCCGATCGCATTGTACTAGGAGGCAACAGTCCCAGGGCAATAGCCTTAATGGAACAACTGTATGCCCCAATTGTAGAACGCAAGTACGCAGCCGATCAATCTTTACCGCCAGTACCAATTTTGGCAACAGACCTCAGTTCGGCGGAAATGATCAAATACGCCGCTAATGCCTTTTTGGCCACTAAGATTAGTTTTATCAATGAAGTTGCTAATATTTGCGATCGCGTTGGTGCTGATGTTACCCAAGTAGCTAAAGGTATTGGTCTAGACTCCCGTATTGGTAACAAATTTTTACAAGCTGGTATTGGTTGGGGTGGTTCTTGCTTCCCCAAAGATGTCTCCGCCCTCATTCACACCGCTGATGACTATGGCTATGAAGCTGAATTACTTAAAGCCGCCGTTAACGTCAACGAACGTCAACGTTTAATTGCTTTAGAAAAACTGCAACAAGTCCTGAAAATCCTCAAAGGCAAAACTGTTGGGCTACTCGGTCTCACCTTTAAGCCCGATACCGATGATATGCGGGATGCTCCAGCACTCAACTTAATTGAACAGCTCAACCGACTAGGAGCCAAAGTTAAAGCCTACGACCCCATTGTTTCCCAAACAGGTATGCGTCATGGTCTTTCTGGTGTCTTAGTAGAAACCGATGCTGAAAGACTAGCTGACGGCTGCGATGCTTTGGTACTCGTCACCGAATGGCAACAGTTCAACACTCTCGACTACCTGAAGATGGCGAAATTGATGACCCACCCTGTGATTATTGACGGTCGTAACTTCCTCGACCCCGAAGCAATGGTACGGGCTGGATTCCAATATGTAGGTGTTGGAAGATAGATAATTTTGGTAGAAATCAGAATTCAGAATTCTGAATATTGAATTTCAAATTTTTAGCTTTTTTACAGCTATTTTCAGGTAAATAGACCACGCGGTAAGGGCACAGCAATGCTGTGCCCTTACGACAGATGTGGTTCAAATACATGAATAAAAACTGCTGTAATGAAGTAGGGTCATAACAATGTTATGACCCTATAATTTTTTATATCCAACGAGATTTACTGTGAGTTTTATCTCATATGATCTGCGATAAAAATTTTGGATTTCATACTGTCAATAATGAACTCAATTGCTACGTGGGATTCGCTCAATCTCAGCATATCCACTAAAAATTAATTTTTGACCTTCGGTTTCTAATCGGTTGAGTCGCATCTTCACTCCATCAAGGTCAAATCGATCTAAATCGACCATATTATCTAAAATTTCTACCAGTGCGATGCTCAAGGTCTGTGAAATCTCACGCTGTCCTTCTGGCACTTGGTCAAGTTCAATTTTCGGATCTTTAAAGGAAATGCGCCGCCGCCTTTCAATACCTGTGGTTACAGTCATACTTAAGGGGATAAGTTCGCCATTATTTAAATCTGCCTTTGCCACAAGGTGCAAGCGATTTTCAGGCAATAACTGTACTTGGACTTCTGTAAAGGAAACTGGTTCACCGCCAGATAATGCCGTTAAAGCTGGTACAGAGAGGTTAAGCAGGCGCTTTTTCACTAGTTCAGCATTGAAGGCCTGGTTGATACCCGCTTCTGATAGAATGACTTGAGCGATCGCCTGAGTCGGTTGCTTGAGGCTGAGTTTGCCACTTAAAACCGACCCAAAGTCAATAGCCACCGCATCCGTTTCAAATGACATCTCCTCCACAGCAAAATCTTTGCGGATTACCAAGCCGCGACCGTTCATTTTGAAGCTATCAATGCTGCCTTGCAACAGTTTGCTAGAGGGATAGCAGCGCACAAAGACTTCTACTGACTCGCTTTGGCTAAACAAGTGGCGAATCGTTTGGCTAGCGACCGTGTTGAGCATCTGCTCTCCCCAATCTGTGCCCTTAGGATTTTGTAAACCAGTAAGTCCGCCGAACATGTGGTTTTTAGTCTCTAGAAGTTCTTTGTACTTTTGTAACAAATCGTGAAGGATAGAGCAAGCGATCCCAACATTGATTCTTCCAATGAGCTTGCTCAGGATGGCTAATGTTAGCAAGCAGAATGTGTCAAATATTACTGCTTAGATTTGTTAGCATTTGCGGGAATCAGAAAGGGACTAGAAGATGTAGACGCAGGTAGGACAAGACCTGTTGAGGAATTGAAACAAGAAATGCAGCAGAAATAGTGCATTTCTTGTTAGGACAACTAAGACAGCAGATGCTCAAAGCGTTATCAGTTGTTCATTGATGGGAATACTAGAACAAAATACAAGTTTCCCGCTATTACTAACAATGGCACAGTCAAATATTCTAGAACTTGCTAAACAGGGTGATACAAGTGCGATTAATACTCTGGTGAATGAGTGGTTAGGCTTACCTAGTATTACGACAAAAACGACTTTTAAACAAGATTGCTTACAGGTAATGCTGGAATCCGACAAAGTACCAGAACAACAATCATTAGTCCCATTAATTCATAATGGATTGATTCGTTTAAATATTACATCTGTAAAAAAAGTTAAGATATATGGACGAGAAACAGGTGAAGATTTTCCAGATTGGCAACAAGAGTTTGAGCTAGAACTAGAACTAAATTCACCTTTATTAATATATCAAACAGACGTTAATCTTGAATCCTCTAGTGCAATAACCAAAACAACAACAGATAGTGAATTATCCTTACAACAACCGTCTTTTTTTGGTTCGCTATTTGATGCAGTAGCAGGAACAGCAGGAGCAGTTGGTAATGCTGCCGTTCAAGCAGGACAAGCAGTTGCAGGAGCAGCAGTTGGTATTAGTGGTACAATTGGTAGTGCAGCTTTACAGGCAACACAAATAGCAGGACAAGCACTAGCAATAGTTGGTAATAATCCTTCTCTACAATCAGGAATCAAATCTTTAAATAAAGACTGGTTGAATCCCTTAATTCAACAAGTTGATATAGTTAAGGCTGAGGCTGTTGTTAAAAAATTAGAGCTAGAACATCCAAATGAACAACCATCTGTAATTGCCCATCATCTGATGTTAGAGAAAGCTGTCTTGGCAGGAGTAACAGGGTTTACTACTAGTGCTGTACCAGGACAAGCTGTCGTAACATTTGCTGTTGATTGGGCTGCTACATCTGCATTATCAGTAGAGTTAGTTTATCAAATTGCTGCTGCGTATGGGATGGATTTAAAAGATCCAGAACGTAAAGGGGAAGCATTAGCAATTTTTGGTTTAGGGCTAGGTGGCAAAACAGCAATCAAAGCAGGTTTGGGTTTACTCCGAATTGTACCAGTAGCGGGAGCCGTCATTGGTGCTAGTTCAAATGCAGTCATGATTTACGCATTAGGCTACGCAGCTTGTCAGTTTTATGAAGCAAAGCAGAATCCATTAACTTTAGAGGCAACTTTAATAGATGTTCAGGTAGAGAGTGAACAATATCTTGAAGCTGCTATTTCTCAAGAAAAGATAATGGATCAAATTTTGGTTCATATTGTCTTAGCGGGTAATCCCGATAAATCTTGGGAAGATATTTTGCCAGAATTACAAGCTGCTAATCTTAGTCCTGCCTCAATCGATGCCATTGCTTCTCATATCAAATCTCCACCATCTTTGGAAACCTTACTTCAGCATATTAATAGTGACTTTGCTGTACCCCTACTAGCTCAATGTCAAAAAATTGCTCATTTAGATGGAGTAATCACGCCAGAAGAAGCTAGGGTATTAGAAACGATTAACAAAAAGTTACAACATGATTTAGTCGCAATTAAATAAGCTAAATACTACTATTGTACCAAAAGCGATCGCAACTTAAATAAAAAGTGCGATCGCGCCACATCCATTAATCATAAAACTATCTGGTAAATTGCAGGTCTATATCTCGGTTCAGGAATTGGTTTACCTTGTATTTTGGCAGCATCTAACCATGCTGCTTTTGCTTGCAAAACTTCACGAAGTCAGGACTTACGCAACTGGCACAGCGCGATCGCTAATTCATAGTATTTATGTACTATGAAAAAGTGGCGTACTCAGAAGGTATTGCGGAAATTAGTAACAGTAATCAGCTGTGTTAAATATTCTTCAAATCATGAGAAAAT
>JAVRBV020000133.1:0-36210 GCA_034531095.2 Nostoc sp. CreGUA01 | reverse complement strand
CACTTCCCACACTTCCCACACTTCCCACACTTCCCACACTTCCCACACTTTCTGGAAAGCCCCATGCCCCATGCCCTGTTTGCCCAATGCCCAATTCTGATGAATGAAACAAAAAACTGGGTGACCTCAACGCCACCCAGTTTATTTATCTCAATATTAAAATTGTTACTTTTGCGTAAATGAAAGGAATTGGAAATTAGGAAGATTCTAGCAACCCGCTATCTTACCCAGTCCCTAGTTCCCAATCCCCAGTCCCTTTTATTTATTAAACTTTGGCAGCTGCTTTGGTAACAACGTTGAGTTCACCTTTAGCATACTTAGCAGCAAAATCTTCCAAAGAAATTTGCTTAATCTTGCTGGCGTTGCCAGCTGTACCAAATTGTTGATAGCGTTCGGCACAAACCTTCTGCATATATGTAATGGAAGGTTTGAGGAAGTGACGGGGGTCAAATTCCTTGGGATTTTTTGCCAAAGCTTCACGTACTGCTGCGGTAATTGCCAGACGGTTATCGGTGTCAATATTTACTTTACGTACACCACTCTTGATGCCTTTTTGGATTTCTTCTACAGGCACGCCATAGGTTTCAGGAATTGCACCACCGAATTGGTTAATCAGCGCCAGTAAATCTTCTGGTACAGAGGAGGAACCGTGCATTACCAAGTGGGTGTTAGGTAGACGGCGGTGAATTTCTTCAATGCGGCTGATGGCCAAAATTTCGCCAGTCGGCTTGCGGGTAAATTTGTAAGCACCGTGGCTAGTACCGATGGCAACTGCCAAAGCATCTACTTGGGTTTGCTCTACGAAATCAACTGCTTGGTCGGGGTCGGTAAGCAGTTGGGAGTGGTCGAGTGTACCTTCAAAACCGTGACCATCTTCAGCTTCACCAGCACCAGTTTCTAGAGAACCCAAACAACCGAGTTCACCTTCAACACTGACGCCCAAAGCATGAGCTACATTGACGACTTCGCGGGTAACACTGACGTTGTACTCGAAGCTAGCGGGAGTCTTCGCATCAGCTTCTAAAGAACCATCCATCATGACGCTGGTGAAGTTGTTCTTAATTGCTGAGTAGCAGGTAGCAGGGGCATTACCATGATCTTGGTGCATGACAATGGGAATCTGAGGATAGGTTTCTACCGCTGCTAAAATCAGGTGGCGCAGGAAGTTTTCTCCAGCATAATTACGAGCGCCACGAGAAGCTTGTAAAATTACGGGGCTATCTGTCTCTACAGCAGCCTTCAGGATCGCCTGAATCTGCTCCAAATTGTTAACGTTGAAAGCTGGGATGCCGTAACCGTTTTCAGCCGCGTGATCCAACAGCAGCCGCAGTGGTACAAGCGCCATAGATAGTCCTCCTAATGTGGTTGTCAGCTAGTCGGTGTGAGAGAAGCGTAATAATAACGCTAAATCTTAAGAGTTTTTTCAACTTATAGGAAATTATAACTAGTGTTGTGTGCTTATGTTGAAAAAGTTTAAGCTAAAGTTACTTTAAATATGGTCTATAGTACTGTGCAGTCAGCTACCACGATGTTAAACGCTTTGGTAGCTGTGTATGCTAAATAATTCATCAAAGGCGATCGCCTCAGCCACAATCTGCTAATTTTTGTACAAATGCTGCATGTTCGGGAGATTGCAAGCCTGCTTGTAAAATAGTTAACACCGACTGCATATTTCCTGCTAATAACTCTGCAACCGCTAACCACAACCCTGGAAAAACGCGACTTTGCAAAATCCCAGTACCATCAGTACCTAATTCTAAATACTCACCTTGTTCTAAATAGAACCAACTCAATTTTTGATCGAGTACTTGCCAGACGATATATTCTTTGACTCCATTGCGGCGATAGGCTTGTTTTTTGGCATGGAGGTCGATGGCGACACTACTGGCGGCAATTTCGACAATTAATTCTGGTGCGCCTTCAATATAATCATCCTCACTTAGCTTTGCTTGACCGCCCGCTTCTGGATCGATCAGAAGAACCGCATCTGGTTGAGGTTCGTTATCTAAATCTAGGCGTACTGTGGGTTCAATTGCTGACGCTACACCGGGTGTAGCTGCTTCGTAAGTAAATAACCAACCAAAAATCCAACCGTGCGGTTGACCGTGACTTCTAAAACGCAAAGCAGCAGGCATGATATAGACAATTCCCTCAATTAATTCCGCTTTTTTTAAGTTAGGCATAGCGTTATATCGCCGTTCAAATTCATAAAGGGTGAGTTTGTCGCCATTTTGTAAAAGGGGAATTGTTAAGTGCTGTGGAGGTGTTTTGACCATGACAATGGTGTTTGGGATTAGCTTATGCCTATCCTACCGAATTAGCAAAATTTATTGTGTGTTGTGCGATCGCCAGCAATACTCGTAAGTTTATACTTAAGTCCATAGCGATCGCCGCCCCACAAACTATAAAATTCCATAAAAAACAATGCTCTGTCTCAGTTATCTATGGAGGGAGAGATGACCGATGTCTATGGACAACCCGCTAAGCGCAAAAAAGCAACCGCATCAAATTTTTCCAATCTCTCATCCACAACACCCACGTTGGCAAATCCAGTGCAGGGCTTTGGTTTACCAACAAATAAAGCAACTGAGCTATCAACAGAACAGCAAGAGCCAGAATCTGCTGATGAGCAATTCTTAGAGCAACAAACTTTCAGAGAAAAGCCCATTACTCACGACATTAGTCGTATGTCCCTGCGGCGCCCCCAGCCGAAGTTGACGGTGGGAGAACCAGGGGATCGGTACGAGCAACAAGCCGACACCATCGCTAATCAGGTGATGTCAATGCCAGCACCGACTGTGCAACGGCAGGAGATGTTAGAAGAGGAAGATCCAATTAAACTTCTGAGTACATCTATCCAAAGAGAGATATCACAAGAGGAAGAAGAATTACAAACCAAGTCTGCATTACAAAAAGCTAGTAATGGCAGCTTGGAAGCTGGGGATAATATCGAGAGTCAGCTAAATAGTAGCAAAGGTGGGGGAAGTCCATTAGGGGATGAAGTCCGGAGTTTCATGGAACCCAGATTTGGTGCTGACTTCAGTCAGGTACGAGTGCATACCAACAGTGAAGCGGTGCAGATGAACCGAGAGTTAGGCGCACAGGCCTTTACTCATGGCAGTGATGTTTATTTTGGCCAAGGAAAGGCTCCTGGTAACAATGAATTGACAGCTCATGAGTTAACCCATGTAGTGCAGCAGACAGGCTCAGTACAGCGCCGAATTTTTACCTCCAGCACATCAGAAATGCCCCAAATTCAACGTGAGGGCGGGGGTAACAATCTGGAACGTTTGAACGAAATGCTAGATCGTTTTAACGTACCAGAAGACGATGTGATTAACCTGTGTGGGCAATTGACCAACCCAGAAAAAGCCACCGTCCTCGCTGGGGGATATCGAAGTCGGATGATTGCTGCTTTGAACGTCAGTGAAATGGTTCGAGCTCTGAATCATTTGAATCCGCCTTTAAGTACCAAACTGGAATGGCTGGAAGCCACAACGACCTTCGGCAGTCGGCAACTCGATTATTCAACGATTCAACCTTGGATTACAGCAGCTCCCCAAGCTGAAAAGGATGCCTTAAAAATCAATTTTTGGAAAAATTTCTTTGTCAATGTCTGTACTAATCAAACAATGGTCACAGCCTTGAATGACTTGGGCTTTGACTTGCAAACCAAATTGACCTGGCTGCAAGCTGAAATGACCATCACGAGTTTAGAACTGGATTATGCCACCATTAAACCTTGGATTACAGGGGCTTCCCAGACTGACAGAGATGCCCTGAAAACCAACACCTGGAAGAATTTCTTTGTTGATGTTTGTACCAATGAAACGATGGTTACAGCGTTGAATGATTTGGGCTTTGACTTGCAAACCAAATTGACCTGGCTAGATGCCGAAATGACCATTACCAGTTGGGAACTGAGTTACGCCACCATTCAACCCTGGATTACCGCAGCACCACAGACTGACAGAGATGCCCTAAAAACCGACGCCTGGAAGAATTTCTTTGTTAAAGTCTGTACAAATCAAACGATGGTTACAGCGGTGAATGATTTGGGCTTTGATTTAATCACCAAATTAACCTGGCTAGATGCTGAAATGACCATCACGCGTTTAGAACTGGATTATGCCACCATTAAACCCTGGATTACCGCAGCACCGCAGACTGATAGGGATGCCCTAAAAACTGATACTTGGAAAAATTTCTTTGTTAAAGTTTGTACTAACGACACAATGGTTGATGCAGTGGTCGATCTGAATTTTGACCTGACCACAAAGCTTGCATGGTTGTTGGCAGAAGGAATTGGAGATGTTGCGATCGCATATATTACATCCCAAAGTAGTGGAGATATTTTCACGGCCTTGGGTGGTCTAGATGAGGCTCAAATTACACAACTGCGACGCGACAGTGCTTTAATAGATAAGTTTCAAAGGATTATGACCAATGCTGAATTTGCACAATTGGCTGCTAATTTAGTGTTAATTACACCCTCGACAGTCGTAGACCGAGTTAACGCTCGTAATGAAGCCCTGCGAATTCTCACTGTCCAGTTAAATAATAAAGATATTGCCAGAAGCACAATTAATGGCAATATGCAAGTAGTGATTATCCCCAGAAATAAATTACTGACAGATGTTACCCAATTTGCCGATCTGGCTGGAACATCGACCTTTGACGGCAGACGATGGGAAACAGTTCGAGGCGTCGGCCATGGCAATTATGTAGCTGTTACGGAAGAAAATCTGCTGGGTGGAAATTGTACAGCCACCTTTGAAGGCAATCCTGTTTCTGGAACTTATGCAACAGGTTATTCTACCACCAGCCATGAATTTGCTCATGGTTTGCATGATAACTCTTTGACAAGTAGCGATCGCCAAATCATTACCGATGCTTACAATGCCAGAAAAGCCCTGGCCGCGGCAAGTCCCACCGATCCGGATCAATGGGTTGATGGTCGAGAAGGATGCTATGCTTCCCAAACCGACCATGAATTTTTTGCACAACTGAGTAACGCATACTTAGGAACCAATGCTGGAACCGATGCAGCCACGGGAGATCCACGCCACAATGGAAAAGCTTGGGTCCAAACCCACGAACCAACTGTTTTCGCTCTCCTAGAGAGAATGTACGGAGGAGGCAGTATACCAAATGCCAATCCATAGCATTTGCCTCAGAAACAGCAAAGTTATTCTGATGGCATTTTTGACAGTATTTTCCATCTTTTTTTTTCAATACAATAAATATCCACAAGGCGATCGATCTAGTTATTTCAGTCAGACGAAAGGCAGCAGTACCATGATGAATATTCAATCTCAAGCCGGAAGCATTCCCCAGCGAGAAATCCGTCACTTTGCTGTATATAAACAAACTCGATTAGTACTGTTAGTTGAAGATAAACCTGGAGTATTAATTTCTAGCGCCAGTCCTGCTCCAGGTGGACCAATGCAACATCCTTTTGTGAATGCCCAAGCAATGGACTCTCGGTATGAAAATGAAATGGGGAATTTATTGAAGCAATCTAACAGCTTTGATGAGTTTATTAGTCTGCTCGTTAAACATGAATACGATATTCGGTCGTTTGATTATCTGGATTTACCGAAAACATTAACCAAAGGATATCGAATTTTTGAAAAAGAAAAATTGTTGGCAGTCATCTGGAATCATCAAGGACAATTTTCAACCCTGACTGAACAACCCGAAAAAGATGCTCTGATTTTTAAACATGCAACTTTAACTGTTTACGATTCAGCCTACACCAACTTATTTCTAAAATACCTAGAAACAACTAATGATTTTGACAGTATTTTAGAGAAAATAAAATCCGATCGCTTGAGTATTTTTGAGATTGCCCCCGATCTTCAAAAAATTTCCTGATATAGACTCCTCATATCTATTGCTATGTAAAAATTACTTGCTTGTGAGGACTAATTTCTTAAACAAAGCGAACGCTAGCGATACCGATAAATTTATACTTAAGTCCATAGCGATCGCAGCCAAAACAACTATACAATTCCTATAAAAAACACTGCTTTGTCTCAAGTATGGAGGGAGAGATGAGCGAACCGACTTTTGGACACAAGAAAACAGCCGCATCAAAATATTCCAATCCCTCGCTTGTCTCACCCACAACACCGACACTGGCAAATCCAGTGCGCGGCTTTGGTTTACCAACAAATAATCTACTTCAAACGGCAACTGAGGTCTCAACTGACCAGCAAGAATCACAATCTGCCGATCAGCAATTATTATTAGAGCAACAAACATTAACACAAAAGCCGATTACTCATAACATTAGTCGTATATCTTTGCATTGTCGCCCCTTGAAGCTGACAGTACCAGAAGTGGGGGATAAGTATGAGCAACAAGCTGACACGAACGCCAATCAAGTGATGTTCATGCCAGCTTCCAGAAGTGTTATTCAACGCCAGACGCCTCCACCAGTTCACCTAGAACCGCACCGAAGAAACAGAAGCCGACCTATCGATTGGAATACGCGAGATTCGAGCTTTTCACCTGAGGCTATAGCAGGAACAGATGAGGATACAAGCCTGCGGGAGATGTTTGAAGTCCATCGACAAGCACAAATAGCAGCAATTTTCGGTAATGGTATGACCTTAGAGCAAGTCTATGCGGATATTGCAAGAGCGCGGGAGGAAGGTAGAACAGATGAAGTTGAACGATTACGTACTCAATTATTTGCTGCTAACCAATATGCTGTTATAGCCACACTTAATCCAGAACAAAGCGATCGCTACGCTCCTATTCCAGGAGGAAAAACTTACTGTAATATCTATGCGTATGACGTAGTTTCTGCATTAGGTGGCTATTTGCCACGAGTTTGGTGGACGCCATCGGCAATCCATCGTATAGAGAGAGGATCTCAAGTAATCTCTCTATCAGACTATCTTGAGCGCCGACGACGGCGCGAGTCAGTCGAGAATTACATTGCACCCATTTATGGAGGAAGTGAAGGGACTGTCTTTGAGCTAAATGCTAATGCCTTGACTACATGGATGGAGACATGGGGTGACGAAATGGGTTGGAGACGCCTGGATAGTCCTGAGTCAGCGCAAGCAGAAGCCAATAACGGCAAAATTGTTATAGTTCTCGCTGCAAATGTTAATCCTTCTAGGTCTGGTCACGTAGCCGTAGTTGTAGCAGAAACCAGCTTACACCAAGCACAGCCAAATACAACTGTCAACAATCCTCCACAACCTAATACATCTAGTCAGGCACAACCCAGTCCAAGTCAGCAAGCCCAATCCAATTCAAGTGGATCTTTTTCACCCCTACAATCTCAGGCAGGAAGGAATAACTACAACTTCCGACAGGGAAGTCCTGCTTGGTGGCAAGACAGGGATCATGAGCGCGGTGCCTTTTGGGTATATGAAGGTCAAACAGACAGTCCTTTGTCTAGCCCAGAATTGCTTGGCGCACATGATAGTGAGATATCCCTACCCAGCGAATCCGGCACTTCAGAACCAGGTGATTATCCTACACCTACAGGAGATACATCTTTTGTATGATTAAACTGAGTATTAAAATATGGGTCGCCCGGGATTCGAACCCGGAACTAATCGGTTAAAAGCCGAGTACTCTACCGTTGAGTTAGCGACCCTTGCGTTTATTTCACAACTTTGCCATCATAGCATACGCATCTGTAGATTTGTAAAGGGGTTTAGAAAAAATTTGCTTTTAAGCGTACAGATGCTGTGTAGCTGCCCCCTGGATCTAATATAATTAAATGTTCGCCAGTGTTTAGGGAGTTGCGAGCAGCGCTCCAAGGTTCTAGACAGTAGAAGTCTTTACCTTTAAGTGTCCAAAATACCAAAATGGGATATTCATCGCCATAATCTAGAGTCAGCTTTAGCTTACGGTTATTGTCTGTCACACTTGCTGATTTACTAGTTAATTGCTTAAAAGCAACGTCAATTTCATTCTGGTTGAAGTCAAAATTCCCCTTAAAGGCGTGAATTTCTTTAGTTATCTGGTTTTGATACTCCTGAGAGGGAATTTCAAACTCTAGCCCAGTTTTATCATGGGTCAGAAAATAGGGATGAAAACCTGAAGAAAAGGGCAATGATGCAGATGAAAGATTTTGATACTGCTGGTGAATTTCTAGGGTATTGCCTTGGAGTTCATAAGTGAAAATTAACTGAAAGTCAAAAGGATAAACTATCCGTGTTTGCTCGTTACTTTTGAGGACGAGGGTCAGGCTAGCTTTATCTTCAGTTACTTGGTCAGTGACTTCCCAAGGTAAATCACGAGCAAAGCCATGTTGTTTAAGAGTATATTGTTTCCCATCGTAAGTGTAGGTGTTATCCGGTAAATTGCCACAGATAGGAAACAAAATCGGATTTCCGCCTCTGACGCTCAAATCAGGATTAGCAAAGCGTTCAGTATCCAGATAGAAAATTTCTTGCCCCTGTATCCGCCAACGGGTGATAATACCACCCCGTTCTGGAACAACTTCCAGTTGAGAACCAGCGGTTTCATCTGAAAGAATGTAGGTTTTGTACTGTTGTTGTTGAACTGCAATGGTAAACACAGGTTTTAGTCCTAATTGGGTATTGGGCATTGGGCATTGGGCATTGGGCATTGGGCATTGGGCATTGGGCATTGGGCATTGGGCATTGGGTATTGGGCATTGGGCATTGGGTATTGGGCATTGGGCATTGGGTATTGGGCATTGGTTATTAATTCTTATCCCTCACTCCCTCACTCCCTCATCTCCCTCATCTTCCTCATCCCCATGCCCCATGCCCCATGCCCCATGCCCAAAATTACTCGTCTTCTGCAAAAACGAAACGATACAATTCGCTGGGGTCTGGTTCAGGGCTACTTTCAGCGAATTTTACTGCTTCGTCGATTAGTTGTTGAATTTTACGGTCGATGCCTTTAAGTTCTTCTTCGCTGGCGAGGTTTTGCTCTACCAAATAAGCTGCCAACTTTTTAATTGGGTCACGGGCAAACCAAAATTCTTTCTCAGCTTTGCTTCGCATTTCATCTGGGTCTGCCAAGGAGTGACCCCGGAAGCGGTAGGTAAGTGCCTCAATTAACGTTGGGCCTTCACCTGCACGGGCGCGGGCTACGGCTTCTTGGGCAACAGCACGCACCGCCAGCACGTCCATGCCGTCTACTTCCACGCCTGCCATGTTAAATACGCTGGCTTTTTTGTAAATCTCTGGCTGGGAAGTTGCGCGATCGTGAGCCATACCAATTGCCCACTTATTATTTTCTACCACAAAAAGAATTGGCAGTTTCCAAAGAGCTGCCATGTTTAATGTCTCGAAAAACTGGCCGTTGTTTGCTGCACCGTCGCCAAAAAAACAAGCTGTCACTTGGTCGGCACTTTCGTCTTTTAGCACTTCGCGGCGGTATTTGGTTTGAAAAGCGGCTCCGGCTGCTACAGGAATTCCCTCTGCCACAAACGCATAGCCGCCTAGCAAGCGATGTTCGGCAGAAAACATGTGCATCGAACCACCGCGCCCTTTGCTGCAACCTGTGGCTTTGCCAAATAACTCTGCCATGACTTCCTTTGCTGGTACTCCCGCACTCAAAGCGTGAACGTGGTCGCGGTACGTACTGCAAACGAAATCTTCACCCGGCCGCATCGCTTGGATAACGCCGCTGGAAACTGCTTCTTGACCGTTGTACAAATGGACAAAACCAAACATTTTGCCCCGATAATACATTTCAGCGCATTTGTCTTCAAACAAGCGCCCTAGTACCATGTCTTCATATAACCGTAACCCAACTTCATTAGTGATGCGGGTAGTGGCAGCATTAAATGTGGGTAAAGTACGCTCTTGAACCATTATTTTCGAGTATCCCTGTTGTACAACTTAAAGTTACGGTCTTAAATAAGTTGGTCTGATAACGTCTGAGCCAATAATTAGGTTAGCGTTTGCAAGGTCAACAATCAAACTTGATTTTATGCACCCTTTAGAGAATGGGGAGATGGGGGAGATGGGGGAGATGAGGGAGATGAGGGAGATGAGGGAGATGGACAGGGGAGAAAATCTTCCCCTCTGCTCCCTGCTCCCCTGCCTCTTCCCAATGCCCAATGCCCAATGCCCCATGCCCATATTTCTTGAAAGGCTACCAATTAAGATAGACTGGTTTCTGCATATCCATTAACAATTTAAAAAAAATGACGTAAAAGTTTCTATACCTAAATAGGTAATTGTAATTAAAGGCTAAATATGATATCATTTTTGTCTCCTGTTATCAGGGTCAACCTCCAAAAGTAGTAGTTTACTAACTGCATATTGGGGAAGTCCCGAAAAAATCAATAGATTGGTGTAACCACAACATTTATGCCGTGACAACAGCCGTAGTTGTGGTTTATGGTATCGAAGGTTGTATTAAACCAAAAATACTAAGAATTAAGACAAAAAGCTTAAGCTTTCTAGGCGAAGGCAAAAAATTAGTACTAGAATGTGACTCAAAATTTCGGAAAGGTACAAAACAAGTAGTTGCAATATACACTTGTAGAGTAGATTCTATACGGCATTATTATGGCACGGTTTTACTGGCCTGGAACGCTATAGGTGAATTATGTCGATCGCGGTGCAGGGGAAGTGGGCTGTGCGAATTCCGCTAGATTACTACCGAATTTTAGGACTACCGTTGGCGGCAAGTGAAGAACAATTGCGGCAAGCATACAGCGATCGCATTGTACAATTGCCAAGACGTGAGTATTCCCAAGCGGCAATTTCTTCTCGTAAACAACTTATAGAAGAAGCTTACGTGGTTTTATCAGATCCAAAACAACGCAGTACTTACGATCACCTTTATCTTGCCCACGCCTATGACCCTGATAACATTGCTGCCGGCACAGTAGCAGGAGAAAATCCCAAAGAAAGCCACAAAAGGAGCGTTGAAGCCCAAAATTTGGGCATCGATGTTTCTCAAGACGAATTAGTTGGCGCTTTGTTGATTTTGCAAGAATTAGGGGAATACGAACTCGTACTGAAACTAGGTCGTCCTTACCTAGTGAATAAAAACGCTGTTTCCGGTAACAATAAAGGCAATAATCTAGCAGAAGAAATCCTCGAAAGTCCCGAACGTCCCGATGTCGTTCTCACTGTTGCCCTTGCTTGTTTAGAACTAGGACGCGAACAATGGCAGCAAGGTCACTACGAAAATGCTGCTGTATCATTAGAAACTGGTCAGGAATTGCTAGTTCGGGAAGGGTTATTTGCCAGCGTACAAGCAGAAATTGAGGCAGATCTCTATAAATTGCGACCATATCGAATTTTAGAGTTACTAGCACTACCTCAAGAAAAGACTGCCGAACGACGCCAGGGACTGGAATTATTGCAAAACCTTTTAGAGGATCGTGGTGGAATTGATGGCACAAATAGCGATCGCTCTGGTTTAAACATAGATGATTTTCTACGTTTTATCCAGCAATTACGTAACCACTTAACAGTTGCAGAACAACACAAGTTATTTGAAGCCGAAAGTAAACGTCCTTCTGCTGTTGCCATTTACTTGGCTGTTTATGCTTTAATAGCAAGAGGATTTGCCCAACGACAACCAGCTTTAATTCGTCAAGCAAAGCAGATGCTAGCACGTCTGGGCAATCGCCAAGATGTACATTTAGAACAGTCGTTATGTGCATTACTCTTGGGGCAAACCGAAGAAGCAACTCGTGTTTTAGAACTAAGTCAGGAGTACGAAGCTTTAGTTTTTATTCGGGAAAAATCTCAAGATTCTCCAGATTTGTTACCAGGACTATGTTTATATACAGAACAGTGGTTGCAACACGAAGTATTTCCCCATTTTCGAGATTTGGCAACTCAACCAGCTTCTCTCAAAGAGTACTTTGCTAACCCACAAGTGCAAGGTTATTTAGAAGCATTGCCAAACGATGCCCAAACAACGAATGAATCTGGTGTAATTAATCCGCAGCTTTTTCAACAACCACAAACAAATAATCCACGTTTTCCCAACAATTCAACTGGGACTTTTCGACAATTCGATCGCAATCCAACACCCGATCCAAATTTACCAGAACCACCAACACAACAAAGGCCAGAATATTCAAACTTCTCGCAACTGAGATCGAATTCATCTGAAAGTGCCAAACCAGAAGTAACTGCTGCACCGCTTCCTACTGCTGAACGCATGACCAGAACTAATAATCAGCATTGGAATGGTTCAGGTAGGACTACTACACCGAGTCAAAACCAAAAGCGTAGACGAAGAAAACCTACTCAACCTGTTAACCGAGAACGTATACCTGATAATCGTCCTCGTCCTCGTCCGCGGCGACGACGGCGGACTTTTGCTAACACTATAGAAGGGAAAACACGGCTGGTATGGAAAGTGTTTATTTCCCTAGTAATTATATTAGTTTTTTGG
This sequence comes from Nostoc sp. CreGUA01, assembly GCA_034531095.2. Classification (GTDB taxonomy): domain Bacteria; phylum Cyanobacteriota; class Cyanobacteriia; order Cyanobacteriales; family Nostocaceae; genus Nostoc. Next base: position 23,835 of record JAVRBV020000133.1, on the reverse strand, counting down.
GTATTAGCTACGACAGCTTTTGGATGGATAAAAAACCTATTTTTCCCCACGCCACCTAAGCATGATTTACAGTTATTTGTACAGATAAATCAACCACCAGTATTTATTCCTGACGTAAATAAGCCACAATTACCAGATGGTACTTTGACAAATGCAAGGGCACAGGAAATAATTCAAACTTGGCTGTCTACCAAAGCCGTAGCTTTAGGGCCTAATCATCAAATTAATAGTTTAGACCAGATTTTAACTGGTTCAGCGTTGTCTCAATGGCGGCTGATTGCTCAACAAAATAAGGTAGATAACCGCTATCGCAAGTACGATCATAGCCTGAAGATTGAATCTGTAGAAAAACCTGAATTATTTAGCGATCGCGCTGCTGTGGAAGCTACAGTCAGAGAAGCCACACAGTTATATCAAAATGGTCAGTTTCAAAGTTCTTCTAATGATAATTTGCGAGTTCGGTATGATTTAGTTCGATACGGAACTAAATGGCGTATTCAGAATATATCGGTTGTCGATCAAATAAGTTGAAATTTTTAGATAATATCTACGATTTTCCCTATCCTCTAAGGGTTTGAGGCTAAAGATGTCATAAATTATAAGAATCCTTTTAGAGGAAGCATTTGAACTTACTTACTTATTTGGCTTACTTAACTGAAATAAATTGTGCTTCTACTGTATCAGTATTAATTTAATGGAAGCTTTACCCAATAATTGGGCAGATATTCAACCTGATACTGTATATCTTTCAATCAGTGTTTGGTAACAGAACATTAAAGCCATATCTATGACAAGACTCGAATTAAAAAATCATCAAGTTTGGCAAGATTTAACTGAAATATTAGAAAATTTAGATAGCAATACACTTGTTCAAGAACATTTGAAAGAATGTGAGTATAAAGTATGTGGCTACTGGGATGAGCAAGATGAATATTATGAAACAATTACTTTACCTCGTGACTTAGACACAGAATTAGTCAGCAGTTCTATTGGCGTTAGTCAAAAAGAACGCTTTTTTCAGTTAAAGTTTTTCCTCATAGCTTCTAGTGGTGATACCACACAAGCACCGAATAATCACACTCAAAAGATTGGTGAGTTAGTTCTTGTTTACAATGAAAATTTGGAATTTATTGATGAAAATTGGCTTTTAGATATCGATTCTCTAATGCTTATGAAATAATATGGCTCACTTGAATACTTTAGTTAAAATTCTAGGATATCTGTTATAAAGACAATAATTTAGTTCAACTTTGTATTCATGCTTCGATAAGGCGAAAATCTACAAAAGGCATAGCTATTCTCCCACTCCAAGCTTTTTGTAATACTTGTTCTTCTAAACGCCTTGCTCTCAATTCAGAAACTTGATATATGACTTGGAGGTGATATGATGTACCAGCTTTCAGGTTAGAAAAATAATAAAAGCCAGTTTCTCCATTCAAGCTATGAGTTTTACTAGAAATTGCGAATTCAAGTTGACAATAATTCCAAAAAAGTTTTCCACATAAATCCAAAAACATTTTTTCTCCTGGTTGAGCCAAGTAATAATTTTGTTCATTGTTTTTCCAAGCAAGTTTAGTTGGGTCGCCAGAATAATTTATTGGTTTACCATCATCGCCTAGTAAAATTGCCTCAATAGAGCTTAATTGGTAAAAACAAAGAGGGGTTAATGTATTATTTGTAATATAAATACCTAGTTGAACATTAGTTTTGGCTTTAAATAATTTAGAAGGGATGGTCAGTACAGACTTTGGCATATCTATTTTGAATAAGACTCCATCTACTTCTATTGCATTGTTATCAGTTGATAAGAGTTGAACAAGACGAATATTTACCCACGGGGTTGCCAATGTGTCTGAACTAGTTTCTCGTTCAATTACTTCTTGGTTAATGTTAGAACTGGAAATATATGTATCTTTTATATCAGTATTTAGAATAAATCGAAGCTGATAAATTTTCGTTTCAAGTGCATCAAAGTATCAAAAGTAATTAGACCTAAAATTATCAAGAACATAGTCGGGAATAGTAGGAATTTTTAGTTGTAAAGAATTATTGTGCCAAAAAAGCTTTGCAGTTACAAAAAAAGTTGTACGGCATTTTGGTCTAATTCTCCACCAATCTGATTGTCTACTTTGACTACTACCTGGCTGTTTATTTTGTTGATTAGTAACGGGATACTGTGTAACTAAATGTCCCTGTATTATCTGTCCATTTGATGTTAAAAGCTCTGGAATCAAAGCTTGTAAATGATTCAGATAAAAATAATTTGAGCTAGTGTTGTTTATACTGATGGCGAATTTAATCGGAGCATTAATTCCAATTTTTTTGTTGGGAATGGGATATCCTACTTTGGGAAAGAGTATTGTGTTAGGATTAATAATTTCTATATGTATGCCATCTGTTTTAGAAGTATTTATACCATTCGTTCCACTCGATGTCATATTGACTTTAAACCCACATAACTATGGCAAGACTAGAATTCAAAAATCATCAAGTCTTGTTTTAATTAACCAACCAAAATTCTACCAAGGGTGTAGTAACTTTACCTACCCAAAGGTTTTCTATAAGTATAGGAAGAAACAATTTATTCAATTCAGATTGTGTTGAATTTCTATAAGTAAAGCTAATTCTATAATTTCCTAAACTAAGATTGTGAAAATACCAATAGCCACCGATATTATCCTGTCCTTGCATTACAAGTTCATTATTGTGTAAGTACCAACGTAATTCACCATCTACAAAGCTAGTCAAGCTTTCTCCAGGTAGAACTCTAAAAAAATGGGACTCATCAAGTCCAACTGTTGCGTTTGCGTGATAAATTCGCTTTAACAATCTTTCCTGACTGTCTCTAACTTCCGGCTTCAATCCAAATAACTTGAAACTATATGGGTTAGATGAAAAATTAGTGATACGCAAACCAAACTGTACAAAAGTTGTTACATTTTCTTTGTTGAGAGGAATAATTAATCTTTGCTGTGGTACAAGTGTTTCAAAACGAACATGATTCACTTCAACAGCATTAATTTCATTCGATTCAAAAGATGTCATGTCAATCAGATAGTTATTCCCCAGAACTTTGCAACACCTCTAACAAACTCTTCAACATTAAATAAGCAGAAGTTCCTCCTGGATCTTGATGTCCAACACTCCTTTCTCCCAAATAACTAGCTCGTCCTTTTTTCGCCTGCATTGGTATAGTTTCCTCCAACCCTTTTTCGGCAGCCACTACAGCCTGTTGCATAGCTTCTACAGTACTTTGATTTTCTTCTACAGCTTGCCGAAAAGCCGCCACAGCCGGAGATAACACATCTACCATTGTTTTGTCTCCCAGTTGGGCTTTACCACGTTGCAGCACGCCGTCTAAACCCGCTTGCAGTAGCTCTAACATATCTTTTTTTGTTAGTTGCGGCTTAAGAACTACTACTGCACTGGCTCGCAAAAACCAAGTGCCGTAAAGAGGGCCGCTAGCACCGCCAATAGAAGAAATCAAAGTCATACTCACGGTTTTGAGAATACTACCAATGTCTTTGTCTGCAACATTGGGTAACTGAGCGATCGCCTTTTTGAACCCACGATCCATATTAATCCCATGATCGGCATCTCCGATCGCTGCATCTAATTCTGTCAAATATGTTTTATTCTGCTCTATTTGGGATGCAAATGCTTGCAACCATTGTAATATCTGCGCCTGAGTGACCATATCAAACTCCCCACCGCCAACTCGGCGTTTTTACTGGTGCATCCCATAGCCGGATCATTTCATCATCTAACTTCAGCAGGGTAATGGAACAACCTTGCATTTCTAGAGATGTAATATAAGAGCCAATCAAGTTTCGCACAATTTGCAATCCTTGTTGTTGGCAGATTTCGGCGAGTTTGCGATAAACGAGATACAGTTCTGAAACCGGAGTTCCACCCATACCATTGACAAAAGCTAACACGCGATCGCCTTTTACAAGTGGCGGATCGATTAGTTCTACATCTGCCCATTCTCCTTTGTTTTCATCCCACTCGTGCAATGTGCGAGTGTATGCTGTATCTTCAATGAGCGATCGCGTCAAAATTTCGGTAATCTCATCTACTGTTTTTATTTCTGTGCGTTCTGTTCCTGGCTCACCGTGAATACCGATACCTAATTCAATTTGGCGATCGCTCAGTTCAAATGTCGGCGTTCCTTTGGCTGGCGTTGTACATGATGTTAGAGCAATTCCCATACTCCGCCCATGCAAATTTACCCGCCGACACAAATTTGCTATTTGTAATAAATCATACCCAGCTTCGGCTGCTGCACCACAAATTTTTTCCGCCAATATTGTTGTTCCGACACCGCGTCGTCCTTGGGTGTAGAGGCTGTCTTTGACTACCACATCGTCATCAATCAAAATATTTAGCGATCGGATGCCCTCAGCACGGGCTAACTCCGTTGCCATTTCAAAGTTCATCACATCGCCACTATAATTTTTGACGATATAAAGGATACCAGCACCCCCATCTACTTGCTTGGCTGCTTCTAGCATTTGGTCAGGGGTGGGTGAAGTGAAAACTTCGCCTGGACAAGCTGCATCAAGCATTCCTCTGCCCACAAAGCCAGCGTGCATTGGTTCGTGACCGCTACCTCCACCAGAAATAATTGCTACTTTACCTTGTACGGGTGCATCAGTTCGATAGACAAAAGCAGGGTCATAGTTGACTTTAATTAAATCAGAATGAGCAACTGCCATACCTTCTAGACTTTCGCGCACAAAGTCTTCTGGCTTATTGATCAGCTTTTTCATGGTTTGGTCACTTCTGACAAAGAGAATTTAAAATCAGTCAACAGTTAACATTTCTGAGGGCGTATGCTGCGATCGTAGTGTTAAAGAGCGTTACCCAACGCATGAAACTGACAACTGATAAGTAGACGGACATAATTAAATATAATATGTTCTGTCATTGCGAGCGAAGCGAAGCAATCGCAAAGTCTCTGGGATTGCTTCGCTTCGCTCGCAATGACATTTTATATTTAATCATGACTATCTACTTAATCAACATACATGATAAGAGAGCATTTATAAAGTAAATCTGTTGCTATAACTCTGGAATAGTAACCGAGTGGCTACCCTATAATAATTTGATTTTTACTTTATAAACGATCTCTAACTGATAACTCGGAAAACAAAGACTGGCGACAATTGCAAAAGTGCCCGTAGTTTACAATTTTAGTTCATAGATTAATGAGCGATTAGCTGGATTCTGTGAGCGTTTTTCAGGATCAGTCCATAGTGTAGTGTTATAAAATTGTACTGATTGAACTTGCTGGATATTAGGGGAATTACGGCTGATTGCTTGCCAGAGAGCGCTCAACTTTTGCTGTTCCTCAATTCTGTTTTTGCTGCGATGTAAAATATTCCCAGCCAATCCTTTAAACTTTTCCGATCCCATTTTTTTCTTGAAGTCTTGTAGTTTATAACTAATAGGTACACCTGTTGCATTTACAGGAACAACTTCCAGAGTTTCTACTTGCGGGCCTAAAATTTCTGAAAATGTGGGATAGCAGGCAAGCGGCCAACCTGCCCTTTTCTCAATCAGACCCAATAGAATATTGCTAATCAGTAATAAACTAGCAATAAGAGTCAGTGCTTGTAAATAAGTTCGTGGTTGGTAATTTCGTTTTGTAGTGTCAGGAATCTCAGCTTGAGGCAGACTACAAGTACGAGAATCAGCAACACGCCGATAAATATTGTTGCCAATTTCTGGTATTGGCCACACATACAGCAAAGGTAAAATCGGCCAAAAAATGGGTATACGTACTGCTAAGACCCGATAGGCTTGGAAAGCCTTCCATGACTTTCTTTGCAGTACTGCGTGCATATCAGCTAAGAGCGCCTGGGAGTCTAACCACAGAAGATTGTGGGAAGTAAGGGCTTGTTCGTCTAACGCATTGACAAATGTTAACCGGCCAAAAATATCAAAGACTCTTAAAGTTGCAATAGTACGACGACACAGTTGGCAATTTCCGTCATATACAACGTACATATCGTTAGGAAAAAGTCGATATCCAATCCAATGAAAAATAGCATTCCAATCAAAAAATGCCACGTAGCAACGTTGGATAGATAAGAATTGAATATACATGACTGCACCAATCATATTATGCAAAACCAGCCCACCAAAAGCCGCTATGTATCGAGTTACAGGTAAAAACACTAGAAAAATAAAAGACAATTCAAAACAAATTGAGCCAATCGCTGACAGGTGACATAAAATCGGATACTGATCTATTCTTAACAGCGGCATCCAACCATCTATTTCATTCCGTTCCAGCCATATTGAATATATTTGATATTTTAGATTGTCAGTAAATGCCCAATCAAAACCGGGTTTCCATACTTTATGAAGTCCTGGGAAAAAGTAAATTATGCCAAATAAAAGCCAGACAAAACGTAACGGTAATGCATAGATTCTCGAAATACCAGGAGGTTCTATTTGACCGCGATCTGCTCGTTTCCAGGCCATGAAAACAGCATCTAATGACAAGACATCAGCACACCTACTAAGGGCTAAAATTGCAGCAAACCATAATAAGTGATGGTCATGATTGACCTTTCCATAAAACTGGGGAATACCCATAACGTAGAAACTGAGGATTACAGTTAGCCAAGCTGAGGTACGAGTAAAAAGCCCAATCATGGCTGTAAATGAACAAATAATTAATAGCGAACTAGCTGTTTGAGCTAATGTCGCATTGAAAGGAATCAAATCAGGAAATACCCACTTTGCACCAAAAGGTGGAACTATAAGTTCTTTGGGGAGTTCACTGAACCATGCAGCTCTAGGAAAAGTTTGAATGATTCGCAGGAATATAGTGCCAAATAAAAATATCCGAAATATAGCTAGGTTGATCGGATATGTACTTCCTGTGAAAAATTCCCAAACTATTTTTTTGACGTAACGGCGTTTTTGAATTCCCAAAACCAATACTTGGATGCAAATGCCGATGAAGATAATTCTTGAAACTTGGATGCGAGTTGCCTGCTGATTTGGAAATAGGACATACATCAACCAAATAGCGATCGCCCACACAATACTAAACAATCCATGAATAAACAGAGTTTTATAGCGTTTATAGAATTTCTCTGTTTGTTTTTGGAAAGAGCCATTAGATAGCATGAGATTCTCTCCTTCAGTCGTGAAGTTTTACGTTTTGTGCTGATGCCTTTTAATTTGGCGTCAGCTTCCAGCGAATGAAATTCGTTATGCCTTAAGAGAAACAATCTAGTTTAGTAGCAGCTCAATAAACCTCTCTATATAGAGAGGTTTATTAAACGTCAATTGAATTATCTAGGACAAGTTTTAGTTCTTTTGAACTATTTATGAGAGTCAGACCTGACTTTCCAGAAACCTTTATACCCAACTAAGATTTTAGAATAATATATGACTCATTTTCATAGGCTTTTTTCAAGGTAATTTTCTTTTCTGGAAAAATATAAGGAGACTGAAACTCAAATGTTGATTGAGTTTGATCTTTTGCAGTTAAGTATTTTCGGATATAGTTTCTGCCAAATCCTACTGCATCTTTGATTCTTGCATAATCTTCTACTTTTTTATACAAAGAATCACTGGCGATCACAAAATAACTAGGATTTTTAGCATAGATATAGGCATGAAAGATAGCGGTTCTTCCTTCAACCGTTGATTGAGGTGCAGGAACCTGGAATTTTTTGGGTAATAAAGATGTAATCTCTGAATCAACTTCTCGTGGAAAAGCAGTCCATACAAGTGAAAATTGTGTAGCAGTTGTGTCCAATTCAGGATCTGACAAGTACGCTGCCATTCCATATTCTTGCCACTCTAAAAAATCAAATGCTATTCGAGTTCTTGGAGGCTTATTCAGAGAAATAAAATCAATTACTCCCTTGATTGGTGATGGGATTTTTTGGGTATTTACACTACCAGTTGCATAGGGAAAACTAAATGTACTAGAGAATATCATTACGAGTGTAAGACTGGCAATAACTAATTGCTTTCCTAGTCTTTTATTAATTATTGAGAAAGCAGCAGTAGTTTGAGCGATGATGATAGCGATCGCAGTAGTTATAAAAATATTTGCTAAATATAAATATCGTGATAATGGATCGATCGCACCTTTTAAAGCTAAAAGAATTGGTAGTGCCAAAGCAACCAGAAAGAAAATCGCCCAGATAGTAATAGGATAATTGACTAAGCATGAATTAAACCTATTATAAAGATTAATAATAGAAGTTTTCAGATTTTCTTTTGTCTTTCCAACCTCATTAGACTTTGTATATAGCATTTCGTGTTCTTGTAGGGGCGCAAAGCTTTGCGCCCCTACAAATTTCTGTACCTCATTTGATTGGGAACCGCTATACTTACGCTCTTTTAACTTTAAATAAGTCAAAGGAATAATCCAAATCAAAGAAAAAACAATAATTCTTTTGCTCGCATTTACAAAATAAAAAAGCAGCATCTTAGCGTATCTTAACCGATCTAATCCTTTTCCTCCCCATAAATCTCTGTCATAAAGTTGTAGTCCTTGTATCAGAAAACTAGCTCCCAACATTTGAGCAAGCGTTACTAATACCGTTGCACTGACAAGCAATAAAGCTGACTTCCATTTTTTATGTGCGAGCAGGAAGACTCCAGAAATTAATGAGAAAAATAGGCTTTCTGTTCGGCAAAAATATGCTAAGCTGAATGACAAAATTGAAATTAAAATATAGCTAAAATTTTTATCGTATTTAATATAAGAAAATACATTATAAATCCCAAACGCAATAAAGAAAAAAGCATATGCTTCCGCCATAGGAGTATGGGCTAAATTCATCATTAAAGGCGTGCAAAAACACAATAAAAAAGCTAAAAGTCCTGTTATCTCGTTAGTTTGCACAGCCACAGAACGGCCAATCAAAAAGAAACCTAGCAAGACAAAAGCAACACTAGTTAATTCAACAGCTTTAATACCTATACTAATATCCGACGTTACTGAAAAGAGAACCAAACGGAGAACAAAAGACTGAATTATAAAGGGAACTGGCGGCCATGCTGAGACCCAATATTTTAGATCTAAAGCTTTACTTGGCTCATGAGCAAACTGCATCGCTATTGAAAAACGACCTCCTTTATCACCCTCTCCTAAAAATAATTTATCTGAGAATATTGAATAGCTATAAATTGAAAAAATAACTAGTAAAATTAAAATCCCTAGAAAATAAGGCCAATTATGGAAGAATTTTGGATTGTGTTTTTGAGATGTAGACATAGTTTTTCTAAATCAGGTCTAGTGCTTTTAATAAACTAAAAATCAGAAGTCAGCATGAAATCGGTGAAAAGTCAGAAGCTGAACTTCTCATTTTTAGTGCAATTTGAAACTGGCATCTAGTTGTTCTTGACTCAGCACTCGTTACTCAGGATTGTTTTGGCTACTGAAATATATACTTTTAGGCTGGTGAATTACCTGACGGGCTGCCACGTCGCTAGGTTACTAGCTCATATTTCAATCTTGGCAATGATTAAGAGTATTTACTGATACACTATAGTTATCTATAACATGGTTACAGTAATAATGAATTGTATAATTTTGAATCTTTAAAAATTCTTTATTTATTATTTGTGTAAGAATCAGGCAATATTAAACTGCATTTCCGCGTCTTTCTCAGTAATATCATGTTCGGGTGAAGACTTACAGCCTATTTCAGGAAAATGAAGTACACGAGTAGGGGCACAATATATTGTGCCCCTACAATTATCTTAACCTCACCAACTTGCAATCTGCTCTATCATTAGGACTGATGCTCTGACGCGGAGAAATTTTAATAATAAGTGATTATCCGAACTTGGTATAAAATATTTTTGAAATTAGTTATAAAAATCCTAGAGACGCGATGAATCGCGTCTTCACCTAAAATATTTAGTCATTAGCTGTTGATTGTGGTTTGCTAACGCCATGCAGTTTGATAAAACTATCAAAGGCATACCACGCTAACACATACCAGGGAATAATTTCAAATTGCAAACCCTTTGCTAGTAATTGCCTCACAGCAAGGATGCTCAATCCTAAGGGAAAAATAACGCGCAAGTCAATTTCGCCTTTGGTTGCGAGTTCGACTCTTTTGTTGAAGTTCACAACTGCATTTGTAATGCCCACTGCTGCCTCAGAGTTACCCTCAGTAATATCGGCGAAAATAACTCCTAAATCTGTGAGTGTGGCAACTACATTTTTCAAAGTATCATCTTTAGCATCATGGTTGATTGCAATACTACCGTGATGAATATTAGTCCTCACCTGATTAATGTGAGGTTGAGCTTCGAGTGCATTAGCAATGCGTTGCATTTCCCCGGTTTGACGATGGGATAGGGCAACTCTCAACCGTAGCCGTCCTGGGGTATTGCTGACAATTTTTGCAGATATTGGTTTGGATGATTTGCTGAAAGCTGTTTGCTCAATAATTTTGGGCATCTTGGTCAGATTACCATGACTATTTGTCAACACACGACTGCCGTCCTGATTTGGAGTTGGATTTTAGAGAAGGGAGTGGGGAGTGGGGAGTGGGGAGTGTGGGGAGTGTGGGGAGTGTGGGGAGTGTGGGGAGTGTGGGGAGAGAGGGGGAAAATATTTGTTCTCCATCCTCCCACACCGGACACACTCCTAACTCCTAACTCCTAACTCCCAATGCCCTATGCCCAATTCCCCTTTTTGAGAGTTTTACACACCATTATCTGAGGTATTGTCAACAGGGCTACTCGCAGCTTCAAATACTGGAGTTTGCTTGTCTTCAGCTAGTTCTGCCCTGGCTTCGGCTACAATATCTTCCCAACTTTCACCAAGTTCTGCAAAGGCTCCTTTGCTTTTTTCGTAGGCTAGCAGTCCGCCTTTGATGACGGACTTGGCTATGGGCTTACCAATTCCAGCTACGATGGGAATCAGGACTGGAGCCAGGATAACTGCGCCAATTCCGGCTACGATTCCCACTGGGCCGGCATCTTCAATGAAATCGGTAATTTTAGGTGCCATAGTTAAAATTCCTCCTGTTATGTTGAAAAATTGTTGTAAAGTTTTCTAGCATACTCTATTTAAAAGAGTTGTATCATCTTGCTGATGGTAGAGCTTTTTTTGGTGAAGGTTTGAGAATCGGGCGCAAACCGTTGATGCCTGCAACTACTGTTGAGCCGTTGTTGACTACTGTGGCTGCTAAGGGGTTAAGACCAAAGAACACTGCAACAAACATTGCTGCTATGTTAGGAAGGGCAACAATAGTGGTGTTTTGATGAATTATTTGCTTAGCTTTACGAGCGATCGCAATTGCTTCTAATAAACCATGCAAGTCATTTTGCATTAACACCACATCTGCTGTTTCCCGCGCAATTTCCGAACCGTTAGCGAAGGATACTGAAACATCAGCGTAGGCTAAAGCTGGCGAGTCGTTAATTCCATCGCCTACAAATGCAACTGTTTTGCCTTGTTCGTGTAGTTGCCGAACAACTGTTGCTTTTTGTTCCGGAAAAGCTTCGGCGTGGGTATGGTTTGGCGCTATCCCCAGTTGAGCAGCCACAGCATTAGCTGTTCGCTTGTTATCTCCGGTGAGCATGTGAACTTCTACGCCATCGACTGTCAATAACTGGGTAATTACTTCCTGACTTTCGGGACGCAGAACATCACTATAGATAATTTTACCCTGAAGTTGATTGTTACTAGCGACGTAGATCAAGGAGTCTGCTGGTTTGTGGCCATTGAGTTGTTCCATGTCTACGCCTTGCTGACGCAAAAAGCGATCGCTACCTACATAAACAGTCTCGCCGTCAATTTCGGCTTGTACACCCAAACCGAGTTGATAGTCCCATTTACTGCGGTTGGGGATCGCTATTTGTTGTGCTTCGGCATAACGAATCACTGCTTCAGCTACGGGGTGCGTTAACCGCTGTTCCGCCGCCGCCGCTAGTTCCAACACCCGTAAGTCTGATGTTGCAGGATTGAGACTCTCAACTCTCACAACTGACACTTCACCTTTTGTGAGAGTGCCTGTTTTATCAAATACAACTGTATCAACCGCTGCTAGTTGTTCCAATGCCCGACCGCTACGAATCAGGATGCCGTGCTTGGCTGCATAAGTTAGCGCTGCCAAAACTGTTGTGGGAATTGATACCCTAATTCCTGTGCATAAGTCCAAGGTAAGGATGCTGGCTACCCGTGTTGGGTTGCGAGTTGCGGCAAATACCGCCCCACCAAGTAACAAAGTTGGCACAACGGCTTTTTCCGCAATTTTGATGGCATAGTTTTCCATGCGGGTATCGTGGACGGGTGCTTCTTGCATTAACTTGATGCTTTGTCCGGCACGGGTGTCATTACCTACCCATTGGGCCAAGATATAAATTCGTCCCTCACGCATCAAGGTTGAGGCAAAAACTGGCTGTCCTTTTCTTTTCAAGACCGGCATGGATTCACCGGTGAGTTTCTGCTCATCTAACAGGGCTTTACCCCGGAGGATAGTCCCATCAACTGGAACTTGTTCGCCGGGATAGACAATGACTGTATCCCCACGTTGTACATCCTGAATGGGGATTTGTTCTTTGATCCCATTGCGTTCAACCCAGACGAATTGCCCCAAGGAGCTGAGTAAATCTAGAGTTTGCAATTTAGAAGAACGAGCAGTGCGATCGCGGATGTTTTCACCGATTTCAATTAAGCTCAACATCAACGATGGTGTGAGAAACTGACCTTGGACGGTAGTAATGGCGATGGCCAGAAAATCCAAAAAGTCAATGTTCAGTTTGCGTTCCTTTGTAATGCCTTCCAAAGCTCTTTGGAACACCGGTAAGGTTGCTAGAGCAATGGTTCCCGCCACTATTAAAGGCGGGATCGGTAGTCCCAACGGGCCACCCAGCACAGCTAAACTGGTAGCCATAGCCGAAAGTTGCATTCCCGGCCAGGAATTCTCTGCATCTTCTGTTGGTTGAGTAGCCAACGAATTATTAGCTTTTGGCACAACGATTCCGACTTCATTGGCCGCCCCAATCAAATGACTCAAACGCGATCGCACCTTTGCATCCGCAGCTGAACCAGGTTTATAATTCACAACTAACGCCGCCGCCGCCGGTTTGATTCGGACATTAGTAACCAGGGGATCGGCTTCGAGTAAAGTTAACAGACGTTGAGCATAGTCGGCATCATAACGTAATCGAGGCACGCGCAACCTGATCCTTCCCCGGATTTGATGAACAATACTGTAAGAAACTTGAGTAGTATGTGTGCGGTTATGTCCGTTCCTATCAGATAGAGAAACCTTGCCATTCTTTTGCACTAAAGGAATTACCTGACTCTGTTTCTCTACAATCTCGTGAGATGTTTGAACTCGTAGGGATGGTGGTTGGACTGTGACTTGTGCCATTCGTTATGTCTCGTATAGTTTTACAAACTTGTTTGTTGAGGGGAGTGGGGAGTGGGGAGTGGGGAGATGAGGGAGATGAGGGAGATGAGGGAGATGAGGGAGTGTGGGGAGATGGGGGAAAGAGAATTTATGTTTCCTCCCACACCGGACGCACTCCTAACTCCTAACTCCTAACTCCTAACTCCTAACTCCCCACTCATTTTTGCGTTGATGGAGTACTAGAAATTTGCTGATGTGTGAAATTTTGCTAAAGGCGATCGCACTTGCCATACCTGCCATAATCACACTGGCTATATGCGATATTGCCGCTTCAAAGACGCTTTATTTGCAACAACTCCATCGGGTGTTGCTGATATTCTAAATTCTCACCGATCCCAGGCATACATAATCGGACTCGGCCGGGAAGCGTGTAGTTAAGGCTATGAACTATCCTTACAGATTGTCTGTAAGTGCGATTGCTTGAATCTAGTTGTGAGCTAGAACCCTCCATTGTTGTCCTCCAGTGTTCCTAAGTGTGGAACCGTCTATAACGGAAAGTTCGCCATCATGGCTAAGGAATAAGACAAAGTTGCAGGCTTCAAATCAGCCCATAAACTTGATATGTCTAGATTTGTGTTTTCTATTTCTGTCGTCAGACTCTCTTTTTCAGTTGTGTCTTCTAACACATTTGTCTTGTCTGATTGTGCCGTATGACTCTCTTCTAATGTTGTGTCCTCCAACACAGTTGTGGTATCTGCCTGTGTTGTGTGACTTTCTTCTGCTAAGGATGTTTGTGGTACAACTTTGATGGCATTATTGGGTGGATTAGTTTGCAAGGCCAACTCCATGAGATTTACCCAATGGTTGACGCTAATCGAACTCGGCTTATAAGCGATGGCGATCGATGCTGCACCAGTATTCACACGCACATTGATTGTCTGGGGATCGTTGTTAATCAACCTCTCTAGCCGCCGTCCATAGGCACGATCCTCAGCTAGTCGAGGTAGATGAAATCGGATGCGTCCTGGAATTGCATGGACTACACTGTAAGCAATTTTTACTGGCTGTGTTGTTAAATCCTTACCATTCAAATCTCGCACCTCTTGGCTACAAGAATTTGCCACCTTTGTGGGGTGGGCGTCTCGCCCACCCTTTAACTGTTGTAAGGATTCCAAAGCTTCTGGCTCAAAACAATCAATTACCCTACGAGTTGCTTCTGCGGTGAGCATATAGACTGGAATCGAAACCAAGCCGCTGATCCCCAGTCCACCTGTAACTGCTAGCCCCGTCATCAAAGGAATCAAGGAAATAGACTGTTCTTTCCAAAAATCAACGGATTTCCATGCTGCAAAGGGATCTGTCTGACTGTTTGAAGTCGGCGAAACTTGAGCCTGGTGAATATTAAATTGTTGCAGTAGTCCTAAAACTTGTGATAGTGACAGCTTTTTTTCATCAAAAGCTATAACTATACTGCCTGTTTGCTCATTGGTAGCAACTTCCCTCACCCCATACTGCTGACGTAAGTCTTGGGATATATTTTTGATTGTTGATTTGGAAATACCCTCACTAGGGCGGATTCTTACCCGCCCAGCAGTCGCATGAACAATTTGCAATCTTTCTGAAGGCAGTTCCACTTGTAACTGTCCAGATCCACTGCTTGTACTCGTATTTAGTTTTACTTCATCACTTTGATGCTGATGGGAGATTAAGTCACTAGACATACTCATCTGGGGACTTAACCTCTCGTGACTACTAATAATATTGGTCATTTACCCGATAACTAAGCCGAACCAGAGGTTAACGTTAGGTTAAGTATAACTTAAACTTTTCATAAACTATACATTTTAAAGAATTGTTTCAGATTAAGTCTTATTAACTACTCGTTGTTGGTATTCCTGTTCAGTAATCATATCGAGAGTGCTTTCTAGGCGGTCTACAAATACGATGCCGTTGAGGTGGTCATATTCGTGCTGAAAGATGCGAGCGACGAAATCGGTTAATTCTTGCTTTTGGAGATTGCCTTGGCGATCGCTGTATTCAACTTCGATAGTTTTATACCGAGGAATTAACCCTCTAATGCCTGGTACACTCAAACAACCTTCCCAATCTTTAACAACTTCAGTTGAGTGAGCAATGATTCTAGGATTAATCATAGCAGTAGGTTGCATTTCTGGAGCATGGGGATACCTGGGATTAGGGCGAGAAGCCACAATAAATAAACGATAAGATTGTGCAACTTGAGGCGCGGCAATTCCCACACCATTAGCCTCGGCAACGGTAGCCATTAACTCATCAATTAAATTTTGGATATCTGGATCTTGAATATTATCAACCCAAACAGCTTTTTGGCGGAGTGTGGGATTGCCTAATTGAATGATTGGTTCGGACATGAGAAAAACTCCTTTGGAAATGGGGATGAGGGAGGTGAGGGAGATGAGGGAGATGAGGGAGATGAGGGAGATGAGGGAGATGAGGGAGATGAGGGAGATGAGGGAGATGAGGGAGATGGGGAGCAGGGCAGAAAATCTTCCCCTCTGCCCCCCGCCCCCTGCCCCCCTGCTTCTTCCCCATGCCCTATACCCAAATAACATTTATCCTTCACGTCTTACGGGTAAAGGAGCTGGTCGCACTGCTACTTGGACAATTCGCCCATTGCGCTCTACTTCTATTGGTAGGGTGCTACCGATTTTGCTATTTTCTACTAGCTTTTGTACTTGTTCAATTTTAGTCACGGGCTGGTTGTTAATGCTTCTAATCACGTCACCTGCTCTGAGTCCTGCTGCGGATGCAGGCGATCGCGGTACAATTTCCACGAGTAAAACGCCTTCTTCTGATGTAAGATTTAGGCGATCGCCTGCGATATTTTTGAGTCTTTCTTTGTTTTCTGGTGTCAGTGTCACCATTTGCACGCCTAAATAAGGATGATCTACTTTGCCTGTGGCGATTAATTGTTGGGCAATTCTTTGTACAGTGTTAATGGGAATCGCAAATCCCAAGCCTTGAGCGCCTCGAAGGATGGCTGTGTTCATGGCTATTACTTGACCACGAGTATTTAGTAGTGGACCGCCAGAATTACCAGGATTAATGGCAGCATCGGTTTGGATGTAATCAACCCGCTTATCACTAGCGCCAATATCGCTACTAGAACGACCTGTAGCACTAATAATCCCAGAAGTGACGGTGTTATTCAAGCCTAAGGGGTTGCCGATGGCGATTACTGGCTCTCCCGGTTGCAAAATATCTGAGTTGCCTACAGCCAGGGTTGGCAGGTTATTGGCGTCAATTTTGATTACAGCTACATCTGTTACCGCGTCTTCACCTAAAACTTTCCCGTCAAAAGTCCGACCATCTTTGAGTGTGACAGTCACTCTATCAGCACCATCTACTACGTGGGAATTGGTTAAAATTTGACCTGAAGAATTAATGATAAATCCCGAACCGCTACCCCTCTCTACCCGTTGTCTCGGCTGTGGTATTGAGTCTCGAAAAAATCGCCGGAATAAGGGATCGTTAAATTCGTCTGGTACACGAGAGGTGATTGTTCTAGAAGAATCAATCCTAACCACCGCAGAACCAGCATTTTGCACGACTTTGACCACAAAATTAGGATCTCCAGACGATGAAATAATTGGTGGAGGAGCAATTATTGGATTGGGGGCAATTGGCTTTTGAGTTTGAGGATCGCTTTGTTGATTCTCAGAGGTTTTGGCAGGTAGAAGAGAGCAGCTGCCCAACAACAGCACTATTGAGAGCATCCACAACCTGTGGGGCAAACCCTTGGTATTCAGATTTTTGAGCGTTAAGTTATGGTTTTTTGTCTTCATGTGTCGTTGCTTCTCCCTTTAAGGTCAGTGGGTGTTAGGATCTTGCCTACCGGGTATGTCCCAAAATGATTAAACTTAAAAGCTTGTTTTAGGTCTAGGGTGTCTGGATGCTAAATTGGTGCTTTCTCTTCTATTGTGACGATTAGCAGCAAAGGTGGTGGATCGTGGAAATTTCGATAGAAAGTCTGTGGAGTCAGGTACTAGAGCGCCTACAGCTTGAGCTATCCCGACCTACCTTTGAAACTTGGATCAAAACTGCTAGTGCAGAACGGTTAGAAAATAATTGCTTGGTGATACGTACTCCTAACCCATTTGCTCGTAATTGGTTACAAAAGTATTATGTCAACACCATTGCTCATGTAGTGCAAGATATTTTGGGTCATCCTGTGGAAATTTACATTACCGTTGCTCAAGGTGATGAAGTTTCTCATGTTAATGAACGAGAGGTTTCTTGGGAATCACCAAATACTAGCAGTATTTCTGAACCTGTTTCTCATAACATCCAAAAAACTACGGATTTAAACTCTAAATATGTCTTTTCACGTTTTGTAGTCGGTGCGAACAATCGCATGGCTCATGCTGCTTCTTTGGCTGTTGCAGAATCTCCTGGAAAAGAGTTTAATCCCTTATTTTTATGTGGCGGCGTTGGTTTGGGGAAAACTCACCTCATGCAAGCCATTGGTCATTATCGCTGGGAAATTTCTCCTGGTTGTAAAATATTTTATGTTTCCACTGAGCAGTTTACTAATGACTTAATTACAGCGATTCGTAAGGATAGTATGCAAAATTTTCGAGAGCATTATCGAGCCGCTGATGTTTTATTAGTTGATGATATTCAGTTTCTGGAAGGTAAGGAATACACCCAAGAAGAATTTTTTCATACTTTTAATACTCTCCATGAAGCAGGTAAACAAGTTGTGATTGCTTCTGACCGTCCCCCCAATCAAATTCCGAGTTTACAAGAACGTCTTTGTTCTCGGTTTTCTATGGGGTTAATTGCAGATGTGCAAACGCCAGATTTAGAAACGAGAATGGCGATTTTACAGAAAAAAGCTGAGTATGAAAATATTCGCCTACCCCGCGATGTAATTGAGTATATTGCTTCTAACTATACTTCTAATATTCGAGAGTTAGAAGGAGCTTTAATTCGGGCTTTGGCTTATATTTCGATTTGGGGTTTACCCATGACGGTGGAAAATATTGCTCCAGTTTTAGAGCCACCAAATGAAAAAGTGGTGGCTACCCCAGAAGCAATTTTGACAGTTGTCGCGGAGAATTTTGATGTTTCAATTGATGACCTCAAAGGTAACTCACGACGGCGGGAAATTAGCTGGGCGCGTCAAATTGGGATGTATCTTATGCGTCAACACACGCCTTTGAGTTTGCCGAGAATTGGGGAGGAGTTTGGCGGTAAAGACCATACAACGGTAATCTATAGCTGTGATAAAATTGCTCAACTCCACCAGAGCGATCGCACTTTAGCACAAACACTACGCCAACTGAGCGATCGTATTAATATGAAAAGCCGTCCCCAAAAATCATCGTAAGTCAGAATTCAGAATTCAGAATTCTGAATTTGAAGTTTTCCACAACCTGTGCCTTAATCATTAACCATCAAAGCTAATCAATTGGTTTAAAATATTAAGTAACGTATAAATATTGATTAAATTTTACTTAGCTTGTGGAAAAAATCTTACTTTTTGGGGAAAAAACTGTGGAAAACTTGAAGTTTTTTTAATCAAACTTAATTAAGTATAATTACCTTGTGGAAAAAGTAGAGTGTTTTTCCACAAGTTTTCCACAGGTATTTAACTAATGAATCGGCTGTAGGGGCGTACAGCTGTACGCCCCTACGTATGTATCTGTATCAAGATTTTCGTGAAATAGTATCAAAATAATCCTAAGAAGATCAAAATTTTGACCAAAAATGTTGGGTTTCCTTTCTCAAGCCAACCTACGAAGCTTCAACACTATCATTGGTTTGATTTGCGTTGAGGTTATTGGGGTTAGGGATTACCAAGAAATAAATTATCCAATTTTGTGGGGTGGACATCTTGTCTGCCCCAAGCCTTGCGCGGGCGAGACACCCACCCCACAAGAAAAATTGTATGTTTTTTTATTTGGAAGTCCCTGAGGGATTTCTAGGAGTTTTTAGTTTTATTTAAGATAATAAAGGCGATGTCTAACGACAAGAAGCAAGCTTCTACGCACTTTTTATTAGCTAACTGCGATCGCATTCACTGAGTAGTAGCGTGACAAGACTAAAATAGTGCATCAAATGTAGGTTGTGTTGAGCAACGTGAAACCCAATCTACAATTTGTTTGCTATTAATTACGAATTATGAATTACGAATTACGAATTGATTAAAAGGCTTTTTACAAATTATAGCATTTTTGCCTGATTTCACGGAGAATCCAGATGTAGAGACGTTGCATTGCAACGTCTCTACAAGGATTTTGATATCATGCACAATCGGTTTCATACATGAAATCAACAATGCCTAATATTTTTGACAAATTGTAATGGTTTTGTTGAGCAAGCGATCGCATCTCAAAAAACATAAAGAATAGTAAGTAGGGTATGTTGTCGCCAAGCGCCGCACCGTCAAAAAATGAAGGTGCGTTAGCCTTCGGCATAACACACCCTACATCTTAATTACGAATTATTACGGGACTGGTGCGACTTGAACGCACGACCTAGCGCTTCAGATTTGTGTGAGTTTCCCCACTCTCTGGACTATACCTTCACCTTATGCTTTTAGCCTTTAGGTGGTGGCTACCTAGTCTCTACACCTTCTTGAATTTAATCAAGCTTGGCTCGGTATTCCCGTGGAGTGTTAATACTGTGGTAAACACACAACCACTCCTACTTTCTATAAAGTGCTTTTGTACTGCTTGTGACAATCACTCAAAGCATATTAAAAGAAGGAAATTTTCACTCTTTAGGGTTCACCGAATTCAACCACATTCACTCATAAGGTTTCCCTTATGGTGCCCGATTATTCAGGAGGCGCTCGCTCTATCCAGCTGAGCTACAGCCCCAAAAAAATGCCATGTTGGTGATTATAGCATTTTTACTGAGACTGCCAACATTTATCCCAAGGCTGACCGCCGACTTCTAAACCACAAAGAAAACTTTGTGCTTTGAGGATAATTTGAGATTTTCTGCCATTTATTTTTCGTAATTCTAAGTTGAGCTTTCCTTGCATGGTGTCTCGGCAACAATATCTTAAACCTTCGGCTGTGGGCGCACGTAGGGGTGTACCGGGTAAATCGGTGGTTCCTGTTAATTCAATTTCGTAATCACAGTTAGTCGCTTTCATTTGCCATTTACCCCAAGGCTGAATTTCCCAATGGACTTGGGAATTCCAGGGAACGAATTCATAAAACTTGCCTTGATAGTGCAAACCAATCATGGCTACAGATTCCATCCACCACAATACACCGCGCCTTCCGCCACCAGCAGTTAAGGCTAAGTCTGGTTCGCCCTCGAAGTAGTTGCAATTTAGCCAAAACCATTTTTGAGGAAAAGCACCACCCCAATTTTTTTCGCCGTAGGCTGGGGCGTTGGTGAATTCATAAATTTTGCCATTCCAGTCAATTTTACCGCTGGCTAAACCGTGAGCCATCAAAATTTGCCATCCTGGCTCAAAAATCTGCATAAATGATAGCCAGCCTGCGGTTGATTGTTGAATACTATCTTTATCGCCCCAGCCGTATACTGGTTGAATTTCGTACTGCCAACGGCAATAATTATTAGTGGCGCGATCGCGGATAATTCCTTGATTTAATGTCGCCGTGGCTTGATAGCCTTCTTGAACATAATGCTCAAACTCTGTTGGTAGAAGGTACAGGGGAGAAACTTGTAAATCAGTCTTACCCCAATGTCCTAAACCCAAAACATCCCGGCTACCCCAAAATTTCTTCACATCGGGAAAAGTACGGCATAAATACTCATCATCTGGGCCGAGGACTTGGGCTGCACCACCACTGTAAGGTTTATCGCCGATGGGGTCTTCAATGGAGTACATAAAGGCGAATGTTTGCCCAATTTCCGGTAAAGTGACGCGGTAATACCAACCTTCAAAAAAGCGGCGACTACTTCTATCCCAGTGATAACCAGAATGGGGTGTTTGAGTTGACGGAAGGAAATTTAAGGGAATAGTTAACATGGATTTACATAGTTGCTGATTTTTTCAGTATGCGCGACGATTTGGACATTAATGAGGCTTATGAAATTTTGGAGTTGGAACCCGGTGCATCGCCAGCACAGCTGAAGCGAGCTTACCGTAAACTGGTGAAAGTTTGGCATCCCGATCGCTTTTTTAATCAAAAAGAAAAACAGGAAGCTGAAGAAAAAATCAAAAAAATCAACGCAGCTTACAATAAGCTCAAGTCTGAATTCTCATTTGAGCCTCCCACTACTGTAAATCCATCCTCATCTTCGCCGAAAAATCCCACAAAAGTATCTGTCAAACGTTGGGATGCAGAAGCTTTTTATACTTTAGGGGTAGAGAATGCTACTAATGGTAGATATGAGGATGCGATCGCTGATTTTACCCGTGCGATTCGTCTCAATCCTCACTATATTGATGCATATAAATATCGCGGGTTAATTTGCTCTCAATTGGGATACGAATATCGAGCCGCTTCAGATTTAAATAAGGCTAGAGAGTTAGAACAAGAGTTAACAAACCCTGGTTTTGTGCGTCAATCTTCATCACCAAGACGTGTATCAAAACCTAAATCTCTGTTAACAAGAGTTTGTCGAGGAATTAAATCTTTATTGCCCCTAAATTGGCGTTGGAGATGAGAAGTTGCATTATCTTAACAACCAATTGCTTGCCTATACAGGTCAGTTCATAAATCAAATCCAACTTACATATCAGCTGACAGCATAATAACATCCATCGGGAGAATACTCTTTCTTGAGATTAAAAATTAACTCACTGGAGATAGAGCCACTTGTGTAAACACTGAGGTTATTCTGAGAATTACCAACGGTTGGGTAGCAAATAAAACTCAATTTTTATCAGCAACATACATTTTTGACATCATCAAGATCTCTTGTTTTTACAAAGCTTTAGTTTCTAAATATCGTATCTGAGGAGTTAAATCAACAGCTATGTCTATTCCTAATGAGCGCGAAACAAAAAACAGTGAAGTTAGGCAAGAAACCTACACTGATAATAATGGCAATACTCACACCCACCTAACACGAACCACTGAAACACTGAACAACACAGCTAATTCCAACTCTTACCAAAACGGTTACGTCCAAGGTCGAAATACTGAGCGTAGATATCAACAAGCTAATTTAGCCGAACGTGATGATATCAATACTAGTAATGGTTTGCTGATGGGTATTATCATTACGTCCCTAGCTAGTCTGATTATCGGCGGAGTCTGGTACTTTAGCCAGCGCAATAATGCAACAGTTGAAAATAGTGCGCCCGTCACAACCCCCGCACCGAGTGATAGCAGTACAACCCCTACTGAATCTCCTCAACCACAAACGACAATCATCGAAAGAACCAGGGAAGTACCCGTTCCTGTTCCCGTTCCCCAACAGCAGGTTACACCTCCATCTGCACCACCCCAACCTGACATTAATATTACCGTTCCACCCCAGCAACCTCCGGCAGAACAAGCGCCTTCTGGAACCCAACCAACCCCCAATGGAACACAAGGCCAAACCAATACTCCAAGTACTAACACTCCCACTAATACCGTTACTCCAGGTACCGAAAGTGATACTTCTAACACCACTCCACCTCAAGGAATAGACGAGT
Organism: Nostoc sp. CreGUA01; assembly: GCA_034531095.2. Classification (GTDB taxonomy): domain Bacteria; phylum Cyanobacteriota; class Cyanobacteriia; order Cyanobacteriales; family Nostocaceae; genus Nostoc. Next base: position 861 of record JAVRBV020000133.1, on the reverse strand, counting down.
CAAACGGTACATCTAATAACGGTTCTTCTAGCCCAGGAGGTAGTGCTACAGGCGGTTCTGGTCAATAGCACCTCTGATTTTTCAGCCCACTTGACAATGCTGGTAATCACGCCAACATACAACAAGTGGGCTAGTTTTTAAGGAATATTTCAGAATTATTGCGATAAATTAATGCTGTTCAAGTTTAGTAAACTGAGATGGTAACTAAACAAACATGATGCTAGATTAAGAGCAAGGTACAAAGAGGTTAAAAGTTAAGTAAAAACTTTTAAGTTAGAGCCTGTACCTCCTGCTCTAATTTGATGGCGATCGCTCTTAGGTTTTGGCATCCATTGAATGTGTTTTAGCCTTGTGTTCATCGAGTTATTGTGGAGGTTTTAGAACGCACAGCCAGAAAATGCCTACCTAGTTGGAATATATAAGGATGTCCAATTCTGTGTAAAGCGATCGCGGGTACTGTCCACCTTAGTTGAATTAATTAACTCTGAATTATCCAATCTTCAAGAAACCGCCCCAAGCTGCTGAGATTTATCCATCGTAGCTTCAGGCGGTTTCTGTTTTAAGGTCAGAATTCAGGAGTCAGAATTCAGGAGTCAGGAGTCATAGCATTTCACGAAAATCCTGATACATATAGATTTTTCGTAGGGGTTTAGCACTGCTAAACCCCTACCCACGTATTTGTATCATTATTAAAGTGAAATGGTATCAGGAGTGGAAATTCTGTCAGAAACCCCACGGCTAAAGCCGGGGGCTTGAAAAAGCCCATCTGACCAGCCTAAGTTCTTAACTGAACTACGTTTAAGGCAAGAGTTTAAGACCTACCAGGGAATGCGTAGCTAGTTCCCTGCAATAGAACCGAAC
>JAVRBV020000132.1:0-23431 GCA_034531095.2 Nostoc sp. CreGUA01 | reverse complement strand
TGAGGAAATGCAAAGTATATTAGTTGCAAGTTTAAACAAACTCAAAGTTTGAATTTATAATTTTCTTCTTCTTCCTTCTGCCCTCTGCCCTCTGCCTTCTGCCTTGCCCCAACCAAGATCACCAAAAGTTGCCAAGAACCTATATTATTGCTGATGAAGTTTTATGTAAATTTTGTCTAGCACAAGCAATACAAGCAATTGAATTAAGTTCAAAACATCCACAATTAATTCAATTAGGTTATGAATTTCTTGTGGAAGAAATTAACTACTTACTGGGAAGATTTGGTTTAGATACAATGAGCTATATAGAATCAGAACGTATCGGACGTGGTTCTAATCCCAATATTGATAATCAAACAAAACGTTTAATAGCTGAAGAATTAGTTCCAGCTTATCAATTAGCGTTGCAAGAATCAAATTATATAGATTGGAACTACTTACGTGAACAAGTATTTTCTTTTATGCAAGCAGGAATAGAATATGAAAAATATGATATTTTGGTCGTAGATGAAGCTCAAGATTTATCTGCATTACAAATAAAAATTTTGTTAAACCTAACTTCTAGTGACACTAATTCAATTACATTAATTCGTGATACAACACAAAGGATTTACAAAAATAATTATATTTGGGATGACATTAATCTAACTTTTGGAATTGGTTCAAAATTAGACCTACAAAAAAATTATCGAAATACTCATGAAATAGCTATGGTGGCTGCAAGTCTCATGCAGTCAACTTTAATAGAAGAACACGACATTGATATACTTAATCCAGACTTGACTGAAACTTCGGGTTCAGCAAGCCTATACATAGATATATGGCGTAATAGTATTATTACTCATGGACACCCTAGAGGATTAATCGGTGCTTTATTATTAGCAGACTCCATTAAATTACTCATAGAAAATCCTCAGAATCAATTAGAATGGCTTGATAGTTTAATAGAAAAATGTAGTAATTACTCTCAATTAGAAAAAATATGGAATCAAGATAATTTATTTTTAAGTTGGAAGAATAAATGGCAGAGTGTATGCAATCACAATTTTACCTTTGCTTGGAACGATATCTGTCAAGAAACAATAGAATACTTAGTAATAGTAAAACGAGAATATAACACTGGTGATTTAGATAAAATTTTAACTAGAATAGGGTGTTTTGAAAGACAAACTAAAGGTGCAGGTAACATTACAGTAGTGGCATCTATCCTATTTTTATGCCGATTTAGCGATTTTCAAAATGGAAGTAGCAATTTTGGAAATGTTATAACTCCTATTGTTAACAAAATAGGAATTGATACTGATACTATTGCCTACTTTGCTGGAGCAATGTTAGGTGTTAAATATGGATTGCAATCTATCCCTGAATTATTTAAGCAAAAAATTCAAGATTATAACTATTTATTGAAAGTAGCTGATTACTGCTATGGTCTCTACAGTAAAAATAAAAATTTAGAGTCAATATTTATCTATCCAGAAAAGAAAAATATAAATTTATCAAAGATTTCTACTCTATTACAAAATCCAGATGCTAATAGTACATATATAGATATTCCGATTTTTGGTAATGCTAAAATATTACAAGATGATGATATTACTCCTACATGGCAGGAAAAACATCTTCATTTTGTGAAACTAGAACTTGAGTTTGGTCAAACTATTTATTGTAAAGTTGAGCGTGACCTTTCTCATGTCTCAAGAAAAGTAGAAGAAATACATACAAAGGGTCAATCTTTAATTAATTCGCTACCTGCTTTAGATGAATTCAAGAATCATGTTGAAAATAGCAATTTTAACTCAGAAGTTGTATTAGATATATTGAGAGAATTGAAATTTAAACGAAAAGATAAAGCAATATATAATGCTTTCACTACATGGTTATGGGCATCTCTACCGAATAAAAATTAAGTAATCTTATATGGTGATTATGCTTGAACTCACTCTTGATTATGCACACTAAAGGTACAACAGCTTACTCTAAACAGGCTTTTGGAACTCAGCTATCTCACTAAATAGTGTTCTACATCTGTGACAAAATCCATATTCCCATAATGCCGGAATCTTAAACCGCGCACCACATTTAGGACACTTAGATAGTAACCGCAAATTATGACGATCGCACCCTCCCGTTGACTTAAACTGCCACTCCATACGGTGACACGGCACTTGAGCATAACAAGCCCCACACAAACGAATTGGTTCATGCTGCATCCCCACTCCAGCAGGTGGCAGCATTTGAGCTAACCTGTTTGCATCTACTTCTACTACAGATGCGATCGCTTCCAACTCTTTTTGGCTAGGACGAGGATTAAAATGAAATCGCTCCCACCGTGCTACCACTGCACCAATTCCTGCTAAACCACCCAACCCACTGGCAGATAAATGATTAGCACGTCTGAACCTACCGAGAAAGTGGCTCAAACTCTCTCCTTCATAGGGTTTAATCAAGAATAGCCAAGGCTCAACATCTGGTGCCTCTATCATTTGTACTCTTTAGCAACTTCCTGTAAAATCGCCTTGTCAATCTTCTTGAATCCCCTTGATAAAGAACGAATTGCAGTTTCTCTAAGAATCTCATCAAGGCGACCAATGTAGCCTTCAGTGGCTGATGTCAGAATCCTTAGCATCTCCTTGCTCGTTAGATTAGAAGATACTGGCAGTTTCAAAACCATTTGTTCCCACATTTCTACGGTCTTCTTAAAATCCTCTCCCGACAATTTACCGAAGCGAAGATGCGCCCGAAAGCGTTCGAGAACCTGCTCATCCCTCTTAATTACCGCATCCAAACGGTCTGTTCCTACCAGCACTACAGCAATTCCTAAATCTTCGGCAATATCTCGTACATCAGCAAAAGTTTCAGGCTTAAGACGGTCAGCTTCATCGATAATTAGCATCTCTACGCCACAACCTTTAAGTACTTCTATAGCCCTATCTCTGAAATCAGATACTGTTCCCTTTGTTACCCGATATTTGAGGTACTCAGTAATCTTTTTAAACAAATCCTTGGGGCCACATTTTTGGTGAGGTCGAATATAAACAACAGGCACAGTTGGAGGTCGTCCAGCTTCTTGCTGAGGTTTATGCCTGTATCTGTAAGCATCACAAGCAACTGTCTTGCCAGTTCTCGATTCTCCAACTACTCGGCAAGATTTTCTTGCCTTACGCTTGCCATCTAACCAATCATGAAGAGTTTTTACCTGCTGTAATGGAACAATACTTTTACCTTTAAGACGCGCAATTTCAGCTTGCAACCACTCATCATCCGCTTTTACTCCTCCCAATTGTTGGGCGATCGCTTGAGCTTGTGTCATTGTTTAAAACCCGTATTCTTCACGAAGTTGTTCATAGTCCCACACTTCCATGTCTTCGTATTGAGAGTGAACCCTTTCTGTAGATTCCACTTCATCTGGTTCAACTACTTGGGAAGACAAGGATTCAGTTTTACTTTCATCAACCCCAGCAGATCGCAAAACCGCCTGTTCCAATTTTTGACGCTCCTTACGGCTTTTCTTGGTTGCGACAAGAGCATCACGATCTATAACTTCTTGCAATAACGATTGGTTACTGATGGTTTTCCCTACGGTGCGGAGTCTGCGACTTGCTGCAAGAGCTTCATCTAATGACAGTTGCTCCGTCTCCAAACCTTGAGCATGAGCGCGAGTCAGAAATACTTCCTGATTTTTTTCCTGGCGATAAACCAAAATTGTTGTAATGTCTCTGGGGTCAAATCTTAAGTTCACAGTTTCTCCTGCGTAACCTGCCAAATATTCCCCCCGGTACATTAAATTTTGAAACTGCAAGTATCCTCCTCTTTGCACTGTGCGCCGTGACTGCTTCATCAGACAGATATCTAAATCTCTTTCTGGGATTGGTACAGGCACTGTAGGCAACCCTGCTTCCCAACGGTCAAAGCGAGTTTGATCGCCCATTCGCGCATCAATACTTTGGTTGTAGCGGTCAACGATGTAGCGAACAAGTAACTGTTCTAGTTCTCGCAAAGTAAGTTTTGCATCCTTGTGTGCATCTTCTGGGCGTTCCTGAACATTAGATCCGGTGTACCCAGGAAGCGTTGAAAATAGTTGGTCATTCAATGTCTTAAAGGGACGTTCGACTACTCCACCTTCAGAAGGGCGATCGCGTAGATGGCAAACAAACCCTAATTGCGCCCCAATCTGACTCAAGTGGTTAGAGCGAAAGTCTTTACCACCATCAGTATAAAAGTGTTCTGGCTTACCATAGGTTCCCCACTCACAATGCAGTTTGTACTCTAAACCGTATCGCTTCGGCAAAATCGCATGACGTAATGCTAAGGCTACTACCACCGAACTAGGGGCATCAAAACCCAAATTGATACCCATGATGCAACGAGAGTAGGTGTCAATGACTGTTGTTAGCCAAGGACGACTTAGAATATCACCATGTTGATCTACCAGCAACACATCTACGCGCGTATGATCGTATTGCCAAACATGGTTGCTGTAATCAACGGATAAATCTTTTCCTTCACGGGTTTTAACCGAAAGCGTAGTTCCTCTCCAACCTGGGCTACGAATACTTTTAGCTTTTTCTTGCTTTTCTAATAAAGGTGCTAATACCCGTAACACGGTTCTGTAATTAGGCGGCTTAGAGTCCTCTAATTCACGGGCTTTAGCCTGAACTCTAAGGGCAACTTGTTTAGGGGTCATGCGTTTACTACCCTTATTGCCCTCCCTATAAGTCTTGAGAATAAAGTTTTCCCAAAACTCACCAATTCGATGCTTTCCTTTATCACCCCTGCCAGTTTGAGTGAGTCCGACTACGCCATCTTGCTCCCACTTTTTGACCAGCCGCTGCACAGTTCGCACCGATACACCTAGATTTTCCGCAGCTTCTTTCAACTTCTGCCCATAGGTGGTGCGATCGCATGGTTCCAGCAAACTTTGGATTACCTCTAGCTTGAGTTGGGCTGACTCTGAAAGTTCTGTGACAATCACATTACTCTCAAGAGGTTGATCACTTTCTCCTTGTAATCCTTCTGTAGGAATTGCCGAGGTATGAACAGCTAAATCAGGATTTTGCTGACTGTTCATAATACATAAGTTTTTTATGAATACATATTGTTATTCTAAGTCTACAGAAAACGACAGTCAATTTGTCATTATGAAAATATACAAAAGCTTTTTTCTCGCCGATGAAGCGACACCTAATTTGTCACAATTACGGACGATGACATATATTTTGTCACTGCAAAGAGGTTATGCTAAAACTGCGAAAGCGCTATAATCTATACTGTACAAGGATTTTATCGATGACAATAATTTGTCACGACGACAAATAATTAGTCACTGTACACCCTTGTTTCAATTTGTCTTCTAGGGTATCGCACAGAGACATCAGGCGATCGCACTTCTCTACAATCCGTTTTTGTTCTGCAAGGGGTTAAAATCTTTAACCTGAAAAATCGGCTTATCTTTAGGTATTTTTTTATCTTTGATTAACTGTTCTTTGTGCGCCTTAATTTTTTTCAATAATATTGAAGCAGATTCATCATTAAAATCTTGACGAACAAGTTTACCCTGGACTGCTAATTGCCAAATCAACTCCGGCAACTTTGTAACCGCATTTGGCGCATCAGTTAACAATTCAAAATTCTGAAAAAATGTATCTACTTTCATTTAAACGGATTCACAATTTGTAATTGACTATCTACCACTAACCCATCCTGCATATCTTCAGAATAGAGAATACTTGTTCCCGCAGCTAAAGCACAAGCAACAATTAAACTATCCCAAAAAGAGAAATTAAATCGACTGCGGAGATTAGAAGCAGATTCAAAAATAGTTAGGTTAAACTCTACCACAGTGCAGCGACGATAAAGCGACTGAATCACAGCTTTAACTTGCTCCTCGTTAAAGGCTGCTTTTTTCAGTAAATTGTTAGAAATTTCATTGACAACCTGTGTACTGATAATTATTCCTTCAGTGTCCGTAATAGAAATAGCAATATTACGCTTTCTTTCTCTTTCTGCAACTTCTATTTTTTGGTCATCAAACAAACGATAAAGCCAAACATTTGTATCAACGAATGATGCACCAGATGCCATAATTAGCGATTGTAAATTTCTTCACGGCTGAGAAATCCATCTACCTGTACAGGATTCTCTGTCAATTCATCAATCATGTCTCTTTGTCGAGATGACTTTTTATTTACTAAAACAATTACCTTAATATCATCTCCTTCACTGAGTTCCTGTTTGTACTCATCAGGAATCTGAATTAAACCATTTTGAATCTTTGCTTGAAATTCGACAGCGTTTAGCATATTTAATTCCTCTGATATGGGTAACCTACATAAGAGTTGATTTTGATAATTTGCATACTTTTATTACCTTCATGTCAAAATGTAGGGGCGGGTTCACAACTATTATCAAATATAAACGATGATCTTGGTAAACCCGCCCCTACAGCAGATCGAATACATCCGTTACCATTTAGATGGATTATTTGGATGTAACTGATCCTGTTCCCAAGATAAAGGATTATTAAATATATATTCACGAATTTTCTGCAATGCTTCGTCATTACGTATAATATGCTCGTAATAGTTACGTTGCCAAACAGATATACCTCTTGAATCTCTCAATTGATTAATACGACGAGCAGAAGACGTTTTGAAACTACGTATTATTTCTGATAATGCTTCCTCTCCTGATGTGGTTAATTGAATTATCCCATGTATATGGTTAGGCATAATTACAAATTCATCTAACTGCACATTACTAATTTTATTAGGTAGAATATTCCAGTTATATTGAACGACTTGACCATAACGACTTAATTCAATATAGGTAGGAGCAGGTTTATGTATATCATCATTTATATTTGATAATATTTGTGAACCTGACCCTACGTATCTTCTAATGCTTCCATTAATTCAAATTTTAACTTACTCCGCACCTCACCCAACTCAGCCATGAGTTTTTGATGCTCTGCTAACATCTCATCTAAATCAGCGTGTTCTACATCAACTTTGTGAGGATTTTTAATATCTAAGTTATAATTATTCGCCTTCAAATCTGCAATTGAAACTTGCCAAGCAAACTCATTTTCCTCGCGGTTATCCCACCATTCTTGCTCCGGTGCAAACTCCTCATTCACTTTTAGACTATCGCACAGCCAGTTAAGCAAAGCAATACCTTTACAAAACTAAATACTGTTAATCGGTAGAGTTTTAGTAGTTTAGTGCTTGCGGTTTTGTGGTGGCTATGACATACTTGAACTTGAAATTACATTATTTCTGTAGACTTACCGTAGTTTATAGTTTGCTTCACAAATCTTGCTGCAAAGAATTAATCATGCTTAAAGATGCACAAGGACTAGTAGTTACAACAGATTCAGCCGATGCGATCGCAGCCATTAACCGTTTTATCGATCAGATGCTTGGTTATGGTAAAGATGCAGAAACAGCAGTTTTACAAGCAATTGCAGCAGATCCTACTTGTGCATTAGCTCATGCTTATGCGGCTGCTTATTATCTGACCCAAGAAAATCGTAAAGCTTGGCAGGTAGCTCTACCATATCTGCAAACTGCACAACAGTATTGCACCAAGGTTACTGCCAGAGAACAGCTATATGTGCAGGCAATTTTAGCTTGGGCAAATCAAGAAATTGATGTAGCGATCGCCACTCATGAAGAGATTGCCAATCAATTTCCCCGTGATTTGATTTCTGTGCAGCAAGGACAGTATCACTATTTTTATACAGGCAATAAAGAAAAATTACTAGAAATCGCCCAGAAGGTTTTACCTAGCAATCCTCAACAACATTATTTATATGGCATGGTGGCCTTTGGATTAGAACAATGTCACCAACTCAAAGCAGCAGAAAAGATAGCTCGTCAAGCGATCGCATTGAATAGATATGATCCTTGGGCGCATCATGCTTTAGCTCATATCATGGAAACTCAGGGAAGAGTCGATGAGGGAATAGCTTGGATGGAGAGTTTTGCAGATACCTGGGAAAACTGCAACTCCATGCTCTACACTCATAACTGGTGGCACATTGCATTATATTATTTGCAGTTAGAAAACTACCAAAAAGTTCTCAAACTCTACGATACGCATATTTGGGAACGTGCTAACAAACAATCTCCGAAAGACCAAGTAGGAGCAATTTCATTATTATTGCGCCTAGAATTGCGCGGTGTAAATGTGGAGAACCGTTGGCAAGGCATCAGTCCTTATCTTTACAGCCGGATTGATGAACACGCATTACCATTTCAGGATTTGCATTATGTCTATGCCCTTGCCAAAGCCGGACACCATGATTGGGTGAACCAAATGCTTCAGAGTATGCAGTATCACACTTTGAGTATTAATCCTTTTCTGCGACGGAGTTGGGTAGAGTTAGCAATTCCCGCAGCTAGAGGAATGGTAGCTCATGCCAAAGGCGATTTCAACACAACTGTTGCAGAACTGAAACCTGTTTTACCACGCTTGCATGAGATTGGAGGGAGTCATGCACAGCGAGTATTGTTTGGGCAGGTTTATCAAGATGCGGTGTTGTCGGCACAACAGCAGAGTTGGGATTATGGTATTACCGCTTGATGTGAAATCTATTTTTTATCTGGCGTATCTGATTAATGGGATGATATATTATCTCACTCACCAGACGCAGTACCGCTAAGGCGGAACCCACAGGATGGCGCAGAGAGTAAGAGTTTAATAGATGAAATTTCTAACTTGTGTACCGCGATTTAGCAAAGCCTTTTATTAAGGAAAGCATGAGGAAAACTGCTACAGATTATAATTGCGATCGCAATCAAGCATATATTTTCTGCCCAAAAACTCAATCTTTCTCTTTGCGTCTTTGCTATTTTTTGTGAGCTTTTCTGCTTTTAAACGATGGCACGGAGGCGATTGCTGTAAATCTGATTTAATATCTGATAATCTTCCAATCTCACTGCGGCAAAACGTCTGACTCCGAACTGTTTCATCACTCTTTGCAACTCTGCATCTGGTTGGAGTAATGCCAACTGCATTTGCTGAATTAAAGATATACCTAGACGCTGTGCTACTACCAATGGTGGCATTGGAGAAGGCCCCAGGACTTCCACCACACGCAAATGCTGTGATAATTCAGGAAAATCCTTTAATTCCTGTTCTAGCACCACACTATCAATCGCTGCACAATCTGCTAATCCCTCAACTATCCAGCGAATTGAACGCTGATGCGAACCTGATTGTAGCGTTTTGCCAAAGAAATTTTCAGGATATTTTTCTTGAACTAATCTATGAGAAAGTAAATTATAACCACTATTAGAACCCAGGTCATTATAACAAAATGTTTTTCCTGCTAAATCTGTAAACTTTTTGATATTACTATTAGCATTGACAATAACATCTGCATAGTAAACAGGGCAGTTGCTATATCGTGATGATTGCATTACTGGCGCAACTAAAGTCTGTAATTGATTTGAAACTATTTGACTATAGCGAATTAGTGGCAATCCACAAATAAAAGCTAAGTCTATCTGGTCTTGAAACAATAGATCATCTTCTAGGGGATCATATTCACCTTGTTGTAGTTGGAATTCTACTTTTAAAACACGACCTAAATAAGCTGCGATCGCTTGATAAAAACCGAACCAATTGGGAGCTAGATAAGATGTAATTTGCAATCTTTTATATATAGTCATTTTTGTTCTAAAACAGTTTTATGTTGAATAAATCGACTTATTTTTTTCCCAGATAAATAATGTATATATAAAAATCCGAGACTGGCAAAGGTCAACAACATAATACCCAAAACTGTTGTGTATGCTTTAGTGTGCCGCCATAGCTGCTTTAAAAAATCTGTACCAAGTAGTAATATCTTCCACAAGAAATAATGATTGACTTTTTTAGCGTCTTGGATATTGATGTGTTGAGCTAATGCCATTTCGATTTCTGCCTTCAATCCAAATAAATAACGGTAACACGATAGTCTTTATGTAAATTATAATGTATATTATCTAAGTTCGTCAAAAAATCTGAATAATTAACGTTAATAATTTTGGAGATAAAATTTATATATTCTCAATCAATAAAACTTAAATCGTCATAAAGTACAAAACCCCGGTTTATTCAATAAACCAGGGTTATTCTATCTCAAATTATTTTTTCAAATAAATGGGATTTTTCCTCAAAATGGACGGCTACCCGCTAAACTTATCCGTTTCATCACCCGGCGCTGATTGGGATCAAATGCTTGACGATAATGCAAAGTTGCTTGATTATCCCAATAGACAATATCGCCTACAGACCATTTATGTTGATAATAAAATCGAGGTTGATGTAAATGCGATCGCAGCTGTTCAATTAATTCAGATCCTTCTTGCGGATCTAGACCAACAATTTCTACTTCTGTGGCGTAATCTAAATATAAAATCTTTTTCCCACTTTCTGGATGTGTCCGTACTAGTGGGTGAGGAAATACAGGACTAATTAGGGGAATATTCTTGTCTAGACGGTATTTAGAACGAGGTGTATTTGGTTTATTTAGAAAGGGATTGTATGTAATTAACTGCAAATCTGCAATCCGACGCTTTGTAAACTCATCCAGAGTTTCATAGGCTAAATTCAAATTTAACCAGTAAGTATCTCCACCTTCAGTAGGTACTTCCAAAGCATAGAGTAAAGAACCACTAGAAGGATAAGGAGTCCACTTATGATCAGAATGAAAAGTTAGTTCACCAGTTCCAGTATAGCCACCATCAACATTAGAAACCGGAATTATTACGGGTGTGACTCCTGGCTGAGAAGCAAGAACTGGGATGTCATCTGGCGGGACAAATAAAGAACCAAAATGAAAAGCAAAGTTTAAGAATTGCTCATCAGTCAGGTTTTGATTTTTGAAGATAAGGATCTGGTGTTCAAGTAATGTTTGTTTCAGTTGTAATATAACTTCAGGTTTAATCGGTTGACTAGCATCAAGTCCAGTGACTACAGCACCTAGAGGTGCATTAATGGGAGTAATTTGAAAGTTAGTTAAGGTGAGTGTAGACATAATCAGCTATTAAAATTTTCCACAATTTACAAATAATAACTAGTAATTCATGCCCCAAATATTATTGTTTTGCAAGCACTTCTTGAGGAGTGATTTCAGCATATTCTTCAGGAGTCAAAAAGCCATCTCTCACATTTACCTTTTTAGGTATCAGTCTCAGGCTGTACCATTTATCTGCAACTTCTTGTTGTTTATTAATAATTTTTTCGGTAATTGGTATAAGCGTGAAATCATACTTTTTGTGCATAATCTCTAATGTAGGTGGATCAAGTTGAGTTATTGCAGAGAGCAGTTGGGAGATTTCTTTAGGATTATTCTTAGACCAATTTTGGGCTTTTTGCACTTCTTCTAAAAAAACCTTGATGGCTTCTCGATTTTCTTGATAGAATTTGCGGTTTGTGGATATAAAGTTGTTAGTATCTCGCAAGCCGTTACCACCATCAGTTAAAATCCGTGCCGTGTTATTTTGGACATTTCTTGTAACAAATGGTTCCCAAATAAACCAAGCGTCTACTTTACCTTGACTAAATGCCACATTAGCATCTGGAGGCGCTAGACCGATTGATTCTATATCACTAAGCTTTAAACCTTCTTTTTCTAAGGCTCGAAGTATAAGATAATGGCCAATTGATGCTTTTTGAAAAGCTACTTTTTTTCCTTTTAAATCTTTGACACTTTGAATAGGAGAGTTTTTAGGAACTAACAGTGAAACTGCTTGTCCATCAGAAGAGTTAGCCGCTAGATATACAAGAGGTGCGCCGGCTGCTTGAGAGAAAACAGGAGGAGATTCGGCTGTAGAGGCAATATCAAGTGCGCCTGCATTTAAAGCTTCTAATTGTTGTGGCCCGGCAGCAAATTCTGGCCACTCTACCCTATATCCTAAAGGTTTTAATCGTTCTGCTAGAATATCTTTTTCTTCTAAGACGGCTAGGGCAGTAAGTTGTTTAGATCGGACAATTCTAATTACTTTATTGGCAGTAGTATTACTATTAGCTACATTAGAAGCCGATGAAGCTGGTTGTTGCTGAGAATTATTTGGTGAATTACTGCAACTAAATACTGTGGTAAGTAATAAACTGTAACCAAAAGCAAATAAAGCGTGACGACGAGTAATGCGTCGGTTTTTCCAGAATGCAATTTGTTTTCTGAAATTTTTCATGAATTAATTCACCTCTAATTATCAAACAAGTTGTTAAATGAAAAATTTCTGCGCTTACTCTTTGCTACGCAACGCTAACGCCGAATGTATGAGATTTGGTCTTTTGACTTAACTACATCCGCAATTGAAAAAAAGGAATTAAGGTGGTTTTACCCACCTTAAGCAACCGATTTGAGGTCTACTGTGGCGGAAACTTTAGGAATATTGTGTGACTAAGGGTAATTCTTCATTCAGTACCCAATTGCCAATATCGCGCAGTTTATAATCTACAGGGTCATGAAGCGTGAAAGTACGTAAATCTCGCCAGTAACGGTCAAAGCCGTATTTACTCCCCGTAGAACGAGTTCCCATAACTTCAAAAATACTTGTAGTGAGATTCAAGCCAACGCGAGTAGCAAAAGCCTTGGCTGCAAAAACCGAAACTGCTACTTCTCCCCTTTCTCTAAAAGTCAGGTTAACTTCTTTGTCCCATGCTTGTTGTACTTGGCTAGCAGCTTTGTCAGCTAAACTAATTGCTGCTTGCAGTTCTGCCCACAAGTTTCCATAGTGATTCAAAATATAGGGGTCTTGAGTAGCACTATCGACACCAGACGTAATCCAAGGTTTTGTTTGAGTCACAGTGTATTGTTTAGCAGCCGCCAATGCTCCTTCAGCAATTCCCAAGTAAACATAAGTTTTCGTCAATTGGGCGATGATTCCCAAAAATGTACTAAAAGCACCATCAGGAGGATGAGGATATCCCAAAATTTCATCTGTTTTTACCAAAACATCGTAAAAAGTGAAGGTATCGCTATCTGTGCGCCTTTGCCCAATATTGTCCCAGTCTTGATTAGAAGCGACACCAGCCCTATCTTTGGGAATTATGAATACTAACGGTAGTTCTACATTATCTTGAATGGCAGCGAAAACGCGGAAATCTGCAATGGCGACACCTGTACCAAAACTTTTGATCCCATGAACACGAAAATTTTCACCTTCTGCGGTAATTTTCAGCCTTGTATCTCTAGTGTTAATGGCATTAGCCCAAAATAAATTTTTCTGGGCAGTTTCCCGATAATATCTTTCCTTTTGCTCTAGTGTTCCTGAAACATGAGCCAAGGCAGTTAAATTCAGATGGTTGCCATACAACTGTCCAATTGAACCGTCTGCCTTCGAGAGTTCTTGGACTATTTTTAAAGCTTCTGTCCAAGTCGCACCAATACCACCATACTCTTTTGGTACAACCAAAGGTAGTAAACCAGTTTCTCGCAACCGTTGGATTTCTATATCTGGCAGCCCTGCCTTGTTATCTCTTTCCACTGCGGTGGCTGCCAATTCCGTAGATAAAGAAGTAGCAACATTAATCCAATGTTTGGATTCTTGTTTAACTAATAGTTGCACCATTATCTATTTTCTCCTTGTGGTGAGTATGGATGAGGAAATGGGAATTGGAACACGCTGAAGTTAGGATTTAGTTGCGACATGAGGAGGTATAGTTCGCCCAATTCCCAAGATTTAATCCTTGACATTGCTGATTGAAAATATGAGCTAGTCTCGCGCGGAGAGTAAGAGCTTAAATCAGTGATTTTTATAGTTAGATGGGCAACAATCTTTTTGAATCAACACTGCTTCTCCTTAAATTCTGTTGAGTTTGCTTAATCTTAAATCCTTACCGAGCAAGCACTTTTACAAAATAACTATCCTGGTAGTGGCAAGATTAGTCTCAATTAACTACTATAAATCGGTAGGTATTTAGTAGTTTAATTATAATATAGCAGTGTTGCATGGTTAACTGTAAAACGCAAGTACATTTTGTAAAAAAAATTCGGCGTTGCTGAGTGTAAATATGAATTTGGCTCATCTAGAGGCGCAGTGAGCAGTCCATTGGGTGGCTGTGCCGACTTGTAGGAACTGCAAGCCACCACTGCATGATGAACTATGGCTTAATAAAGTCATGAAAATTTGATATTACTGAAATATAAGAAAATATACTCATAGCGTTTTTTCAACTAATGAGTTGTTTCAATGATGGATATAGCTATAATCTTTACTTGACAAAGCTTTGACGGTTTATACGCTAGGAAATAAAAGGGTATTATCTTTCAACTGTTTTTCGATCTAGTAGGCAGACAAATCAAATAAACCGACAGTCAATTCTAGATATTAAGTAATTCGCTATAACTAACAAAAGAGTTTCAGTCCTTAATAGATAAGGATTTTAGCCAAGTAGCTCCCAATTAAATATGAAAAGCCCCTTAATTTACGTCAAGTATATAGGTATAGTGGCCTTCAAATTGCTATAACTCCAGAATCTATTGATTTCTCAAAAATAAAGTTTTACCTTGCTAATTAAGTCAGCCACACCACTAACGGCGACAACAAGGAGACTATTTCTATGATGACAACCGAATCTATATTCACTGAAATGGAAGCTTGCAAACAAATCTCTATTGAATGCCAAACTACTTGCATTGATACCCTCAAATACTGCAAGAGTCAGGGTGGTAAATACATGGATATGGCTATGATGTCCATGTTGCGAGACTGTGCAGAAATGTGCATGATGTGTGTCAACATGATTAATGACGGTTCTGAGTTTATGGGAAACACCTGTAGTTTGTGCGCCCAAATTTGCGATCGCACCGCCCTAGCTTGTGAACAAATGAGCAGCGATGCCACAATGATGTTCTGTGCCACTATTTGCCGCAAGTGCGCTCAACATTGCAACGCAATGGGACTCAATTCTGCTTCCTATTTCCGCAGATCAAGCTTGGTGACAGAAGATTCACTACTATCTAGCTAATTTTCCGCCAGGATCAAGTTGCCCAATTTATAGCAGACTTGCGATTATACCTAAATTCATAGTTTCTCCAGTATCTTTAGTTTTTCGCCGCCCAAAAAGATTTTGGGCGGTGAGCATAAGGGCAAACAACCGCACTATACATCTTGATTTCAGCCATGTTGATTATTCCTCTATGAATAGGATTGGTTTATTAGCTTTGGAAATTAATTCAATTCAATCCAAAATCTA
Source organism: Nostoc sp. CreGUA01 (assembly GCA_034531095.2). Taxonomy (GTDB): domain Bacteria; phylum Cyanobacteriota; class Cyanobacteriia; order Cyanobacteriales; family Nostocaceae; genus Nostoc. The sequence goes on along the minus strand of JAVRBV020000132.1, from coordinate 8,239 downwards.
AAATCTAAAATTAAACTAGAGCCAAGGCACTTCTTCAGGCGCATAACGAAAAGCGCGGAAGACTGAATTTTGCTCCCCACTAGCTACTGCTGACTTCTCACCCAGATTCCTCGCCGCAAAGTGAGGATTGACATATTCCCAAACAATCTCTCCTGTAACTGTCACCTCAAATATGCGACCGAAAGCACCTTCTGTAATTAAAGTGTTGCCATTCGCTAGACGCTGTGCGCCTGATATATAAGAACTGAAGAAATTTTGAGGTGGGTTGTCACTGTATTGCCAAACTATTTCTTTCGTTTGACGGTTAACTTCAATCACACGAGAGAAATTCAGCGCAGTGTGACGACGATGTGCGCCATTGTCAAAAATTAGGATATTGCCGTTAGCTAATTCGTTAGGAAAGTGTTGCTGTGCTAATACGTCATCTCCAAGTGTCCAGATAATCTCTCCTGTGTTGCGATCGATAATTGCGACGGTAGAAATGTTGCGGAAGCTGACTATAATATTACCATCAGCGAGTTCGCCTACAGTATTGCCATGAGTCCATTCATGTCGTTGATCTTGGGGAGTGATAGTAAAAATATCTGGATCTAAGTGTTCGTGGGCGTGCCAAGTCCAAACAATTTCACCCCCAGGAGTAACTTCATAAAGTACATCAGCATAGATATCACCGTCTGCTTCTGTTCCTGCTACACCGCCTTTGATACAGGGAATCAAAGACTGAGGTATCTTTTCAATAGCTAATAAAATCGTGTTCCCGTTGCGTAGTCTCCGGCCGTCGTGATGATGAGCTGGATGTTTATATTCCCAAATAATATTTCCCTTGGGATCTGCTTCTAAGACAACGCCGCCTTTAAAGGCAGCCCACAAAGGAAAATGTGGCGGAATATCTAGCGTCTTACCATTATAAAAAAGGTTGCCATTGGGTAAAAGATAACCATATAAACCCGGTGAATATGGCAAATTCCATTGATGTACTACTTCTCCTTCTAAATTCAGAAGATATACTTCTCCCTTACCTGTAAGTGGTGTAAAAAGTGTATATCCCTTGAATACCTTGTCAGGATTATAAGCTCTTAAACCAGTACCACGGCGACGAATAGTATTTTGATCAACTGATGCTGTTGCGATCGTCATAGTTTTAAGGGGATATAGGGATTAGAAACTGTTTTCAAACCCAAAATTGGCATTAATTTGTTGGGTTGCGCTGCCCTTAGAGGATGTTTGAAAAGTCCTCTTGTCGGTATCAAAAGTTTTAGATCCCCCTAATACCAATTTAATGTGAAGTTGCATATATCTTGATCCCCCTAAATCCCCCTTAAAAAGGGGGACTTTGACTCTGGTTCCCCCCTCTTTTTTAAGAAGGGGGGCTAGGCAGGGCTGTTTCATTCCACAAGAGCAAGAAGTTTGTCAATATCATTAGAGAGAAATCTCTGAGCAATTGTGATGGAAGTATGACCATTTCGACGGAGTATGTTAATGGCGATCGCTCTCAAGATGGAGAGATTTGCCGGGGCATGACCCAGATGGATTTTTGAGTCATCTTCCTTGAGAACCACGTCCTTAACCCAGTGGAGGCTATTTTCGATACTCCAATGACCGCGAATACCGTAAGCAAATTCTTTGGCTGTACAAATTAAGCTACTAATGTAACAGACGATCTGATGATATGGTTTCCCGGCTCGTGTCCCAGTTCTTTCAACCCGAATTAAGGACTTAACTCCAACCCAGGATAGGTCAATTCCATTTAACTCATGAAAAACTTCTACAGTCCGTATTGTCAGCCTATTGCGAGTTTTTTCAGTCTCAATATAACGGCTCGCAGGCTTTGTTTGTGCAGCAATGCGTTGAATATGACGATGTAGTTTTGGCTGATTGTCTTTAACGGCAATAACGTAATCGTTGCCACTGTTGATCACCTCATAGCAAGTTTTTTTTGGCAATGCAAGGAATCAAAGCTGAAGACAGCACCTTTTATATCCAAAGCGGCAATTAAATTTTGCACAACTTGGATTTCACTCTTGTCCTTGTTTTCAAACTTTTCTATTCCTAAAACCAGTCCTCGTTTACTAGCGAATACTGAGACTATGCTGACAAAATTTTGACTAGAAGAATTGTAGTTTTGAACTGTTCCTTTAATACCTTTACCATCTGTGCTACACCACTCTGATTCGTCTAAATCAACATAATCTAAAGCCCACTGATTAAATATTTTCACAAGTTTATCGAAGTCTACCCCCATCACCACGCGTCGTATCGTTGAGTAAGAAGGAACACCATGTTTTTCTCGAAGGAATACCTTGATCAATACCCGACGATGCCGTTTGACAAAATCTCCCCATGCACGATACCCGACATACCCACTCATAGTGCCCATTATTACAAACAGTAATATTAACCATAGTGGGTGTCTTCGACCATCAGTCGTTCTGAAATCTTCCACTTGCCGCAGTTGTTCAATCAGAGAAGCATTCATGATTTTTATCCCCTCAACACTTGCAATTTTACCTGCTTTAGGGAATGAAACAGCCCTGGGGGGCTAGGGGGGATCTAAAGTGCCTAAAGTCACAGCGAAACACTTTTCAAACAACCTCTTAACCCAACCTACTTTTAATTTTCAATTAAGGTGCTGGATTTGGAGATTGAGTATGAACTATGTCTATTTCTGCCAAAATATCTTTGTCGAGAACTACATTGATACTTTCTATATTCTCTTTGAGTTGTTCGAGTGTGGTAGCACCAATAATCGTACTAGCAACAAACCAACGACTCCGCACAAATGCGATCGCTAATTGTGCAGGACTCAATTGATGACGTTTAGCTATTTCTACATAAGCTGCTACTGCTTCTTGCACATTAGGTTTTAAATAACGCTGACCAAAGTTTTCAAACAAAGTCACTCTGGTTTTTTCTGGTTTACCGTTGAGATATTTACCAGTTAAATAGCCAAATCCTAAAGGACTATAAGCTAGTAAAGGAATGTTTTCGTAATAAACTGTTTCTGCAAGTGCGGCATCAAAAACTCGATTAAGTAAATTATAAGCATTTTGGATGGAAGCAACTTTAGGTAATCCTAATTGTTTTGCTGCTTGACTAAATTGTACAATGCCCCAAGGTGTTTCATTACTTAACCCGACATAACGGATTTTACCTGCTTTAATTACATCAGCAAAAACTTCCAGTTGTTCGGCAATGGGAACTGTTTCCTTTACCTGTTTGGGGTCAAAAACTGTTTGCCCGAAACGAGGAACATAACGGTCGGGCCAATGGATTTGGTATAAATCAATATAGTCTGTTTGTAATCTTGCGAGACTATCATCTATTGCTTGTTTGATATTGTTTCGTTCAATTCCTTCCGCACCACCACGTAACCATTTAAAGCCGCGACCAGGCCCCGCAATTTTAGTAGCAATTATTAATTTATCTCGCTGTTGATGCTTTAACCATTCTCCAATATAAGTTTCGGTTAAACCATAGGTTTCTTCACTGGGTGGTACGGGGTACATTTCAGCCGCATCTATAAAATTAATTCCTTGATTAATCGCATAATCTAGCTGCTGATGTGCTTCTTCGATAGTATTTTGTCGCCCATAGGTCATTGTGCCGAGGCAAATTTCAGAAACTTTAAGGCCACTATTGCCTAATTGGTTATATTGCATGATTTCGGGATAATTTCACTATTGAATTGACAAATTTTATTGCTCAGTTGGCGTTACTCGATAATTGCTGCTTGTCCTATGAAGTATTTTTGATTTTGAGAACCCGCGAGAATTATTTAGATAATACTACGGTATGTACATCGAATTACTGAAGTCAAACCCATTGAATTGAAGGATGTAGTAGTGAATGATGATAAAAGCGATCGCTGGGATAAAGCCAGTGTTCACGAATTTCGCGGCACTTATGGCGAATATCTCTTGAATAAAGTATCTAAAGTCTTTCCAGAACTTCGCCAAACAGTGCTTTAGACACCCAAATTAACTTTGATAAGGACGCGGTAGTTGGCGCAGTTTATGAGCCGTATCCAATTCACTATTGTTTTTTCTGCCATATCCCCAACCTAAGAGGCGACGATATTCGCCCATCATGCCACTTTCAATTAAATCATCCTCCTTGACTTCAATATCGGTATGAGATTCAGGTGCAACATACAGTGCATCCGCAGGACAATATGCCTCACACATGAAACAAGTTTGACAGTCTTCCTTGCGGGCGATCGCAGGTGGTTGATTAGGTACGGAGTCAAAGACGTTGGTAGGACACACTTGGACGCACAAATTGCAATTGATACAGAGTTTATGGCCTTCTTCCCAACTCGATACTGTGTTTTGAATAGACATTTTTTACCTCGCTTTACTAGGAACGCCGGAAAACACAAATAACTGTCCCCGTTCAACTAACTGGGGGTTGAGTTCTACAAGTCTTGCATATACATCTTTTGCACGAGGGTGATTTTTTAAAGTTCCTAGTAAATCTCGCCCATCACCCGCGCAAACACTTACTACCCGGATAGCGCCATCTGGCAAGGCATTCAAGCTATAAGCAATATATTCCTGCACGATTTCTAGACGCTGCTGCAATTTTGGCTCAGTGTTGTAGAGATCGTGCCATTCGTACCAATCTTTCGGCATAGGGGGCGATTCCCATTTAATGCACACTGTGTAATCTTAAACTACGAATAAATTATCGAGTAACTGTAGTTTATAGCTGAAGGCAGAGTATCACAAACATTTATATAAAATCAAGTCTTATTCCGTACAATCATCCTTAACCAAGTATTTATACATAGTATTTTGTATAATAAATAGCCATAAAAGAAGGACGAACCTGGTGAAAGAAAAAATGAATTTACAGCTTGCGACTCTGTTTATGCCTTGTTTTAATTTGAAGTAACTTTAAACGATCGCTCGGATTTGGATAGACTACGCCAATACTCGCCTTGTCCCAGCTTTTAACAAATTTCTGCGCGGTAAAGATAGCCAGGAACAGGAACAAGGACGAAAAGAGTTCACAAAAGCACTTCTATATATTGAACAAGAAGCATTAGACAAAGGTGATTACTTGTTAGGAGATCAATTTAGCCTAGTTGATATCAGCTTCTATCCTTGGTTTGAACGTTTACCACTCTTAGAACACTTCCGCAAATTCACACTACCAGCAGAAACACCTCGTTTGCAGACATGGTGGAATCTGGTAAGCGATCGCTCCTCAATTCAAGCAGTAGCAAATCCTGTGGACTTCTATTTGGAAAGATTCGCCAAAGTTCTCGGTGAACCTCTTCCCGTTGGTGCAGTTCAAAAATAGGACACAGGGATTGACAGAAATTAACTAAAATCCAAGATGGGATAACCATGGTTCTACTTTCCGCAAATGCACAGAGACGAAGCACTATTTATCAAATGCTTCGACTCCGCAGAAGACGGACGCGCCCGTTTTGCCGATCATACAGCCTTTGAAGACCCCACTAGCCCAGCCAACGCTCCCCCACGAGAAAGCATTGAATTACGAACATTCGTTTTTTACCCTGCATAGATAGTTAAGAGAGACGCGATAAATCGCCGTCTCTACAGGGAATCTATCCGTCAATCAGTTCTTGCCATACTACTACTCTCTGCATAAAACAAATTATCCTTGGAGACACAAATATCATGACTTCCCAACACTTTGACATCAAACCAATCGCCGGACGTATCGGTGCAAAAATCATCGGTGTTGACTTGAGCAGTAACCTCAGCAATGAAATCATTAGCGATATCCGTAAAGCTTTAGTTAAACACAAAGTCATCTTCTTCCGAGATCAGAACCTTGACACTCAAGGACAAGTAGCCTTCGCCCGTCGCTTTGGGGAAGTCACCACAGCCCATCCCACCGTTCCCTCATTGCCAGAAAACCCAGAAGTTCTTGATCTCAATTACGGTAAGACTGTGAGCCGTGCCAATAATTGGCACACTGATGTGACATTTGTAGATCGTCCCCCTCTTGGTTCTATTTTGCGGGCCCTTGTCATCCCGCCATCAGGAGGTGACACCATTTGGGCAAACTCCGTGACTGCCTACGAAGATTTACCAACTCACCTACGTAATCTTGCTGACCAACTCTGGGCAGTACACAGCAATGCCTACGATTATGCAGCAGCTACAATTGACTTACCAGAAGAAGTCTTAAAGCATCGGGCTGTTTTCACCTCGACTGTATACGAAACCCTGCATCCAGTTGTCCGCATCCATCCTGAATCTGGTGAACGTGGGTTATTTATTGGTGGGTTCGTGCGCCGTCTGCGTGGTTTATCACAGAATGAATCTGATGAAATCGTGAAATTGTTACAAGCTTAGATCACACGTCCTGAGAACACAGTCCGGTGGCGTTGGAGAGTAGGCGATGTGGCTTTCTGGGATAATCGCGCTACTCAACATTATGCGTTGGCGCAGCCCGCCGCAGGCATCGCAGACTACGGCAATCAACCTCGCCATGTTCAACGAGTCACACTTGTGGGTGATATTCCTGTTGGTATTGATGGTAAGCAGAGTGAGGCTATTAAGGGAAATTCTTCTGCATATAACCGACGTGAACCCGCTTTAGTTTAGAAAAGATCAATACCTTTTTTATCTTTGTACAGGCAGTCCGTTCAACCAAAGACTGGACTGCCTTACTATATTGCTGTTCTCGTCTTTGTGGTTCAAGATTTTTTACTCCTAAGACATAAAGATAGTAAGTATTTGCTAAATAGCAAAAAAATCAGCACCAAACAAAACAGTGGTTTTAGCAATACAATCGGGTTGTCCTTTAGAAAACTTTTAGCAAATTGGGCATTCTGACGGTTCTTCTATCCGCTTTCGTTTTATCGTTTCACAATGTTACTGTGCGAGTTTTGTTTTCAGAACATCTCGTACTGGGTTTATTTCTACTCGGTGGATACGTTAAACCGGATTTGCAGAACTCATTATTGCTGATGTTCATGCGAATGCTACTAGTGGTTCCACTTATGGCATCTTTAGCATTCAAGTTGTATCCATCTGCTGAAAAAGAATTCCGAGACTTATTCAGGCGGGAACACACTGATGTTTTGCTCCAAGCATTGGGCTGCGGAGTATTGATGTTTGTGTATATTGCATTACTCTACATTGCTATTGGCTTAATTCCTACTGGAATTGCCATGACCCTATTTTTTACTTATCCCGTGTTTACAGTGCTGCTTGCTTGGAGGTTTTTTGGCGAACGTCCTACACTTTTCCGTTGGCTAGTAATAGTAATTATTCTAGGGGGCAGCGTACTCACAATTCCTCAATCTTCTGCTGCTTACAGGAGTGACACCATTACTACTGGCATTTTCGCCAGCGTTGGTTCTGGAGTTGTTTATGCCTTTTATAAAGTCCTAGCTCAAAAATGTTTAGAAAAATTCCATCCAGTTCCCTTCACCTGGATTAGTTTTACCTGTACCCTACTGTTTTCTGCTGTAAGCTTACTTTTCTGGCCACTTCCCAGCACCCAACTTGATTGGACACCCCTGTGGATTGGCAGCATTTTTTCTGGTTTAGTTAGTTTCATCGGACATACTTTCAATAATGTGGGAATTCGCATGATTGGCGCAACTAAGGCTTCTATCATCGGCGCAAGCAGTCCAGCGTTAACAGCATTAGTCGCATGGGCAACAATTAGCGAAACTTTAAACCTAATTCAAAGCTTAGGGATTGGTATTGTCACATTAGGAATTGCACTGTTGAGTGGAGAAAGCTTTGTACGTAGACCTAGCCCATAAAATTGCTCAAAAATAAGAGTTAATTAGTGATTAATTTGTAAAGTATTTAATTTTTGATTTCATGCAGAGGAAGACACTGAGGAAGAATTAAAAACTCATGGTGCTGATTTGATTGCCTATTCTCCATTCTCCAGATGATATTCCCAAATTGCTTGTTCAAAATTATGTTACATTCCAAAATTAGAAAAGCAAAAGAATCAGATGCACAAGCAATTTTTAAAATTATAGGACTTACGCACTGTACAAATTAATCATGGTATGCATATAGGAAAATTGGTCATTTCAGCCCTTTATTAACGTGAGTTCGATAGTCAGATGTAGGGGTAAAGCGCATTGCTCATAGGTGTCAACTTAAGCTAAAAATAGCGTACTCGTTGGGTGTTGCGCGTCCGCCCACCGTTAAAACGGCGGTCTCATAGCTGAAGTCCATTGAAATGGACTGTAATTTTCAGTCCTCTAAAGAGGACTTTCGCTATTAGCCAG
>JAVRBV020000131.1:0-35288 GCA_034531095.2 Nostoc sp. CreGUA01 | reverse complement strand
CAGGAAGTGTGGGAGGTGTGGGAGGTGTGGGAGGTGTGGGAGGATGGGGAAGCATGGGAGGTGTGGGAGGTGTGAGAGGATGGGGAAGCATTAATTCTCTTTCCCCCATCTCCCCACACTCCCTCATCCCCCTCATCCCCCTCATCCCCCTCATCTCCCCACTCCCCACTCCCTACTTACGCATCATCTAAAGCTGCGATACCAGGTAACACCTTACCTTCAAGTAACTCCAAGCTAGCGCCGCCGCCGGTGGAGATGTGGCTCATTTGTTCGGCTAAACCGACTTTTTCCACAGCCGCCACCGAGTCGCCGCCGCCGATAATGGTGGTTGTGCCAGTTTTGCCAATTTCAGCCAGAGTGCGGGCGATCGCTTCTGTACCTACGGCAAACTTGTCAAACTCAAACACACCCATCGGCCCGTTCCAAATTACCGTTTTCGTATCTGCAAGGGCTTCTTGGAAAACTTTTACTGAGTCTGGGCCAATATCCAAACCCATACCATCAGCAGGGATATTCTCGATGCTGACAGTTGTTGCATTGGCATCGGGAGCAAATTTATCTGCTGATACGATATCTGTGGGTAACAGGAAGGTAACACCACGTTCTTTGGCCTTGGCTTCCAAAGATTTCGCCAATTCTAGTTTGTCTTCTTCCACCAACGACTTACCAACATTCAAACCACGGGCTTTGTAGAAGGTAAAAATCATCCCACCACCGATGATTAGCTTGTCGCACTTCTCCAGCAGCGTTTCAATCACGCCAATTTTACTGGAAACCTTGGAACCACCAATAATTGCAGCCAAAGGACGCTGGGGATTTTCAATGGCGTTTTGGAGATATTGCAATTCCTTCTCAACTAAATATCCAGCGACAGAAGGACTGAGGAATTTAGTCACACCTTCAGTAGAAGCATGGGCGCGGTGTGCAGTACCAAAAGCATCATTTACATAAAAATCAGCATTAGCAGCCAATTTTTGGGCAAATTCTGGGTCATTTTTCTCTTCTTCTTTGTAGAAGCGGACATTTTCCAGTAACAGCACTTGCCCATTTTCCAGCGCCGCCACCTTAGCTGCAACTTCATCGCCAATGGAGTCATCAGTTTTGACAACTTCTTGTCCCAACAACTCAGAGAGGCGTTTAGCTACGGGTGTCAAGCGCAATTTGTCATCCACACCCTTGGGACGCCCAAAATGACTGGCTAAAATCACCTTAGCTCCCTTTTGGGTCAAATCTTGGATAGTTGGCAGAGCAGCGCGAATCCGAGTATCGTCTGTGATATTGCCTTGGTCATCCACAGGCACGTTAAAATCAACCCGCACCAAGGCGCGTTTTCCAGAAATATCAGCCGCAGATAAACTTGCTAAACTTTTTTTGGACACAGCAAACTCTCCTGATTGCCTTTTTGTTATTGTTTTGAAAGTAGAACCATCCAGATTTTACCGGAGTCAGGGGTGCCAGGTGATAGAGATGTTTAAGACAGTACTATTTCCAATCGATCAAAGCCGGGAGACGCGGGAAGCTGCCGACGTAGTTACCAACATTGTCCAAAAGTACGGCAGTCGCTTGGTGCTGCTGTCTGTGGTAGAAGAACCATCCCCAGATGCACCTAGTGGAGATCCAATGGTGTCGCCAGAGGTAGTTGCCAAACTGCTCCAAACTGCCCAATCTTTATTTTCTGGGCAAGGAATTCAATCTGAAGTTCTGGAAAGGCAAGGCAAACCAGCTTTTACCATCTGCGATGTCGCAGATGAAATTGGTGCAGATTTAATCATCATGGGCTGTCGGGGGCTGGGCTTAACTGAAGAGGGAGCGACTGATAGCGTTACCACTCGCGTAATTAATCTTTCCCCTTGTCCAGTGTTGATTGTGCCTTAGCAGTGAACACAGACGCGATTCAGCCGAGTAGGAGTGGGAAAAAATTTTAGGGGGTGTCTTAACTCAATAACACACCGCCTATTTTTTGAAAAAAAATTTGAAGAAGAATTCAGAAGTCAGAATTCAGGAGTCAGAATAAATCAGTCGGGGATTGAGACCCGCAACTGACTGAATTCTAACAACTGACGCCTTTATTCTGTTCGATAACTACCCCAAAATAACGGAAAATAATTGAGTCCAACGTTGAGAAGTGAGTTTATCATGCCTCGCCTGCTAACAGCGATGTCTACGACGAGTTTCGCCTACACCAAAACACTCTTGTGGAGTGTCGCTCTGACAATACTCCTAACTTTCATACTTCCTAGCGCTACCTGGGCTGCTTCTAGCTTGGGACTTGATAAAGGTCATCTTAGTCCTTGTCCAGCTTCAAACAACTGTGTTGTCAGTCAAAACGCAGATGCTAAACACGCCATTGACCCCATCGCTTATCATGTAGAGCGCGATAGAGCCAAAGAAGTCTTACTCAAAGTTCTCACGGTTGTTCCCCGTACAGAGGTGATAGAACAAACAGATAATTACATCCATGCTCTTTCTAAAAGCCGCATCTTTAAATTTACTGATGATGTAGAATTTTATTTACCTGCTAATGAATCAGTAATTCATGTGCGATCGGCATCCCGCGTCGGAGAGTCAGATCTCGGCGTCAACCGCAGACGTGTGGAACAAATTCGTTTAGCTCTACGCGATTTAAATATTTAATTTTAACAATTTCTAATTGGTGTATTCTCAATTCTGACTCCTCAATTCTGACTCCTGTTTAATTGATTGAGTTGGTGGACGTTGAGTTTCCCCTTCGCTGTAACCTAAATCATACATACTCGCCGCTTGGGAATCTTGTTCTGGTGAAATTTTAGATTTTCCAGCCCAAGCGTCAGATTTGCCTAAGTTAAACCAATCTTCATCATTCATCTGAGAGATGAATGCATTAAAAGTTGTTTTTTTGGTGTCGGCATCCATATAACTATCCCATAGTGCTACAAAGAGCGCTTGTAGGTTATCCTATTGCCATAATGACAATTGTCTTGCTGAAAGTTACCTCCTCCGCAAGTATGAAAAAATCTAAGAATTTTATTTGATTTTTTGGGTGTATCGCCACTTGCTACCCTACGGGTTCCGCGTTAGCGGTACAAGCCGGGGAACCCGTCCAACGCAGGGCTGCCCCAACCTACATCCGCATCAGATTTTTTCTATAAATTCACTAATTCTCGATTACAGGATTCTAAATTTTTAGGAAAACCGATACAAAATATTTCCATTTTCACCCACTTCAAAAGAAGCATTGAGTTCCTTGGCTTTGCCATCTAAATATTCTTTAGCGTTCTGGGTTGATATTTCGGCATTTTTCGCCATTTGCAATACTGTTATCGTTCCAGAATTGCTCTCAACTAATTCTAAAAATACCGACTGAAGACGCTTTTGTTCTGATGTAATAAGTAACGCTTTTTCTTTTTTGTTTTGCTGTACTAAAGACCAACTCAACCAACCTCCTATAAGTGTTGAGGGAACTGTCAAAATAGTTAAAGCAGCTATAGCATTTTCTTTATCTTTAGGAATAGTTTTGGGATTAACAATTTCCCAGAACATTGCAGCAGACAATGGAACGCCAAATAAAAGAAAACAAAATGCTAAAAACTTCTTAATTAATTTCATATAACCTTGACTTTTGCAAGTCCCTAAAACAACAAAACCCTAAGTGTAGAGACGCAATTAATTGCGTCTTCCAAGACCTGGATTGATTTTATATTATACAACGTATAATATAATACGTCCTGTCTTGAGATTTAGCCTAATCTGGTTTTGTTAGTTTTCCTGAACCAGTAAAACTGATTTCACGGGTCGCTTAATGTAATTTCCCTGCAAATCAATTTTTCCGTAAAAGGTTTTACCCTTGTAGTACAGCGAAGACGAACTACCCCCATCTAAATTCATCGCCTTTTGGACACCAAGGGTTTTCATCAAATCTGCCAAGGCTGGTAACGATATACCAGAGTTAGTCCTAGCTGAAGGTTTTTGAGCCACCATGATTAAAACAACACTGCCATCATGAGTAATTCCTACAGCAGTTCTAGCATTGGTTTGATTGCTACCGAGTGCGTCTCGTTTATTGGCATTATCCACAAAACCTTCTTCTACTAAAGTGAGTTTTGGTAATAAGCGCGGTCCAGCACCTATAGCATGTACCAACTGACAACCAGCTGGTGTTGATTCATTGTGCAAAGTAATATCATATTTAACAGTTTGTCCGCAGATGTAGCGACGGAATTCTGTGCGATTGAAAATTTTATCGAGGTAAGGTTTTAAGTTGGGATTGTTGACTAAGCGATCGTTTTGCTTGGGATCAGCTACCAATTTTCCTTGTATGATGACATAGGATGTAGACTTTTGGTTAGCTGGGTCAAAAAAGCCTGCATTGAAGATGGCGATCGCTTTATACTTCTGGGCAAATTGTTCTATAGTGCCTACTTTCTCTGATAATGCAGGAGTTACCAAAAATCGGCTATTAGCTGGAATGAATAGGATATTAGCTATGCTTTCGGGTAAGGTGCGCTGTTCATAGCGGATAGCTTTAGGTGGTGAAGCTGCAACAGTTGGTGTTGACGTTGGCAAAGAACGCATATTAAACCACAACACCATCCCTCCCAAACTAACTAATGTCAAACCCAGTAGCCAAATTTTCCTCACTTTTTACCCCCAAACATAGCTGGCATATTCTTATGGATGCTAGCTTAAAAATGGGGACTGGGGACGGGGGAGTAAGGTATATTCCTTTTTACTATTCCAGGACTTACGCAAAATAAATAATATTTATTTCTGGATATTAGGAGCTAAGCTGATGACCGAAGACAAAAATCGCATCAACCGCATGGAAGACCAACTTATTGATATGCGTCTAGCAGTCAGCGCTCTTTTGGAAACTGTAACGCAGCATCAACGTAACTTTGAAACTACCCAGCGTAATTTTGAAACTATGCAGCGTAATTTTGATACCGTTTCTATTGAAATTAGAGATATCCGTACTGATATGCAAGAAATGAGAGCTGATATGCAAGAAATGAGAGCTGATATGTTACAAATGCAATCAGAAGTGCGCGGTTTACAAACAGAAAATCGCCGCATTCTGGATATTTTACAAAATCGCAATTCTGAGGATGATTTTTTGGCGTAAGAATAGAGACGTTGCATTGCAACGTCTCTACAATCAACTAAACTGTTCGATAATTCCGCCACCTAATACTTTTTCTCCGTCATACCATACCGCAGCTTGTCCGGGTGTGATGCTGAATTGGGGTTCATCAAACACTAAACGCACACGGGAATTTTCCAGAGGAATCACCGTTACTGCTGTAGGTGTAGAACGATAGCGAATTTGCACTTCGGCATGAATTGGTGTAGACGGTTCAGTAATAGAAACCCAATTTACTCGCCCTACAGTACATTCTGGCTGAGTTACCTTAGTGCGATCGCCAACGATAACTCGATTATTCACCGCATCTAATTCAATCACATACAGTGGTTCAGGAGCAGCAATTCCTAAACCTTTGCGCTGTCCAATTGTGTAGTGATGAACGCCATCATGTTGTCCCAAAACTTTGCCTGTGGTATCCACAATATCGCCTGTTTTTGGAGCTAAATATTTATCCAAAAACGCCCGCATGGAACCGTTACTTTCCACTAAGCACAAGTCTTGACTTTCAGGCTTATCAGCGGTTTGTAAACCGTATTCAGCAGCGATGCGACGAGTATCAGTTTTTTCCAATTCGCCCAAAGGAAATACACTTGCCTCTAGTAAATCTTGAGACAAATCATAGAGAAAATAAGACTGGTCTTTGTTGCGGTCAATAGCCCTTAGTAACTGATAACGCCCAGTAGCTTCATCATAGTTAATTCGGGCATAATGACCAGTGGCAATGCGATCGCATCCCAATTTTTCGCGGGCATACTCCACCATTGGCCCAAATTTCACCGTTTTATTGCACTGAGAACAAGGCAAAGGCGTGATCCCAGCGCTGTAACCAGTCACCAAAAAATCGACAATATTTGTTTGAAAGACATCCCGAATATCCACAACCTCGTGGGGAATGCCCAGTTGTTCACAGATACCAGCCGCGTCGATCATACCTTCAGAGCAACATTGACCTTTGCCTTTCATCAGCCAAAGAGTCAAACCAATTACTTCATAACCCTGATGGTGCAGGATAGCAGCGGCGGTGGAACTGTCAACACCACCCGAAAGACCAACGACGACTTTTTTCATACAAACCCAACACGGTAGTTGCGTGGTTGTCCAATTGTAGCATAGACTCTTCAAAGCCTTGCCAGTAAAGCACTTTAGTCAACTGGGTATTGGGCATTGGGCAGGGGGCATTGGGCATGGAAAGAGGATGGGGAGATAAGGGGATGGGGAGATGGGGGGAAAGAAGAATTACTTTCTCCCTCATTTGGCCACCTCCCCACCTCCCCATCTCCCCATCTCCCCACCTCCCCATCTCCCTCATCCCCCTCATCTCCCTCATCTCCCTCATCCCCCTCATCCCCCACCTACACTGATAGCTGTCACTCACTTACTTATCTAAGATTAGTAACAGATGTATTGTTTAGAACCTAAATGAGGTAATTTAACACTAACGCTATCTAATTGCTACAACAACAAACTAATTAGTTCCTGACCGATGATTCCTTAAAGTCAATCCAAAATTGCTTCACGTAAATTGCCGAAAAATATTTAGATTACTTTCCAACTAATATGTCTAGTAAAATACCAAGTCAATTTATGCGATCGCAAATTTTCTCCTTATTAATAGGAGGATGTTTAGCGGTGCTTGCCAACTCTACTCCAGCACAAGCACAAGTCTCCAACAACAACCTGCTACTGGCTCAAGAATTTGAACCTTTACCGCCAGTTCCCTTTGGTCAAGAATCACCGCAGTTACCACCGGCGGAACCAGCACAAACCTATCAACCAGAGCAAAACTTTCAGCCTTTGCAACCAGCACAGGATTTTCAACCCTCGCAACCAGTAGAAACTTATCAACCAGAGCAAAACTTTCAGCCTTCTCAACCAGCACAATTTAGTCAATATAACCAAAACTTTGAGCGCTACTTAGTTTTCGTTGATGCTAGCGATTACCAGACTCTAGAACAAATACGTCGGTTGGAACCTAGTGCTTACATTCGAGAATATCAAGGACGTAACGTCATTCAATCAGGAGTTTTTAGCACAGTATCTAACGCCCAACAACGGATAAATGAGCTACAGTCACGAGGCATTTATAGCGCACGAATTATCAGCTTTGCTAACGGACAGGAAATAGGCTCCTTTGATGGAGGTAATAGAAATAGCGATCGCCGTTCTACAAATGTTCCAAAACAAGTCTCTAGATATTTTGTCGCCATTCCCACCACTAGAGAAGATTTACCTGCGATCGCTGCTCAAATTAGACAGACTTTAGCCCGATTCAGCCAAGATTTAGGACGATCTGGCGGAGTTCTTGAAAGAACCCAACCACGAGGACCACACGTAGCAGTAGGGCCTTTCGCTGGCCGAGTACAAGCACAAGAATGGAATAAATATCTACGAAATATAGGATACAAAGATGCTAGGGTTTATTACGGGAAGTGAACAAGTTAGGAGTTAGGAGTTAGGAGTTAGGAGTTAGGAGTTTGGAGTTAGGTGTCAAGAAAAGTTCTAGTGCAGAAATTCTACCCACCTTGCCGGGGTTAAGGCTAGCAATTAGCGGTAATATAAAACTCATAACTCCAAGCTCCTATAGCAATCCTAAATCTTTCGTGAGAAACAAGATCCCCAATTTCTCAAAGAAATTGGGGATCTAAACACCGCTAATTCTCGCAAATCATATAGGATTGCCATAACTCCTAACTCCTAACTCCTAACTCCTAACTCCTAACTCCTAACTCCTAACTCTAAACTCTAAACTCCTAATTTTTCACTCAGCACTGATGTCAGATAGGCAAGAACAAATCTCGCAAGTAGTAGTAACTGCTGAGCAAATGCGCGGTATTGAAGCGCGGATCTTTGCAGCAGGAATGCCTGTAGTAGCTTTGATGGAAAAAGTGGCGGGCTTAATTGCCCGTCGCATTCAAAATATTTACCCAACTCAAAAGGACGCGGGGACATTGGGACGCGGGGACACGGAGAGTTCATTAAGAGCGTCAGAGCGTCCCCCACTCTTTGCGTCTTCTTTCCCCGCGTCCCCGTGTCTCCCAGTCTCCGCGTTTTCTTCTCGCTTCTCCTCAAATCCCCATATCGGCATTCTCGTCGGCCCCGGTCACAATGGGGGAGATGCTTTAGTAGTAGCCCGCGAATTACATTTTCGTGGCTATGAAATTTGGATTTATTCGCCTTTTTCTAAGTTCAAAGAATTAACTTCACAACATTTGCAGTATGCTCAAAGTTTAGGTATCCCAATTTATCAAGAAATTGAGCAATTGCCGAGTTCTGATTTGTTGATTGATGGGTTGTTTGGATTTGGTTTAGAAAAAAACCTCACCGATCCCATCGCCTCTGCAATTAATCAATTAAATGAATTGTCTGTACCAATTTTGAGTATTGATTTACCTTCAGGGTTGCACACCGACACAGGCGAAGTATTGGGAACTGCGATTCGCGCCACTCAAACTTTTTGCTTGGGTTTATGGAAGTTGGCTTTTTTGCAAGACCAAGCACTGGAATATGTCGGTAAAGCAGAGTTAATTGATTTTGATATTCCTTTGGCTGATGTCGAAGCTGTTTTAGGAGATGCACCCAGAATTAAACGCATTACACCAGCAATAGCACTTTCGACTTTACCTTTACCTCGTCCAGCGGTTACCCACAAATATAAGGAAGGACATTTATTGCTGATTTGTGGTTCTCGGCGTTATGCAGGTGGAGCAATTTTAACTGGTTTGGGAGCGCGGGGTAGTGGTGTAGGAATGCTTTCGGTTGCTGTACCCGAATCTTTGAAATCTCTTTTGGTGTCGCATTTGCCAGAAGCGCTGATTGTCGGTTGTCTAGAGACAGAAACCGGAGCGATCGCCGAATTGCAACTACCTGCAAAAACTAATCTGAGTTCTTTTAGTGCGATCGCTTGTGGCCCCGGCTTAACAACAGATGCCACTCCCATTGTACAAGAGGTCATCGAAAGCGATGTTCCTTTGATTCTTGATGCCGATGGTTTAAATATACTCGCCCAAATAGGAACTATCCCCACTTTACAAAAACGCCAAGCACTAACCATACTCACACCCCACACAGGTGAATTCCAGCGATTGTTTCCCCATGTCGCCGATGCTAAACATCATAGGGTGAAAGCAGTACGAGAAGCAGCAGCACAAAGTGGGGCAGTAGTTTTATTAAAAGGTGCGAAAACTGCCGTAGCCAACAGCCAAAGTGAAGTTTGGATCGTTCCAGAAAGTACACCCGCCTTAGCACGTGGTGGTAGCGGCGACGTGTTAACTGGGCTACTGGGTGGACTGTTAGCGCAAGCCACGACTAAACAGATCCCACCAGAAGATATTGCTGCGACTGCTGCTTGGTGGCATTCCCAAGCAGGTATTTTAGCAGCCCAAGAACGGACTGAGTTGGGTGTAGATGCGTTTACATTGACACAATATTTAGTCAAAACCCTCAGTAGTTTTCAAACGTAAAAATCAACGATAATCGTGTTTCAGTTAAAGTAAGTTATTTTTTAATGTCAATAATATTACAAATAGATTTTGCCAGAAATTAGATATACGACAATACGCTTGGTGTTAAGGTCAAAACTCTTTGTAAAAGTCAATTTTTTTAACGTAGACACGCAGCGGCTTGCCGCTATAAGTCCAGATTTGAGGCTTTGATTATAACTTTAGTTATATCTCTATTGATTATCAATCGTCTTTAAATTGAATATTACCATCATAAAGTATGAGTTACAGACCATGAAATATCTTAATTTAACTCAGTCGCCAGCAGGAGGAGATTCTGTCTAGTACTTTTTACACTAGCAGATAAAGATTATAAAAGACTTGAGAACAGCATATGCCTCTTCACAAACTTGAACATTTCGACCCAAATTATCGAGAAACTTTTGGTGGAGATGACGTAAAAGCATTGGATGTTTATACAGAGGGGGGAGAAATAGTTGGCTCAGTTGTTGATGTTTTAGTTGACGACGATGGCCGTTTTCGATATTTAGTTATTGACACCAACATCGGTTATGTTAACAAAAAAATCTTACTACCAGTTGGTCTTTCGCGTATCAATTATCCAGCAAGAACTGTACATGTTGATGGGTTGAGCAGAGAACAAATAGAAAGATTACCTGAGTACCAAGAAAGTGCAAATGTTGATAGCGATTACGAAGAAAAAGTACGTAGTGTATTTCGTTCTTCAACCAGTGGTGTGACTTATAATGATACATACAATTACCAGAAAGAACCAGGCTTATACGAGTTGAATGAGCAATATCATCAAACTTTTAGACTCTACGAAGAACGATTAATTGCTAATAAGCATCGGGTGAAAACTGGGGAAGTAGCTGTTAGTAAGCATATTGAAACGGAAACTGCACGCGTTACAGTGCCTATTCAAAAAGAACGAGTTTTGATTGAGCGAGTTTTACCCACAGAATTAGGAACCGTTAATAACAACGAACTGAAGTTTCAAGAAGGAGAGGTAGCACGCATAGAAGTCTACGAAGAAACACCCGAAATTCGTAAAGAAGCGTTTGTGCGTGAAGAAGTCCGAGTTAAAAAAGTAGTAGAACGTGACACTGTAGAAGCACAAGATACGATTCGTCGAGAAGAGTTAGATGTTGATACTGCCGGTGAGTTACGCGTACAGGAAACTGATACTAATAAACATCGAAACATTTAATAATTAACAGTTATCAGTTAAAATATATCTGCTAACTGTTAACTGTTTATGTTAGTAAATTACAGAAAGTAGCTCTGATAGGTATAGATAAAACCTGTTTAATTTTGATTTTTGCTACATTTTATAAAATCTAGCAGGCAAAGTTAATTTTTTATCTTTGTCTGTATTTTAATTTAAATTTTTATATGCATAATTTTGGAAAATGCCTATAACTTTTGATAAATTCTGGTTAATAAATTTATTTCGACAGAAGGAGGTAAACAATTGAATAAATGCTTACCTTAGTAATAAGGAAATGTAAATAAAATTTTTGAGGTTAAATAGAATGGTACTTTACAAATTAGAAGATTTTGAACCTAACTATCGTGATAGTTTTGAAGGTCATGAAATTAAGGGACTTGGGGTATATACACAAGGAACTGATGAAAAAATTGGTAGTATCAACGACGTTTTAGTTGATGAAGATGGCCATATCCGTTATCTAGTTGTTGACTTAGGATTCTGGATTTTTGGTAAAAAAGTATTGCTACCAATTGGTCGCGCCCGTATTGACTACACTAGCGATCGCGTTTACACCATTGGCTTGACTAGAGAGCAAGCAGAAGATTTACCTGAGTTCAATGAACGCCTAGCGCTTGACTACGACTACGAAGAACGGGTGCGGGGAGTGTATCGCCAACCGGGAGACTACAAAACACCTGTAGAAGCATCAACACCTCTAGAAGCATCAGCACCTTTAGATTCGACTTATTCTACTCCTACTTACAACCGTGATAGTTACACATACGAACATGAGCCTTCTTTATACAACTTAAATGAACAAGATCATCAAACTTTGAGATTGTATGAAGAACGATTAATTGCTAGCACACGACGCCGCAAAACTGGAGAAGTAGCAATTGGTAAACACGTTGAAACCGACACTGCACGAGTCGCAGTACCAGTAGAAAAAGAGCGAGTTGTGATTGAACGTGTAACTCCTACGGATGCGGGTAGAACTGTTTCTGCACGTGAAGCAGACTTCCGTGAAGGTGAAGTTGCTCGTGTTGAACTCCATGAAGAAACTCCTGAAATTCGCAAAGAAGCATTTGTGCGCGAAGAAGTTAGAGTTAAAAAAGTGGTAGATCAAGACACAGTTGAAACTCAAGAAACTGTCCGTCGTGAAGAATTAGACGTGAATGCTCCTAATCTTCCCATTGAAGAACGCTAACGGGAAATTAAGGACTGGGGATTTACCACCCAGTCCCCAATACCCAATACCCAGTCCCTTTTACTAATAGCTAACCGATGGCAAATAACATTGGAAAACTCAGATCGAACACTCACACTAACACCTTACTAGCAAATTTGAAAAACAAGGTGAATAATTTCATTGTGTTTGATAGTCAAGGTGAGCTAGTAGGAAAGGTTCAGGATTTAATTGTAGATACTAATCATCGGCTAAACTTAGTTATATCCAACCAAATTAATCCACAAATTTTAATATCAGATCGAAATTTAGCTGATAAACATGCTTCTTTATTCCGAGTGCAGAGCCAGAGAATAAAAAAAATCGATAACCCGACTAAATCTGTTTTCATAGACTTAGACCAATCAGAAATTGAGTATATGCCTGAAAATTTAGAATCAGAAACACCAGGCGATGTCTACGACGATCTGCACCTACGCAAACTGTCAGAACTATCAAAAAACTCAACTAAAGAGCTAACTTATAATCAAACTACAAATAATTCTGTTGAGCCAGCAGAATTAGAAAACGTTAGTGAAGAAAAGATTATTCGTTTACTAGAAGAACGGCTAGTTGTTGAAAGCAAAAAACGTAGAATTGGTGAAGTAATTGTTCGCAAAGAAATCGAAACCCGGATGGTGCAAGTTCCTGTTCGCCGTGAGAAATTAATTGTCGAACAAGTGAGTCCAGAACGTAAGCAACTCGCAGAAATTGATTTAAGTGATGGCGAAATTTCTGGACTTGAATTAAATGAAGTAGAAACACTTGAACTTACACATTTTGACGGCGGTTTAACAGTCAGCGGCGAATTTAGTTCACCGAAAATTGCTAGTTTATTATTGAATGCGATCGCACTAGAGAAAAATCACGGATGTAAGCGCGTGCGAGTAGCAATTTCTGTTGAAAATGAGTCACATCGAAAAAAATACCAGGAGTGGTTTGACCGCTGTTCCAAAGGTCAGCAACCAAAACCTGAAAAGTAAATAAGTTTCTAGCAGATAAATCAGTAGGGTGAGCATTGCACACCCTATTTTTTTTGCTCAAAGACTAATACCATTTTGGATTTTGGATTTTGGATTGGGGATCGCTTTCTAAATTAGGACTTACGCAACTGGCATATTATTTTTAGTTCGTAGTGAGGACTTTAGTCCTCTCTTCGAGACGCTACGCGAACAAAATCAGGGCTGAAGCCCTGACTACAAACTAAAAATTTTAATTTTTTGTGACACTTGCGTAAGTCCTGTAAATGTAGGTTGTATCAATGCATCTGTCGCAATCATTTTTCAAATTGGTATAACGAACCGCAAAGGACGCAAAGAAAAAAATTAGAACTTACAGCTTCAAGTAAATGAGGTACACGGGTAGCACAGCTGTGCTACCCTACGATAACTTTCGGCGTGCATCTTTTAGGAGTCATTATCGCCAAAAAGAATATTAAAATGTACTTTTCAACCCTAGTAATACTAATTACTTGTCGTTCTTTTGGCTACCCCAGATGAAATTTCGAGTGAAGCGACTTTCACGTAAGCAAAAACAGCGATCGATTCCACATATTCACATTCAAATTCGAGACGGAAAGTTTGAGATTATGGGGATGGGTGTATGGTATTCCTACTGGCGCGATCCCTACCATCTGCTGCTGACAATTCCCTGGACTGGCTTTTTGATCCTAATTTGTGTATTTTATGTAACTATTAATGCTTTTTTTGCCCTAGCTTACTTACTAGGAGGAGATTGTATCGCCAACGCCAGACCAGGCTCTTTTTTAGATGTTTTTTTCTTTAGCGTCCAAACTCTAGCATCCATCGGCTACGGTGCGATGTATCCAAAAACAACTTACGCCAATATCATTGTTACCATTGAGGCGATGATCGGTTTGGTGGGAATCGCTGTAATGACTGGACTAGCCTTTGCCCGTTTCTCTCGACCAACCGCCCGCGTGATGTTTAGTCGTGTAGCAGTCATTACACCTCATGATGCCAAGCCGACTTTGATGTTTCGCACTGCAAACCAACGCCGCAACATGATTTTAGAAGCGCAGATGCGAGTATATTTGATGCGGGACGAAGTAACAACAGAAGGTCAGTCTATGCGTAGAATCTACGATTTAAAACTGCTGCGTAACCAAACACCTAGCTTTTCCTTAAGTTGGTCAGTGGTACATGTGATTGATGAGTTTAGTCCTTTATATGGAATGACAGCGGAATCACTAATCCAGACAAATTCAATGCTAATGATTTCTTTGAGTGGCATTGATGAAACAGTTGCACAGGTTGTCCATGCCCGTCATAGCTATAGTGCTACAGAAATTTTGTGGAATAATCGCTTTGTCGATATCTTCCATGAAACACCCGATGGACATCGCTACATCGACTACAACCGCTTCCACGATGTTTTACCTTTAGATGAAATGGGGTAAGGAGTCAGAATTCAGGAGTCAGAAGTCAGAATTCAGGAGTCAGAATTCAGGAGTCAGAATTCAGGAGTCAGAAGTCAGAAGTCATATCATGTCCGGTAAATTACTCGTGATATGTCATTGCGAGTGCAACGAAGTGGAACGACGCAATCGCAAGGATTCTGCGATTACTTCACTTCGCGATCGCTAAGTGAAGTAATGACAAGCATTTAGCCGGACTTGATATCAGAAGACTTTAAAATCTATTTTTTTGCATCCCCGCGTCCCCGCGTCCCCGCGTCCCCGCGTCCCCGCGTCCCCGCGTCAGTTCTCTCGTGGTTGCGAGGTTTTAACCACAACCCTACCATTTTCAACTACGGTGGAATTTTCACCAGTACTTTTGTTGTGGTCAACTGGGACATCTTGGCACTGCTTTTGGTGAGAAATATTTTCCTCTTGTTGTTGATTGAGAACCACAACACAAGAGGAACAGGAAGCGAAAGACATATAAAGGATCTCGATCTCTATATCCTAATTATCGCTCTATTAAATGCTGTTTGAGTGAAAAATTTACTACTTATAGCGATTTTAACTGGGTAAAATACAGATGATTGTAGGAAGATATGCTTAACTGTGCATCCTTACAATCATTGTTTGGCAGGGTTAGACAATGGGTTTTTCTGATGAAAAAATTTTGGCGATACCTGGGTTTAAGTTTCGGATCTACGTTTTTGACTGCTACTCCCGGATTGGCAGCCGATCGCATTAGCTTTTATTACCCTCCTTTCGGCGAATTCTCTTTGTCTGTGGATTCGCTGGAAACTTTTGCCAAAGAAGGCAAAATCGATGAAGACTTTTCCTTTTATGCCAGCCGCGCTACTCCCGAACAACTCGCCCAACTGCGGAATCTACTCCAGCAGCGCTTCAATATCAGTCCTACGTTGGTATCTCAGGTTACTTATTCGCCAATAGGTGAGGAGGTGATGCAACGTATGGGAGAATTACTCCTCACTGAGTCTCGACAAAATGGTTTCTATGCCATACGGGCGGCTTTGATTCTAGCTGCTGCCGATCCCCAAGGCTTAACAGTTGTGAATTTGCTGCGGAGATTTCCCAGCGATACTATCAGGCTGAATTATTCAGAGGGACTAAGGATAGTCGATAATTTGTCACAATTGCTGGAAAAAAAAGATGAAGTTGTGGGTTTTCTGCAACAACAAGCGATCGCAACTGCAACTAAGTCAACTGTTGATTTTTCACAACAACCAGATTTGCGATCGCCAGGAAAATTCGGTTGGCAGAAAAAAACCCTGGAACTAAATGACTTTTCTCGCAATCGTCGTCTCCCTGTAGATATTTATTTACCTCAAGCCAATTCCCAAACAGAAGCAAAGCCGCCGTATCCCCTAATGGTAATTTCTCATGGTTTGGCTTCCGATCGCTCTACTTTTGTTTATCTAGCTCAACATCTGACATCCTATGGTTTTGCGGTTGCGGTGTTGGAACATCCCGGTAGTAATGCCGAACGTTTTCAACTATATTTTGCAGGTTTGGCAAGGCCACCAGAACCAGCAGAATTTATCAACCGACCTTTGGATATCAAATATTTACTCAATGAACTTGAACGTTTAGACAAATCCGATCCCTCGCTGCAAGGAAAATTGAATTTTCAGCAAATTGGGGCGATCGGTCATTCTTTTGGTGGTTATACTGTTTTAACTCTCGCAGGAGCCACGATTAACTTTAACCAACTTTACCAAGACTGTAATCCCAATAATTCCTACTTTAATTTGTCGCTGTTGTTACAGTGTCAAGCAGCGGAATTATCTCCGAGAAATTATGAACTCAAAGACGATCGCATCAAGGTAGTGATGGCGATTAATCCTATTAATAGTTCAGTTTTGGGTGAGGGCGGCATCAGTCAAATTAAAATTCCGGTAATGTTGGTAGCTGGTAGTCAAGATATTTTTGCCCCACCTGTGTCTGAGCAGATTCTCCCCTTTACCTGGCTGACGGACTCCAACAAGTACTTGGCTGTGATTGAAAACGCCACTCACTTTTCGGCGATCGCTGAACCTACTCCTGAAAACAGTGTATTACCTGTGCCGCCCGCTTTACTAGGCCCCAATCCCACTCCTGTTTATTCCTATCTCAACGCCTTAAGCGTAGCTTTCATAGAAACCCATCTCCTCAACCGCCCAGAATACCGCTTTTATTTGCAGCCATCTTACGCCACATTCATTAGTAAAGAACCTCTGAATCTCAGCCTTTTGCAATCGTTGACACCAGAGCAATTCAATCAAGTCTGGAATGGGACAATTCCCCAATCATTCCGACCATCAAATCCTCAATCTACAACTCCTCAGGAACAAAAAGGAAAAGAATAAATATGGGGAGTGGGGGGCGCTGCTGAATAATTACGTATATACACTTAAGGAGACTTTTGAGAGAATATTAGTAATTATGAATTATCTTGACTTTAGGTTCAGATCCCCGACTCTTAGAAAAAGTCGGGGATCTTTTTAGTCATCAAGGTTGAGAATTCAGATAAACAAGGTAACTCTCAAACATTTATCTATTAATCTCAAAGCTAAACCCAAATAAATTATCAGATTTACTAAATTTTATTAAAAAATATGCTAGCAAAATTTGCATTTTAGATCGGCATATAGCCTTCTTATCTGATGAAAAAAGATCATAACCACAAACCTTAATGCTCAATCTACAGCCTATTTCAGGTAAATATACTGACAGTAATACCCACATGATTAATAAAATATAATTATCACGATCATAAGAAAAACAAGATGGCAATCTTATAATAACGCCTGACAAACAAGATACTACGATTCTTTGACAAGCTGACATCTCCGCCTGGAAATTCTGACACATCAAATAGAAGTCCTACATATGTCTTTTTTATATCTAAGCTGTGACTTAGATATCACAATTTCGCAAAACAGAGATTAATTGTCAGGAATTTGAGATATTTGTACTTACGTATTCATAAAAACTTATTTAATTAAATCTTTTGTATATATATACTTGTGTTAACAAGTATTAAAAAATTCTTATTAAAAAATGTTGCAATGACTTGATTTAATTGCTAGCGTGTGTATGTCAACAATGCTGATGAACGCTCGGATCGAGGAGAAGTAAAATCTATGAGCTATATTGATTCAGCCAAGTGCGTTAGTGATTGACGAGTAGAAAACGAGAAATTTCTGCCTCGTATAGACAATTACGAAGGATTGCAGATTAACCAAGAAATGGCTCGTTGTTAAGGGTTTTGTAGGGACTGGTAAGGACTGGTGGGATGAGGGAGATGAGGGAGATGAGGGAGATGAGGGAGATGAGGGAGAAATAACCAATCCCCATACTCTATGCCCCATGCCCCATGCCCAATGCCCGATACTCAATCCCTAATTAGATTTTGGAGGATACAACTAATGGAGATTCAAGGTAAAGTAGCCCTAATTACAGGGGCTTCTCGTGGTATTGGTAGGGCGATCGCTCTGGAATTAGCCAAAGGGGGCATCAAGCGGCTGATATTGGTAGCACGCGATCGCCAAAAGTTAGTCGAGGTGGCGGACAAAATTGAGGCGATGGGTGTGGAGACTGCGATCGTTGCTTTGGATTTGACTCAGGTAATTGATGTGAATGTCACCATTGCTCAAGTTTGGCGCAACTATGGCCCGATTCATCTGCTGGTTAATTGTGCAGGAGTCGCATACCAAAGCTCATTTTTGCAATCAAAGCTGCCCCAAGTCCAACAAGAACTTTCTGTAAACTTATTGGGAATGTACAACCTCACGAGTCTGATAGCTCGACGCATGGCCAGCCAAAAGCAAGGAACAATCGTCAATGTATCGAGTCTAATGGGAAAAATTGCAGCACCGACAATGGCGACTTACTCAGCTACCAAATTTGCTATCTTGGGATTTACCCAAGCCTTGCGTCGAGAACTCGCCCAACACAATATCCGAGTGATTGCATTACTACCTTCCCTCACAGACACAGACATGGTACGCGACTTCAAATTATTTCGCTGGGTGATCCCCATGACTTCCCAGCAAGTGGCTCAAGCACTTATCTCTGGAATGCAAAATGATTCAGCAGAAATTTTAGTTGGATGGCAAAGTCATCTAGCAGTATGGTGTCAACGCCTTGCCCCTTGGTTGTTAGAACTGATTTTGCAAATCGCCACTCCACCAGCGCCAAGAAGACGACAGCCTGAACAAAAACTGAGCTTTTTAACCAAAATCCATCGTTTTGGCGATTTGCTCTGGTCAAGAACATAGTTTATTTCCTGTCTTGGTGTAAGACCTCGCTTTTTTCAACCACTCGACTGCGGTCAATTGCCCTTAGCTAAAAGGTAAAAACGGGAATACCCGACTAAATAAAAGAGATTGACCGCAATTAGTAATCCTTTACTCCAGTGCGATCGCATAGAACCAAACAGTTAACAATTCAAAATTCAAAATTCAAAATTCAAAATTCCTGCATTAAAGACAATTTCAGAAGGGGACTGTTACCCCGACTGAAATTGGGTCTACCTGTAGAGGTAGGGGTCTTAAACCCTCAAATGTACGATAAATTGTTGCCCCTAGAACCAACAAAATTTCTCCCAAAGCTGCGATCGCCCCATAATAATTTTTATCCCAGTCAGAAATAGGGCTGATGAAACGGTAATTACTGAAAGGAAAAAAGTCTGGGCAGATGGTAAACAAACTTCATCAAAAAGTAGAACACAAAGATGGGAATATCTGGTAATACTGCGCCGATGACAATTGCCGGACTTGCTTGAGTTCGCAGTTGTTGATTAAAAATCAGCAAGTTGAGAATTGCGTGACTTGGGGTATTCATTGTATATACGCTAACTCTAGTGTTATTAAATACAAACGCAATCTTTCTAGATATAACTTATATTGGAGCAACCAGAAATGCTTTCCTTCCCTACTACTCTCAGCAATTTGCCCGAAATCATTGATGGCTTGCCGAATATTTCTGGTTGGGAAACAGAAATTCTCTCTGTAGTTAACCATGATGCGCCTGTATTTTTATCAACAACGAATATTAAGTTAGAAGATGTAAATGCTGTATTTGCGATCGCCTTACACATGCACCAGCCCACGATCCCTGCTGGATACAATGGTACACTCATCAGCAATCTGCAATACATGTTTGAACATCCCAACGAAGGCGACAACCATAATGCAGCGCCTTTTGCTTATTGTTACAGCCGCATGGGAGATTTCATTCCCGAACTTGTCAATCAAGGTTGCAATCCCCGCGTGATGTTGGATTACTCAGGCAATCTGTTGTGGGGACTGCGACAAATGGAACGCAATGATATTCTTGATAACTTGAAACGGATTACTTGCGATCGTACCTATCAACCTTATGTAGAATGGCTCGGTACAATGTGGAGCCATGCTGTTGTTCCTTCCACTCCCATAGCAGACATTAAATTACATATCATTGCATGGCAACATCACTTTGCAGCAATTTTTGGCTGGGAAGCATTAGCACGAGTTAAAGGATTTTCACCTCCAGAAATGCATCTACCAAATCATCCCGATGTCCTGTTTGAATTTGTCAAAGCCCTCAAAGAATGTGGATATCGTTGGCTACTGGTTCAAGAACATTCTGTAGAAACAATTAATGGTGAATCTCTCACCCACAAACATTTACCACATCAGTTGATTGCCCGCAATTCTCAAGGTGAAACAATTAGCATTACAGCTTTAATTAAAACTCAAGGTTCCGATACTAAATTAGTTGCTCAAATGCAGCCTTATTATGAAGCAAAAACCTTATCTAAACAACAACTAGGAAGCGTATTCGTGCCACCAATAGTTAGTCAAATTGGAGATGGTGAAAATGGCGGCGTGATGATGAATGAATTTCCTAGTGCTTTCAAACAAGCTTGGTGGGATATGGTAAATCATGGCGGCGGAAAATCGGGTGTTGTTGGGATGTGTGGCACAGAATATTTAGAATTAATCGAAGCTGCTGGATGCAAACCTGAAGACTATCCAACTTGCCAACCAGTTGGACAATATCAGATTTGGCAGCGAATTTCACCAGAAAATTCACAACCTGATGCTGTTGAAAATGCCATTCAAGAATTAAAAGTAAACAACTCAAATTTTCACATGGATGGAGCCTCGTGGACAAATCACATTAGCTGGGTAAAAGGATATGAAAATGTCTTGTCTCCCATGTATGAATTAAGCAGTTTATTTCATAAAAAATTTGATAAACTACAGCAAATTGATTCAGTAGAACCTGTTACCAGACAATCCCAATACCGTAACGCTCTCCTACATAATCTTTTATTGGAAACTAGTTGTTTTCGTTATTGGGGACAAGGTGCATGGACTGATTATGCAGGAGAAATCTACCAACGAGGTAAAAGTTTGTTGTAAAAGAAATTTTACAGCAGAATTCAGAATCCAGAAATGCTAAGTAATCGGGCAAAAATATTTACAGTCATTGCGAGCGTTCGCAATGACATTATGTAATTAATTCTGCTTGACTACTTACTAGCAATACCCTTGCCAAATCGAAAAATGCTCTGATTTGTATGTTGGGTTAAGCGTACCACTTCGTGGAAGTAAGCTACGCAAAGCGTCTCGTAGAGAAGCGAAACCCAACCTACAAAAAAATGGCTAAGGTATTGTACTAGAATAGGTTATTGACGAAATATATTGAAATCCTACTGTAAAGCGATCGCAATTATAGCTTCTGAAATATTTACTCAATAATTATCCCTGTATTTATTATGACTTCACAAATTTTAGATCAATTCACCACCCTCGAAGAACAGCGATTTCTCTTACCTGGCCACTACACTTGGGAAGAATTTGAGAAACTTGAGGCTTTAACAGCAGATGCGCCAGGTTTGCGGATAACTTATCTTGATGGGTGTGTAGAATTTATGACTCTTGGTGAACAACACGAAATTATCAAAAGTATTCTGGCTATTTTACTAGAAACATATTTTTTTGAAATAGGTATAAATTTTATCCCTGTGGGTAGCGCTACCCGTCGAGGAAAAGAAAAAGGCACTTCTTTTGAACCTGATGAATCTTATTATCTAGGAGAAAAGAAAGAAAACCCTGATTTAGCAATTGAAATAAATATTACTAGTGGCAGTATAGACAAATTAGAAAAGTACAAGCGGTTTAACATTACTGAAGTTTGGTTTTGGGAAAATAATCAATTATCATTATATTACCTAAATAATGATAACTATGAACAAATTGCCCAAAGTAAATTATTACCAGACTTAGATATAAATTTGTTAGTTCGTTGTGTTTTAATGCCTTCGATAAATGAAGGTAGAAAAGAATTTATCAAAGGCATTAGTCTGTAATATTTTTCATGCAAATATTGAAAAATGACTGTACAAATAAAAGATCAACCCATTCAAATAAATTTAGATTTATCGCCTGAAATTTATGAAACAATAAGCAATTTGGCGCAACAGATTAATGGAGATAATGCTGAGGTGCTGTTAAAGGCGATGGCACTTCTAGAAGTTGCAGTAGAAGCCAAGCAAAAAGGCAAGCATGTGTGGATTGTAGATGAAAACCAAAACCTGGAAACTGAAATTACAGATATAAAAGATTTATCAAAAATCTTAGTTCTATCAATAGGGAACTTACAGTCACAAAAAGATGCAGAACTTGAGCGCAAGCTACGAGAACTCAATTTTAAACAAGAACTTAGGAAAGATTGGATTTTATTTATTGTTAGGGATGTAGTATTTTTTTCTGTTGCTATTCTTTTTATTTTTGCTGTTAGCGGTTATTCACTATTCACCCAGATTCATAGGTAATTTATCTGCATTGGATTTATAGCGGTTTGCAATTACGTGGAGGGTAGCACAGCTGTGCTACCCTACTCTGCGGTTATTGAAAAATATAGCGCTTCTCAATTGGGTAAAATACGGCCGTTCGTAGAGGCGTAGGCTTTGCCTTCCCGTATGGTACGGCCGTTCGCCCCTACAGCGTATTGCATCCAAACGAGAATCGCTATATACAAATAATTTAGCTCAGTAAACTTGCGTAATTAATTTTACAGACGACGAAGCCAACTTGCTACAACTAAACTCATTATTAGATCCAACTATTGAGATTATTCCATCAAAATAGTTGGAATTTTCTTCTGCAAGTTTTATGGATTGAAATTTTATGAGTACTATTGGAGTTTTCATCTTTTTTGTAGCTTTAGTTGCCATTGTTGCTCTGATTCTGATTAATGGCTACAACGATTTAGTCAAGTATCGCAACCGCTACAAAAATGCTTACTCTCAAATCGATGTTCAATTACAACGCCGTTATGATTTAATTCCTAATTTGGTGGAAACTGCCAAGGGATATATGAAGCATGAACGAGAAACTTTAGAAGCTGTGATTGCAGCTCGAAATTCGGCGATGAATGCTAACAGTCGCGCCGTCCAAAATCCCGGCGATCCCCAAACGATGCAGCAGTTGGGTAATGCGGAAGCAGCACTGGCGGGTGCGTTAAGTCACTTGATGGTACTTTCAGAATCTTATCCAGAATTGAAAGCCGATCGCACTATGAGTCAAGTGATGGAAGAATTATCTTCTACTGAAAACCGCGTTGCTTTTGCCCGTCAAGCTTTTAATGATGCGGTGACACTTTACAATACTAAAAGTGAATCTTTCCCCAGCAATCTTGTAGCAAATACTTTTAATTTTACTCTTGCAGAATTGCTAAGAGAAGCCAATCCAGAAGTGAGAAATGCTCCCCGCGTGTCTTTTTAGGTGTCTATGAATTTCTTTGAACATCAGGATCGGGCACGCCAAAATACGCAACAATTAATCGGGTTGTTTTCTCTATCCATTGCAGTGATGATTGTGGCAATTTATATTGCTACTTTATTTCTGTTTCGCATGGCTCCTCGTATTTGGTGGCATTCAGGATTATTTCTCTACGTAGCTGGGA
Source organism: Nostoc sp. CreGUA01 (assembly GCA_034531095.2). Classification (GTDB taxonomy): domain Bacteria; phylum Cyanobacteriota; class Cyanobacteriia; order Cyanobacteriales; family Nostocaceae; genus Nostoc. The sequence goes on along the minus strand of JAVRBV020000131.1, from coordinate 11,894 downwards.
TTACAATAATTGCGATCGCTCTTGGTAGCTTATACAAAATTGCCTATCTCCGTCAGGGAGGAAGTGTAATTGCTCAAGAGTTGGGCGGGAGGCTTTTATTACCAGAAACCGCCGATGAACAAGGACGACAACTATTAAATATTGTCGAGGAAATGGCGATCGCTTCTGGTATTTCTGTGCCAGAAGTTTATCTTCTCGATAGAGAAACCAGCATTAATGCTTTTGCTGCGGGGTTCACGCCCAATGATGCTGTCATTGGAGTTACCCGTGGGAGTTTGCAACACTTGAACCGCGATGAACTCCAAGGAGTCATCGGCCATGAATTCAGTCACATTCTCAATGGAGATATGCGGCTGAATTTGCGTTTGGTGGGACTGCTACACGGAATTTTATTCATTTATTTAACTGGGGAGTTGCTGTGGCGACTTCGTGGTGGTTCCCGCGATGATAAGGGTTTGCCTTTGTGGGCGTTCGGTTTGATACTGATGGCCATTGGCGGTATCGGCTTATTTTGTGGACGCTTGATTAAAGCCGCTGTTTCTCGCCAACGCGAATTTCTCGCCGATGCTTGTGCTGTACAGTTCACTCGCAACCCCAATGGACTGACTGGAGTCTTCCAAAAACTCCAACAAATGGACTCGCGTTTGATTTCGCCCGGTGCAGAAGCCGCCAGTCACATGTTCTTCGGTAATGCCCTTAACCCTTCTTTTTGGGAAGATATGTTTTCTACCCATCCACCTTTAGGAGAACGTATCCACCGCCTTGGGGGTGTGAAAATCAGCAACTCAGCTCCCATCCGCAATCACACCCGTTCCCAAGAATCCCTCGCAATGGGCTTTGCTGGTGGTGCCAACGCCACGCCAGAACAGGTAGTCAATCAAGTGGGAACCGTTGCACCAGAGCATTTTGCCCACGCTCAAAGGCTGTTGTCGGGGCTGCCAGAATCTTTGCGCTTGGGGGTACAGCAGCAGCAGAGTGCAATGGCCATCGCTTTGGCGCTAGCCTTAGATACGGAAAATCTCGAAATCCAAAAACGTCAAATTGGCTGGTTACGGGAGGTGCAGCCCGGAGATTTGGTAGAAAAAACTCTGGAATTGAGTAGCGAAATTAGCCAGTTAGATCCCAGCATTCGCTTACCACTTGTAGATTTGACGATACCCGCATTGCGCCAAAATTCCCCTAAAGAATGCCAAAGGCTCTGCAAATGCGTCCACGGTTTAGTGAAAGCTAGCGGCAATTTATCATTGTGGGATTTTGTGTTGCAGTTAATACTATGGCATCGCCTCCAACCTTGTATTAATCCTACATCGGTAATAACGGTAGAATTCACCAACATCGAACAAATTTGGCCAGATAGCATCTTAATACTATCGACACTCGCACGCGTCGGACATTCCGAACCCGATGCCATCGCTTATGCTTTTCGTTCTGGAGTTTTTCGACTTCCCAAAGCCGGAGAACAAGAAAAACCAGATACACCAGTTCCTTGTAATTTTTCTGAACTGAAGAAAAGTATCGAACACCTCCAGCTTGCTAGTCCCAAACTCAAGCAAGCTGTTATTGATGCCTGCGCCCACACAGTACTCTTAGATAATAAAGTTACTCCAAAAGAAGCAGATTTATTAAGAGCGATCGCCATGACTTTAGACTGTCCCATACCACCATTTTTAAATTCTCAACGTGGCATTTCAAAACAAAAACAATCTTCTCCCAAGGTTAGTTAAAGTACAATTAATTTATTGAGCGATCGCCACCAAAGAGTATCATATTGTACAAAAATATCCCGACTTGTATATAAGTATTAATTTACTTAAAAAGTTTGGACAAAATACCCACTTGTTTAGCATTTTAGAAATTTGATTGCTATAGTAGATTACAGCGCTTTTCAAGTAATTGTACTACACCACTCCCCATTACCTCTCTCAATCGTGGTCAAATACCTGAAAACTGCTGTAAATAACTATTCTTGCAAGGATTTGAAAGCTGTGCGGGATGATTTACAAGGCTTGGAAATCAGTCAGAATGAACTGCAAAAGCTGACTAATTTACCTGTCAATGAGGAACTATTAATTATTACAAACGTCTTGCTAAACTTCGGAAAAACATATATAGATAAAATTAAAGGTTCCGAAGGAGCAACTGTCATATTTATTGGATTTTCCACATTTGTTTTTATTTATATCTTAATTGATTTACTTCTGAAAATATTTGCTTCCTGGATAACAACTCCGTCCTGGATGTTTTTAATTTTTTTAGGACTTTGGGTTGGTGGTTTAACGCAAACCATCTTATATATTATCTGGAAAAGCAGAAATAAATTAGTCCAAACAAACATGAATAATTCTCTGCAAATCCTCTTAAATGATGTTAATAGATATCATGGGATTATTAAAGCAATAGATATTAACGACCAAATAGAAGAAGCTGGTAACCCAGAAGTAGTTATCACCCAAAGAGACAGTGTAATCGCAGCACTGAAACTCACAAAAACTGACTTAATTCGCGCTTTGAAAACAGAAAGAATATTGAGAGAAAATAAAAACTTTATTCTGAGTAATACAGAACTATTTGTCAACAATTTAGCAACTTTAACAGCCATGCAAGTACACGAACAAGCTACTGAGCATGGAAGATTACTCAACGAAGCACTACAAATTGCATTAGATGTACAACATGAAATGAAAAAATTACAAAGCCAGCGTTAACAACCTCACTGATTTTCGGTGAGGTACAGATATAGGACTTACGCAAAAATAACCCAAAAGCCTAATTTATCGTAGACGCTTTGCGGCTTGCCGTAGGCTACCGCCTTCGCGCTTCGCGTCTCGTAGAGAAGACGCCAAGAACGCCAAGAGTTCATAGAGTTTGCGTAAGTCCTAAGATAATCGTAGGGGCACAATATATTGTGCCTCGAAGCGTGTACTTCATTTACCTGAAATAGGCTGTATCCGCGGCGTATGGTGGTAAAGCCTTGAAGAAGAATTCTGAATTCAGAATTCAGCAATCTTGACGCGACTCGAAAATACTCGCTACCGCTACGCTATCCGCCAGTCGTACAAAATACCCAACTGAATTCTGACCACTGACGCCTTTATTCTGTTCGATAATTTAATTTTTGGATTATTAAAAAACCCTACCTATTTCCACTTCAAAAGCGATCGCGTCCAATGTGAATTTCCCACTCCACAATTCTAGCAGAGTCCGCAAGCATACCATCTCGCACACGAGGGCTACTCTTGACAATAGCTTGAGCCTGTTCGAGATTCTCTGCCTGAATCACCCAAAGCCCAGTTCCATCATGGGGAAAAAACGGCCCACAGCACAGTAGTGTTCCTTTCTTGTATTGCTCATTAAACCAAGCGAGTTGATCTTGGTCATGCTCTGGGTGAGCCTTTTTATAATCGTAATACTCTGGAACAGTTGCAACCACAACGGCAAACAGCTTAGACATAATGCTCTGGTTGGTGATTTGAGATGATGTTCAGATTCTATGACGATTGTATGAACAACATCAAATCGGATTGCTATATATGTAGATTATGGATGAAGAAAACGATCGCCAAATTTGAGAACGTCACTCAGATCCGTGTCGCCGTCGCGATCGCTATCCAAAAAAGTATTCAAAATAGAATTTGAATTTAAAGAGCCGCCGTTAGTAGAACCCATACTTAGTAAACCTTGTAATCCTGAAGTTAATGTGGGCAAAATAGCCTCAATTACATTAGGACTGATTCCGGTTGTTTGAGAAACTCTTTGAACAATTTGCTGCTGCAACTGAGGTGATAATAGAGATTGCATTCCCACTCCACTCGTGCTGCTACCAGTAACTTGACCAATCAAATTTTGTAACTGATTACCACCCGGTAATGACTGTTGTTGTCTGAGTACAGGACGAAGCACATTACCCACAATTGACATGATATTTTGCATTTGAGATGGTTGGATACCTCGACTAGTCGCCACTTGTTGAATTGAGTTAATAATCGACTCTAATTGACCAACATTTCCACGTTGATTGGGATTATTAATTGCACTTAGAACCTCAAAGAAAAGTCCCATAATTAATTCCTCTCTCAAAATTGATTAAAACAGAAGTCAAAATTCTGAATTCTGAATTCTTTATTGTTAAATGCTCAACAGCTTATTCGATGGTACGTGAACGTCAACGGAGCGAATAATACTCAGCCAACGATTATCATCTGTGTAATAACCTACTTCTGCAAGATAATCACGTTGGCTTGCTGGAATTTTAACGTGTTTGTCTTGTTCATGTTCATCGCATGGATATTCTTGAATACTGTGCGGTGGCTGACCATCGCTCTCCAGATTCGTCACATCGTGAATTCGCAGCATTAACCTGCGTCCTCCTTGCCTTCGTGCAGCTGCTTTATACTCATCTGGGATTTCCCAATAAACATAAGCATCCCTGGCGTTGCGAGGTACCAGAATAATCCGGCGATCGCTCTCTGAAAAGCCAGTGGTAGGGATATGGCCAACAGGCTCACAGGCGGGAACTCGCACTTGAGCCGAACGGGCAATTTTTAACCAGTGATTATTGTTACTCAGACAACCAAGCTCAACAACATAATCACGGTTATCTAGTGCGATCGGCAGGTGAATATCTTGCGCTCGTTCATCAACATCAAATTCCTTCATGCTATGGGGCGCTTGCCGATTGATATCAATATCGGTGACATCATAAAGACGCAGTTTCAAACCACGTCCACCTTGCTGTTGCAAGTCATGTTTTACCTCGTTGGAAACTTCCCAGTAAGCATAGACATCTCTGCAACTTCGGGGTGTGACAACAATCCGATTCTCCGAGGTTCTGGTAGTCCCGACAACTGGTGTGGCAACTCTAGTCGGGCTAGAAGTATCGGTGCGCCGACTCAGTAGCCACCACAACAATCCACCTAATAAAGGAATGAGCAACAACCACCACCATGAGGATTCATCTTGGGGTGCAGTTGCGGCCTCCGGTGCAGCGATCGCCTCTGGTGGGGCGTAGTCTATTGCATTTTGCACTCTGGCTTGTTCAATGATTCGCCCATTGGCAGGGGCATTAGCAAAGCCTAAAAATGCTTGGGCAGCCGGACTAGGATTAAATTTGTCGTAGGCATATCCCAAAGGTTGAGAAAAGGGATAACGGGGATCGGTGGGCAGAACGTTGTGTAACCGAAGAATTTTGACGTTGGGGTTATTGATTACTCCATCGGCGATGGCATATCCGATACCATCTGTTCCTAATTCTTTAACTACCGCTTCTGTGCTGTCTGCCGAAACTTCGATGGCATTTGTACCGGTTTTGAAAGGAGCTTTTTGAAAAACGGGATAATTTTGAAATGCTTGGCGCAATTCGCTATTTTCTGGGCGATCGATCAAGCGAATTTTCTGGGCAGAACCCCCAACTTGTGACCAATCAGTAACATCACCCCGAAAGATTTGAGCAAACTGCTCGGAAGTCAGATTGTTTATATACGGATTGTCCTTGCCGACAATTACCGCAATCTTATTCCGAGTCATGGGAGTGGTTGCAAGCCCTTGGGCTTTTTCTGACTCTGTTAACGAACGGCCAATGGCCGCCAAATCAATCTGTCCATTTGGCAAGGCTTTCAACGAGGCGTCTGTCCCATCATATGCAGTCGTGACCTTTGTATTCGGAAACTTCGTTTGAAATTCCTGTGCTAATGCCTGATTAATCTTTTCCATGCTGGTTGTACCATTGATCCGCACTTGGGTTCCACTAGGAACAGATTGTGGAACTGGAAAAGAAGTATTAACAGCCGATGATTGAGCCAAAACTGGACTAACAATCAAACAGATTGCCAAGGGAGTAGACACAGTACTAAAAGCAAATAAACTTGTTTCTGATACCTGTGATTTCTGGTGATTAAACATCTTCACAACGTAATTTTTCATAGCAAAATACCTCCGCACATCACAAACGGAGGTGGATAAATTACCAATGATTTACAAGTTTTTGATGAAACTACCTAATTCTCGCTATCATCGTTTTTTGTTTATTCTTTCTTAGGAGATAAATTCTTAGTTATAGAATTGGTCACAAAACTCAGCCATTGAGGAGAGATAATTAATTTTGATTGTATTAGGACTTACGCAACGGCGATAGTGTCATTGCGACCGGAACGAAGTGTAGGGAAGCAATCCCAGCGTTAGGGGAGATTACTTCGCTATCGCTCGTAATGACGGAGTTACGTTTTTTGGCGTAAGTCCTGTGTATGTAAAGCGCGATCGCCAAAAGATATTCTCCCCTGGCAACTACATCAAAGATTGACCAGGCAATAGCAGGCCTATTTAGGAATATAGTTAAAGATATCTTGAATACACTAGCAAAATTGGGATGAAATTATCCTTGCGGAGGTCTAGATGGATGTAGTTAAGCGTCGTATCGGTCTTGAGCAAGAGTTTTTTCTGGTAGATGAGGCGGGTCAGCTGAGCGATCGCGCTGATGAATTTTTGCAAAGTTGTCATTTAATGGCAAAAGCACAAGGTTTAAATCCAAATTACTTTGTGCCGGAGTTCGTCAAGAGTATAGTAGAAATTAACACACCTCCTGCTGAGACTGGTACAGAACTAGCAAGGGTTTATCTCAAAAATCTCAAATTAGCGCTTTGTGTAGCCCGACAGATTGGTTTACGCCTTTATCCTCTGTCTAGCTATCCCTTACATATCATGCCAGTGATGCGCGATCGCCCCAACTATCATATCCAAGCGCGGACTGTGGGCTACGATAAATTTTTGCACGCGGGGAAATGTACAGGCACACATCTGCATTTGGAAGTCCCGCCTGGGGTAATTGACCCCCGCGTTGCAGTATCTTACAACTCAACATCACAAGAGCGAGAAGAACTGCTAAATATCTACAATTTAGCTACAGCTTGCGACTCAGCACTGATTTCTCTGACGCGGGCGTGTCCCTTTTATGAAGGACAAGCCATCGGACTCGCCGCACACACAATTCGTTATCGAGGTAGTCAAGCCTTCGGCTGGGAAGGAGTTTACACTGATTTACAGTCCATCGGCGGACTCATGCCTTATGCCGAGAGTGTGGAAGATTTAATTGAGCAGCAGTTCGCCCGTTACTATGCTTGGTTGCAAGCAATGGAAAAAGTCGGAATTGAACGCCACTTGTTTTTAGAAGCCGGAGGAAGCTTACTCAAGTCAGCTTGGAACCCAGTGCGACTCAACAAACTCGGCACAGTGGAAATTAGATGTATAGATAGTAACTATCCATCGGTAATTTTAGCTGTAATTATACTACTAGAAAATGCGGCTAATAGAGTCAGACGTGAGAAGTTAAAAGTTAGACCAGCTAAAGGAATGCAGATATTTGAATTAGTAGGCGATCGCCTCTATGTACCAGATTTTGAATATCTCAATGGTGAATTACTCTATACCTCAGCTACAGAGGGAATCAAAAATCCCAAAGTTCAGGCTTACGTCGATTCAATTGTACAGTTTGCGATGGTAGATAGTGGCGAAGGAGCAAACTTTCTGGCAAAACTGAGGAAAGACCTCGATCGCTATCAGGCGATCGAAACTGTAATCTTACAAGAGTTTACCCCAACAACTGCTCAACTTCCATTAGATGCAGGTTTACGTTTAGTACGCGAGTGTTGTGACAAGTTAGAAGCGCAGGTTTCATGGATAGACATAGAAAATCCCCTAGCAGCGTTGGATCTTGACGAGCGATTATTACCACAACAACGTTAAAATTACGAGTAACATGATGTCCGCCAAATCACAATAAACTCTGTTTTAGTAAGGACTTCAGTCCTGGCTTGAGGACTTTAGTCCTCTCTGCAAGACGCTACGCGTAGCTTGCTTCCCCGGAGGGGTACACTACGAGCAAACATTTTTATCGTACATTTGAGGGTTTAAGGGACTTCCAAAAAATAAATTGTTCCAAATTATTTGTACATTTGTAGGGGCGCACAGCTGTGCGCCCCTACGTTCGCGGAGCGTCCCGCAGGGATGGGACGTTTTTTTTATTGGAAGTCCCTAAGACCCCTACCTCTACAGGTAGACCCAATTTCAGTCGGGGTAACAGTCCCCTTCTGAAATTGTCTTTAATTTTGAATTTTGAATTTTGAATTGTTAATTGTCCATCTTCAGGGGGAATTGGTGTTAGAAGGATATACAGTTTCAGCAACTAAAATAGTTCTGTTGCCATACTCGGCCTCTAACTTACTTTTGACATTTGTATCCCAGGTAAAGTCATAATCTTGCTCAATTTCAGCAACAACAAAACGACGAACTTCACCAATTACTAATATTGTTTCACCCTGATTGATTGTTACTTGAGGCGGTGCTTTTAATAAAACTAGTAAATCTTGCCCACCAAACAATTGATTTTTATCTAGTGTTAACAGAATCGGACTGCCAATATTTTTTACTTTCCCTGTAACTGCAACCTGAAGACCATAGTATTGTTCAGGATGTTGCATTATTTGATGAGGTTGGGGTGCTAGTGCAAGATCTTGAGCAATAATCGCAGGTTTATTGATGTAATTGCTGTAATATTCCTCATCAATGTTTAGATTAAATTCTTGCTCAATTTTGGGAATTACTAGATTACGAACCTCACCAGTAACTTGAACTTTGATATTTTGGTCGAGTGGTAAGTTGAAAGGCACACCTGAAGCATTGATAACTAGAATAGGTTCACCGCGAAAAAAGCGGGTGTCGCTGACTGCGAAGGAACTCAAACCAATTTTCTGAATTGCTTTGCTTTTAATGGTTACAGAGTTACCGAGAAATTCATCTGTGTTTTCAACAATTGCAGATGTTTTGGTGAGAGTCGCTTTTGCATCAAAAAGATTACAGCTTCTAACTAGTATAGCGATCGCTACCAGGAAAATTAATATCCCTACCTGACTCAGTGCTTGTAATAAACCTCCGCTTTGGGAATTGTGATTCCGCTTATTCTTATTTGTCTTGAGGCCATTCATCAAAAGCTTTCCCGATAGACAATGCTGTATAGGAATATTCTATGGGACTGCGGACAGTTCTTTCACCACGGTTAAGTAATGGGTACAAAGGAGTTGGAATATCTCAGTGTATAACAGGACTTACGCAAAAATAGCTAACTTCGCTTAATTTATCGTAGACGCTTTGCGGCTTGCCGTAGGCTACCGCCTTCGCGCTTCGCGTCTCGTAGAGAAGACGCCAAGAACGCCAAGAGTTCGTAGAGTTTGCGTAAGTGCTATTTCAAACTGGTATTACTTCACATCTGAAAAAATGTGTAAAAACCTTCTAGGAAACATAGACGGATAGTGTTTACTTAATTTTTTACTAGTTTGAGAGCATTCTGGAAGAGAATCAATTAGTAGCTGAATTGCTTGATGAATTGTTATCCGATGTTTTAATGCATAAACTTTCAGCTTGCGATATTCTTCTTGACTAAGAACAATATGAGAAATATTTATTGACGAACGAGACATAAAAATTTCCCTCAAACTGAAAATGAACTGGCGATATATAATATGTCAAAATTAAAATTCTCTAATTCAATAGTTAAATTGATTTAGAGAATTAGGTGTAAAATAGGTTAATTTCAGAATATCAATTACAATTCAAATGTGAGAAAATGCGGAGGTTAAAAGTACATATTTGCAAGCTTTATTTTCGGCACTTTCCTCTTTCACAGATGATTTAAGATTGACATAACTGTAGTCTAACAATCAATTGTGGAGATAAGGGGTAAATACTAGGTAGAAATCGGTTAGTTTTTTAATTTCAGACGGTGTGTGGTAGTTGACTTCGATAATCGTCGAGAAAACTTACAGCAGAGTTTAGGGGATAAACTAATGTTAAAATCCTGACATTAAAAGACTTTCCAATCTATTAGTTGTTCCCTGCCATACTTGGTTAAGTTGAAATCTGCTAGCGATCGCCATAGGATTTATGCCATCGGGTATATGTACGTCAGCTCCAGTAGCGATTAACCTAAGCATAGAAAAATGCGCGAATTGGCTTGATGTAACAAGCTCACTAAGGTATTTTACTGCCGTCTTAGGCAAAAATTTCTAGTAGAAATCAACCTGTATTAGGAAGTGGGCGATGCACATTGGATTTCTCAACCCTCAAGGCAATTTTGATGCTGGCAATAGTCACATCACCAAACACCCAGATTTTGGGGGTCAGCTGATCTACGTTAAGCAAGTCGCCATAGCGATAGCTCAAAAAGGGCACAAAGTTGATATTCTCACTCGTCAAATCATTGACCCAGAGTGGCCAGAATTTGCCCAAACCATTGACACTTATCCAGAAGTAGATAACGTCCGCATTATCCGGTTACCAGCCGGGCCAAAAGAATTTTTGCCAAAAGAGTTATTGTGGCCTCATTTGGTCAGTGATTGGGTACCCAACATCCTGCAATTTTATCAACAAGAGGGTGGCTTACCCGATGCGATGACTGCCCATTACGGTGATGGAGGACTGTGTGGCGTTTTGATAGAGGAAGAGGCAGGCATACCTTTTACCTTTACTGCTCATTCTCTCGGCGCTCAAAAAATGGACAAACTTGAGGTTACCCCAGAGAATTTTCCAGAAATAGATGAGCAATTCCACTTCAAATATCGTATCCTCGCCGAACGTTTGAGCATGAATCGCTCCGCTGTCAATATCACCAGTACGCGACTGGAGCGCTTTGAACAGTACTCTCATCGAGTGTATCGTGGTGCAGTGGATGTAGACAACGACAACCGCTTTGCAGTGATTCCGCCGGGTGCAGATTTCTCGATTTTCGGTGCAAAAGTGCGTTCTGCAAACGAAGAGGCTACCGAAGAGTTCATTCAAGAGCGATTGGCAAGAGATATTGCACAGCCACGTCGAGATTTACCTGCGATCGTCGCATCCAGTCGATTAGAGCTGAAAAAAAATATATTAGGGCTGGTGCAAGCCTTCGCAATGAGTCCGACACTTCAAGAACGAGCTAACTTGGTGTTACTCACAGGAGGGTTGGACGATCCTTTACGAGAGACGGCTAGTGACGACATGACAGAAGAAGTATTAGCCCCCATTCGCCAGGTGGTCGAAGAAAACGACTTGTGGGGAAAAATTAGTGCATTTGGCTTGTTAGATCAGTCCCAAGAGTCACTGGCGGCAACATATCGGTTTATGGTGAAACGCCACTCAGTGTTCGCCCTCACCGCACTCTACGAACCCTTTGGACTTGCTCCTTTAGAAGCAGCAGTAGCAGGTTTGCCAGTGGTAGCAACTAAGAACGGTGGGCCTAGCGAGAGTTTGCGACAAGGAAATAAGGAATATGGTGTACTTGTTGACCCAGAAGATCCTGCTGATATTGGGCGGGGATTGGAACGGTTGTTATGTAATGCTGACGAGTGGGAGTATTTTGCCCAAGCTGGTCAGCAACGTGTGTTGAAGACGTACAGTTGGGAATCTACTGCTGAAAACTACCTGAGTTTGCTTGATTCGATTGTGTCTTCACCAGAAACCCCCCCTCGCGCTGAACTCCTGGCAATCCATCCCTACTTCCGTAATCCAGAATCCCAGACCGATGTTTCTTTGGAAGAATTGAGCGACCTCTATTTTGAATCTCAACAAAGATTGCTGAGTACACCTAGCCTTTAAATAGGGCTTGCTGAAAAAGTCTTTTGGTGAGGGGAGGGAATAGGGAATAGTTTTATCCCTCATAATTTCAATTTATGATAAGTAACCACACAAAATTAATTACGTCATTGCGAGTGAAGCGAAGCAATCCCAACCCCTGCGATTGCGTCGTTCCACTTCGTTGCACTCGCAATGACACATCACAAGTAATTTACCGGACATGATATAAGTCCCAAAATTAATTTTTTTTTCGGTTTTGTCTTGACAAGGATTTTTTTTAGTTTTATCTTGAATGAGTG
>JAVRBV020000130.1:0-9494 GCA_034531095.2 Nostoc sp. CreGUA01 | reverse complement strand
ATGACGTTTGTCGTTAACGATCGCACTTTACCTTAGTACATCTTTTGTCTCTAAAGTCAATCACTCTGCTGTTGTTTAATTCTGTCATCCCTTCACAGTCTGCCTTACAACAATGTTAAGAAAGATCCGGGTAATGGATAGTTATCAAGGGGAGGGGTTGGGTGTGGGGTAAAACGTATGTGGGACAAGCGTTTGAGCTTAAGTTGACACCTATGAGCAATGCTGTGCCCCTACGACAGATATGGTCATTTGTCATTAATTATTCTCCGCATCTCCCTCATCTCCCTCATCTCCCTCATCTCCCCCATGCCCAATGCCCCATGCCCAATTACATGATATTCATGGCTTGCAGCACGGGGGTAGGGCTTTTTAGGGGATAGTAAATAACGCTCAGAGTGTCGGGGATCAGTTGCAAGTGCTGTGGTGGAGTGTCTAAGACGTGAGCCAGCATGTTTTCAATAATTGAGGGAGAAGCAACTACTAATCCTGTTGTGGGACGGGTTAAATCTATTTCATTTGATGGGACTACGGGGCGTTGAGATAAAAGTTTTTGCTGCCAGATGACGGGAAAATCTTGGCTCAATGTCTGAAGTTGCACGGTTTTGGGATGATATTTCAGCAGTTGTTCGGCGTTTTTTGGGGAAGTGTCCAAATCGCTGCTGAGACTGAAGTCTATTGGTACTGTTTGAAGGCGTTCGGCTAATTGTTCAATTAAATCTGGCGCTGTATTTGTGGCTGGAACTACAAGCAGACGCAAACCTTGTTTACCGTTCTTGAGTTTGGGGATAATTTCACCGAGATGAGTGGTAAGATTCATTGCTTGGAGTTGTGCCGGCTGATGACTGGCAGTGGGAAAATTTAGGATGCTGATACCGCAGTTGGATTGTTGGAGGACGTGGTATTGCTGGCATTTCATGGCGATCGCAGTACTAATCAATGCCCTAATTGTGCCGCTGTGACTGACAATTAGAATACTTTTGCCGACATGACACGGCAAAATTTCCTGCCAAAATTGATGAGCGCGATCGTATAAATCTAGCACCGGGAAGCATTGCTGCACCGAAGTGGCAACCGCTACACTTCCTGTTTTCAAATGTTTTTCTACCTGCGGTTTTGCCATCTGAAATTCATGGGGTCGTTCCTTCCAAGAGCGATAGTCTGCGGCAAAGTGTTCTTCTACGTATTTGTATGTAAGTCCCTGCCATGCGGGCACATCGATTTCTTGGAGCAGGGAAGATGTAAAAACTCTCTTTTCTTCCTTTACTTGCATCCCTTTGAGAATTTCAGCTGTAGTTTCCTGGACTCGCCGCAGTGGACTTGTATAAATGACATCTAATTCTTGACCTTTGAGAGCAACACCAGTTTGGTAAGCATCACCGCGTCCCTTCTCGGTTAAAACTGAATCATCACAACTTCCCTGATAACGCTTTTGGGCATTGTAAGTACTTTGACCGTGACGCACTAAGATTATACGAGTCATGGGGAATGGAGAATGGGGAATGGGGAATGGGGAATGGGGCATGTGGCATTGAGCATGGGGCATTAGATTATTTATTCTCCGCGTCCCCGCGTCTCCCTCATCTCCCTCATCTCCCTCATCTCCCCACTCCCCACTCCCCACTCCCCACTCCCCACTCCCTTCTCACAAACATACATAGCGGCGTATCGTCTGCCTAAACGCAGTAATTCTTTGTGGCTACCTTGTTCTAAAATCTGACCGTTTTCGATGTAAAAAATGACATCGGCTTGTTCGATCGCTCTGAGGTTATGAGAAACTACAAAGGTGGTGCATTTGTGAGTTAAGCGATCGAGTGCTTCGTTGACGGCGCGTTCGTTTTCGTTGTCTAAGCCAGTGGTTGGTTCGTCTAAAATCACGATGGCAGCTTGACGAATGGCAGCGCGGGCAATGGAAATTCTCTGCCGTTGTCCTCCGGAAACTGTTGCTCCTCTTTCGCCCAAAATTGTCTCGTAGCCTTCGGGTAGTGCCATGATAAAATCGTGGGCGTTTGCTAGACGCGCTGCTTTTTCCATCGCTTGGTGGGAAGCCCCCAAACAACCATAAGCAATGTTATCTCTGACGCTGGCAGCAAATAAAATTGTATCTTGCAGCACTACGCTAATTTGCTGGCGGATAGATTGCAGTTTGTATTGCCGCAAGTCATGGCCATCAACTAAAATTCGCCCTTCTAATGGGTCGTAAAGGCGTAACAATAAACTTACTAAGGTGGATTTACCGCCACCGGATGGCCCTACTAAGGCAACGCGTTGTCCGGGCTGCACTTCAAAAGTGATGTTGTGTAAGATTTTCTTTGTCGGTTCGTAGCCAAAGCTGACATTTTCAAAACGGACGCTTCCTTTTAAAGGTGGTGCGTCTATTGCTCCCCGCCCATCGCGGATGTCGGGTACTGTGTCTAGTATGTCTAAAATGCGTTCGCCGGAGGCGGTGGCTTTGGCGATTTGTCCGGTATATTTGGCAAGTTGGCGCATCGGTTTAAAAGCAATCCGCAGATAGTTGACAAATACGAGCAAATCCCCTGGTGTGATTGCTTGCTGCAATACCAGCTGCACACCCCGCCATAAAACCAAGGCAGTGGCAATGCCTACTAGCAGTTCTACTATCCGTTCTAAACCGGCTGCTAGTCTTTGGGCTTTGGCACTTTCTTTTAAACTTTGGCGGTTTTGCCGAGAAAAACTATTCTCTAGCATATGTTGTAGGGAGAGGGCTTGGACAACTTTGATGGCGCTGATGGATTCTGCTGCTGTTGCTGCCATTGCCCCTTCCCGTTGACGTTGCGATCGCACTACTTGTCTGATGCGTTTTGTCAACCGTATGGTGAAAAAAACAAATAAGGGAAATACGGCGACGGCTATTAGTGCTAGTTCCCAATGCAGCCAGAACATGACAAATATCATGCCGACTAAGGTGAGGGAATGGGCAATTAAAGGTAATACTGCCATCACCGTCACCTCCCGCAGTCGTTCAATGTCGGAGGTAACGCGAGTAATTAAGTCCCCCGTCTTGGCTTTGTGGTGAAATGACAGCGAGAGGTTTTGCAGATGACTGTAAAGTTCAGAGCGAATTTCAGTCAACACATGGCTAGCAGCTAGCGCCATACCCACTACACTAAAGTAAGCAGTGGTAGCTCGAAGTAAAGCGATCGCTACTAACCCCAACGTCAAAGCTGTTAATAGCCCAAACTCTCCCAGTCCTGATAACAGAGGAATTCCTAAAGACTGGGGCTGAAAACCAGGGACAAGAATATAGTCAAAAATAAACTTTAGCGGCCAAGGTTCGAGCAAATGTAAGAAAATTTCAGCCATCAGTGCCACAAAAGAGACAATCAGCAGCGTCTTTTGTTTGCTCAACTGAGGCGAAAATCGCCGCAAAATCCGAATAATTCCTGGTAAAGCTGCCCTCAGACTTTTGGAATCTCTAGCCGCCATTGTTATTTATACCAATTCACTAAAATAATCAGACAGATGCAAACCCTAAAAGCCTTACTAATTATGACTTTCTTAATTTTGAATTTTGAATTTTGAATTTTGAATTGGTATTGTCTCCCTCCAGCAAATGAACCAGAGACATTAACTGGGGAACGGGTTTAGTTGTGTTGACTGTGCCTTGGTTTTGAGTGTAGCGATCGCTAATATAGTAGTTTAGTTTTCTTTCGAGAGCGATCGCTATTTTCTCCAACCACAAAGGATTCTGTCCAAAGGTGAGGCGATTTAACAACGGCTTCAAAAATCCTTGATGGCGGCGATGTCCCATCCGTTGATAGCGTTTTTGGAAATACTTGTCCTTCATTGTCAAATGCCACTTTTGGGCAAAGTGTTCTAAACTAGCAATTTCCCAAGCATTACTCCAACGCAGCATAAAAAATGCTAGTTCTGACAACTCAAACTTCAGTCCTGGTACATAGGTAACCACCGAAGTCGGTTCGCAGTAAAAAGTCCCTCCAGCCTCAGCCACCGTCAGACAAAAATCGATGTGTTCCCGCGTACTGAGCAATTTTTCATCTAACAGCCCAATTCGCCGGAAAATCTCAGTGCGAACTAACATACAATGAAACTCAGCAAACTCGCATTGTTGGCGATGAAGTTGATTCCCTACCTCAGCAACCTTGCGATTAACGAAGTAATGTTTTTCATGTATCCGTCGTTTGACTTTAGTATCCTTTGCTTCCACAACAATATGAGCTTCGCCACCCGCCAGATGTACTGTTTCCCCCAAAGGCTTGCCAATACAAGTCAGGGGACAAACAACAGTGGCTTTTGTTTCTTGGGCGCATTCGAGTAAAGAGTTTAGCCAACCAGAGTTGACAATTACATCGTTGTCGATAAATACTAAATACTCGCTATCAACTTCTTGTAAAGCCAAGTTTCGGGCTTGGTTCGGTGAAAGGTAGTATTCTGTGCGAATTAATTGAAATTTTTTTTCTTGGGCTTGTTCTTGGAGGTAGCGGTGGATATGCTGGGGTGAACCACCGTCTACATAAATTAGAGAAAAAGGTAGCTGAGTATGTTGGTAAATACTTTCTAGCGATTCGCGGGTGTAACTAAATCGCTCGCGCTGGGAAACAATTATAGTGATTTGTGGTTTGCTCATGGTTCTGTCAGGGAATAGAGAATTAAGGAATAGGCTTAAAAGTCTCTTAGTGTAAAGGAACTCCAAAAAAAATACTCAACTAACTACTTCTTGTGGGGTGGACATCTTGTCCGCCCTCAGCCTTGCAATAAGGTTCGGATAAGCCCAAAGAATAAAAATGTGTAGGTTGGGTTGAGGAACGAAACCCAACATTTCGCGGGGTTTGTTGGGTTTCACTACGTTCAACCCAACCTACAAATATTCTTAACCGAACCGTATTGCTCAGTCTTGGGCGGGCGAGACGCCCACCCCACAAGATTGGATAATTTACAGCGTTTTTCAGGTAAATGAGGTACACGCGTAGGGGCGAACGGCCGTACCCTACGGGAAGGCAAAGCCTACGCCCTTACAATGGTCTGTACTGTAAATTTTCAAGTGGACGGAATTCAATTGCGAGTCGATACAACTCAATTGTGAGTCGATACAACTCAATTGCTGGTCTAAAAGAAAGAGAAAAGCATTACACAAAGGATATTTCGCCTAAGAAAGCTGCATCAAAAGTCCCTAAGGCTCGTTGGTAAACATTCATCCAGTTTTGGTATTCTACTGATGGCGCAAGCTGTTGAGTAACTTTCATCTTGGCTGCTGCGCCCAACTTTTGCCGCAATTGTGGTTGAGTTGCTAAATATCGCAGTCCCGCAGTTAATTCTTCTGTATTACCGGGGTTAACTAGCAAACCGTCTACACCATCTTCTATAATTTCAGCGATCGCATCTACACGAGTGCCAATTATAGCTCGACTTGCTAACATCGCTTCCAAGAGGGTATTCGGACAACCGTCATGCACCGAAGGAATTGCAAAAATATCTAAGTACGGCAAATAAGCTAAAGCCTCTTGGCGGCTAGTCATTCCAGTGATGCACAGACGATGCCCAATTTGGCTTTGCTGTACTTGTTGCTGCCAATATTCTCGCTCTTTCTCAATAAAATCACCTATTAATAAAAGTGTTAAATCTAAGTCTTTACCCAACTCTGCACAAGCATCAAGGAGAAATTCGATTCCCTTTTTATCTCGAAACCTACCCAAGGAACCGATAACGATACCAGGGAATTCGTTAACTAAAGGAGTGGGGAGTTGTTCAAAGTTAATAGGTGCAATGGAATTCCAAAAAGCCGATGATTTTAACTTTACACTGGGAGTGATAACACTGGCTCTTTTGAGCAAATCACGACTAACGAATGTCACCCAATCAGAATTTTCTAAGATCCACGCTATTTGAGCATGATTCTTCGGATGAAAAATATGCTTGTGCAAATCGTTCCCGCGAACACTATTGATTACTGGAACATCATTTTCTTTAGCTAAAAGCGTGGTTACATAACCTGTTTCATTGAGAAAAAAAGCGTGAAACAAGTTAAAATTATGCTTCTGGTGTAAGCATTTGAGTTGAAAATAAATTTCGCTATAAAAGTCTTGGACTTCTGTAACATTATTGCGAACAGCCGACTGAATGCGATGCACAAACACACCATCTTGCAGCGTCGTTGTGCAACTTGCTCGTCTGCGAGTTCCATCAGAAACCAAGCGTTGTTTCGAGCGAAAAACAGCAACGTGAACCTCATAACCGTTGTCAATTAACATCTGAGAAATTCGATGCACTGACTCACCAACGCCGCCAATATCTGGGGGATATTCGAGTGTCGTAATACAAATTTTAGTTTTATCCATGATTGTTATATTGATTTTGGAATTCAGAATTCAGGAGTCAGAATTCAGAATTCAGAATTCAGAATTCAGAATAAATTTGGTAAACACACACTGTGAATTATTTCGTAGAAAAGGCATTCTTGGCGCTTCATTTTTAAAACATCCTCTCACCCAACATAAATAGAGTATTCTAACTCCTAACTCCTAACTCCTAACTCCTAACTCCTAACTCCTAACTCCTGACTCCTAACTCCTAACTCCTAACTCCTAACTCCTAACTCCTAACTCCTAACTCCTAACTCCTAACTCCTAACTCCTAACTCCTAACTCCTAACCTAAGCAATTTGCTGCTTAACTGCTAAACTTTTTAATATAGTTGCAGTTTTCTCAACTCCGGAAAAATCAACGCTAATTTGATTAGGTTTTTCTTCCAGATAATTAATAACTTTGATGGCAAAGTAATCAGGTTGCAAATCATGAGGACTGAGAAGTTTGATAATTCCTAAATTACTTAACTTTTCGGCTCTCACGGTTTGTTCTCGATCTTGGTTACCTGTAAAAGGAAGAATCATCGCTCTTACACCTGTGGTTAAAATATTCATTGTGGTGTTATAGCCAGACATATTTATCGAGAGTTCTGCTTTTTTCATATAACTTAGCAAGTAAGGAGTATAGCGGCGGATGTAGAGATTTTTGCTATCCTTTGCCATTGCTTGCAGTTCATTAAATTTTGCATCTGGGATAAATGGCCCGGTGAAAACCTGGATATTATGCGGCAATCTTTTGTCTAAGAAAGGTGCTGCATTGACTACACAATCAAGCAATTCATGACCAAACCTACCACCTCCTACGCTGACTAAAATCAGGGGTTTGTCTGATTTAATAATTTCTTGATCTTCATAGGTGAAAACAGGATTCATCGGTGGCTCTTGCACCACATATCCGGTATAATACACTTCACACTTGAGGTCATGAACCCTGGAAAATGTTTCTTCTAAGGGAAAAAATTTCGGGTCGCCATGAACTAATAAAATATCAAAATACTTATTGATTAAGTTACAGACTTTTTCTTCGTGTTTCGCCTGTTTCTCTTGTTTAGTAACTACAATATCTCGCAAGCTAGAAACAATTTTGGTGGAATTTTTACTTGATTTCGCCAATTCTAATAAAGGAATTAACTCAAAAGAAAAGCGTTTTCTACCAAAAGGAAATAATTCGATGATTAAAATATCAGGCTGAAATTCGTTAAAGATTTGCAATAGTTTATTTTTTCTGATTTCTTTAACTTCGTTCAGGCTAAAAGCATCATCTACTACTTGCAGTTCTTTAAATTCAGCATCAGTTTTAATTGCAGGTAGGTTGATTACTTCCACGCCAGGAGGAATTTCAAATCCTTGAATTATTTCACCGCCATTAATAAAACAAATTTGGAAATCTTTGGTTAAACCGCGGATAATTTCTCTGCTGCGAACCAAATGTCCCATACCTAAAATATGTTGGCAATAAAACATTAGACGTTTCATGAGAATTTTACCTGTGTGAGTTTGGATTGAATGAATACGGGCAAAGGGTATTTTTTGGTTTAAATTAGGTAATGCAAAGTGGAATCAGGTTGTTTTTTTTGGCGATTAAAGTAGAGATGTATTGGCTAATTTTGGGCAAACCATTGAGATTAATTTCCGGAATGGAAATCTGGGGAGTATGCAGTTGTTGTAACAGCGATCGCAGTAAAATATCTGGAGTCAGATTATCTGGATGAATAGCCGCCAAAACTCCTAACTTTGCCAAAAGTTCTGCACGAATGCACTGTTCTTGTGATGGTTTAATTCTGGGTACTATGACTGCTGGCTTACCCACCGATAGAATTTCACAAGTTGTGTTATATCCACCCATTGCTACTACCGCATCTGCGGCGGCGATGTAACTCATCAAATCATCAGTAAACTCGCACATCTGCACCTGGGGATATGCAGCTACTTTCTGTTTGAGTAAGCTTTGCTGTTCTAATGGCATTTCGGGACCACATACAATTAAACTTCGCAGTTGATAATATGTAGGCAACAATGCCAAACTTGATAGATAGGTGTCAATTAAACTGTAACCATCTTCGCCGCCACCAGGCGTGACTAAAACGAATTTTTCTTCTTGCTGAAGTTGTAATTCACTACGAACGAGATTGGGACTTTTGCATCCTAGTTCTTGACGGATGTAGCCACAAAATTCCACCTTTTCGGCAACTATTGGCGGTAGTTGATATTCTTCGCGGATGTCAAAAATTTCTGGAGTTCCCACAACAAGCACGCGGTTGTAAAATTTTTCAATTGCTTGGTAGTAACCATACTTTTGCCATTCTGGGATTATCGCCTCTGGACGATCTAAAATGTCCCGCAGGATTAAAATTAAAGGAGTTTCTGGCAATTCTGCTGTCAGATATTCTACAGACGCTTTTAATTCATTGCGAATACCATAGGGCTTTTTATCTACTAGAAAAACATCTGGTTTAAAATTAGCGATCGCTGATAGAATTAACTCTGAGCGCAATTTAACTATTTCATCAATTTCTATCCCCAGATACTTGACAGAAATTTCACCGGATATTCCCCGATTTAAACACGGTAATTTAATATAATCCAGTCTTTTCGGCAGGCGAAAAGCGTGCAGCATCGGCGAACCAGAAACTACTAAAATCGAAAGTTGGTCAATTGAATTTAGCAAGTGAGTGCAAATTCCCAGCATTCTGCGAATATTACCGAGACCGAAGCCATCGTGGGAATATACCATCAGTTTCATGGCTAAATGTCCCTTAATTATTCAGTGAAATTTGTCCTTGACAGTGAGAATAAATTTTGTATAACTTCTTGCAAATAAATAAGTTGCTCGATTGGAATTTATAGTTCTTATTTAACCAGATTCTCAATTGTTTATGAATCTTTTATGAAACTTTTATGAGAAATTTCTCATAATTATAGATTGGGGCTGACACCATTGCACTAAAAGCCTGATACAAATACGTTAGTAGGGGCACGGCAATGCCCATTGGTGTCAACTTAACGTGAAACCGATGTCCCGCAAGGAACTGAAGTTCCTTGCTAATAGCGAAAGTCATCTAAAGATGACTAGATATCCCCAAAAATCTTTAGTCTAGTTCAGTAGACTTTAGCTATTAGCCAAGAAATTTATTTCTTGGCGGGCGACGAAGCC
>JAVRBV020000129.1:0-9355 GCA_034531095.2 Nostoc sp. CreGUA01 | reverse complement strand
AAATTTCTTGTTCTGCTTAAGAGTTTTTTCCTCTGCATACCAATTACATCATTGTCAAGCCCCTGTTTTTTCGCTATCTCTACAACCCTTGTCAATAGTGGTTTTTGCAATTGTTAAGAAAGATCCCGGTAATGGATAGCTTAAAAAGGGGGATTTAGGGGGATCTAAAACGTTTTGCTACCAACAAGAGGACTTTTAAAACATCCTCTAAGACGGTGATATCATGTCCGGTAAAAGACTTATTATTTAGACCGACGCCCATACAGGGGGACGCTCTAACGCAGAGCAAGTTGGTGAAGTACAGATAATCGTAGGGGCACAATATATTGTGCCCCAAAGAGTGTACTTCACTGGACATGATATGAGACGTTACAATTTGGATTAATTATGAGTGATGAAAAAATTTTTTCACTGCATATTTTTACACTGAATGCTGGTGGAGGTCATTACGCCACCCTCAAAGCTTTAAGTGCGATCGCCATTCAACAAAAACGACCTTGGCAAATCACTGTTACAGATATCGGCGAATTATCAGAACCGCTAGATCCCTATAAAAAATTGTTCGGTGCCGACGGTAATGAACTCTATAACGAAATGATTGGTGCAGACTGGACATGGCTACATCCAGTAATGATGTTTTTTGATAAATTTTTTATTCGTGTGTTGCATCCCATTGCAGTGAAATTGGGCGAACAACATTGGCGAAAGCAACCTCCTATTGATTTAGTCATTTCTTTAATTCCCCTCTATAACCTACCAATTTGGGAGAGTCTACAACGAGTTAAACCTAACACATCAATGGTGACAATCATGACGGATTTTGCCGATGTTCCTCCGCATTTTTGGGTAGAACCGAAAACTAAAAGTTACTTGATTTGTGGAAGCGATCGCGCCACGAACCAAGCGCGTTCTTTAGGTGTGCCAAAAGAATACATTGTGCAAACTTCAGGAATGATTGTGCATCCCCGTTTCTATCAAACGATGTCAATTGACCGCCGCGTTGAAAGACAGCGTTTAGGATTAGAAAAAGACCGAGTAACGGGAATTGTTTTGTTTGGGGCTAAAGGTTGTGCAACAATGGTTGATATTGCCAAGTCTTTAGATTGTATTAGCGATCGCGTACAGCTAATTTTTCTGTGCGGTTCCAATCAAAAACTTGCACAAACATTACAAGAACGTCCAACTAAATTACGCCAACACGTGCAAGGTTTTACTGATGAAGTGCCATATTTTATGACTTTGGCTGATTTTTTTATTGGCAAACCGGGTTCTATTAGTATCAGTGAAGCGATGGTGATGAATTTGCCTGTGATTGTCGAATACAATTCTTCAACACTCATCAATGAAAAATACAATGCTGAGTGGATATTAGAAAAACAAGTCGGGATGGCAATTAACAGTTTTCGCCAGATTGTTCCAGCCGTTGAAGAACTCCTGAAACCTGAAAATTTGCTGCGCTACAAGGGGAATGTTGCAGCTATTTCAAACCAAGCTGTATTTGAAGTTCCTGATATTTTACAGCACATTATCGATGATAAATAAAAGTTGGTGTTATTTCAAATTCTTCTAATTGTAGTAATTTGTTCTAGGAGCGCGATGGCTTGCTCATGATATTTATACTTTATCTTGTGCAAGAGAAAATCACCTAAATAAAATTATAAAAGGCTATTTTTTAGCTGGTTTTTTGTCAATTATATATCTCCCAATCTTCAATCCGCAAATTATTAACGCGCTGGAATTCTCTAGTATTATGGGTAACGAGGGTTAAATTATTTGTCAGTGCAATGGCGGCAATTTGTAAATCATACGCTCCAATTGGAGTGCCTAATGTTTCTAGTCTAGAGCGAATTATTCCAAATGTCATTGCTGCCAGATCGTCAAAGGTTAGTGATATAAATTGAGCTAAAAATTCTTGCTGTAAGGTAAGATTACGTTCTGGGTTGGAACTTTTCATCGCACCATAAAATAGTTCCGCTTTGACTATTGAGCAAACGGCAATATCTTTAGTGGCAGTGGTTTCTAGTTTCTGCTTTAAGGTGGAATTTTTACCACGCATATAGATAATGCAAGTGTTAGTATCTAGTAGGAATTTCACAAGATTGGTTCGCGTTCGGCTTGTTGTCCTTGAGGATGGCGAAAGAATGTTTCATCTTGGATACATCCATAGAATTGAGTCAGGGGATATTCTGGGGTTTCTGTTTGGGTTGCTGGTTGTAGTGATTCGATAAGGATTTTTAGCAATGCCCAGCCTCGGCTAAAGTCGAGTTCTTCGGTGAGTTCAGACACAGAGGATTGATGGAAGAATTCTGAGAGTTTGGTGAGTTCCTCAGGGTGGATGTTGCGTGTAGTCAGGCTTTGGGCTATGAGTTGGATAATATACAGTTTATCATTGGGGGAAAGCTGAAGTAGTTGTTTTTCAAGTTCTGGCATAGCTGATGATGGGGTTTTAGTGAAGGATAATTTTATTTTACTTTCAGCGTTTAGTTATTTCGTTGAAATATACACGATATTACAGCCTATTTCAGGTAAATGAAGTACACTCTTTAGGGCACAATATATTGTGCCTCTACGATTATCTGTACTTGCAATCTGCTGTATTTAGCGATGGAGCGATCGCCATAATATACTACACAATGTTACTCTTTGTTCTTCAAAGGTCGATGGATAGTTTTTGAGTAATGCATTGATTCGATTTTGATATTGCTCTTTTTCCTCTAATAAACGCTTCATTTTCAACTTCAAATCTTGGCGATTTGTAAAGCATTCACCCAATTGATATTTTTCCACAAAGCTGATGGTTCCTCTGTCGTTAGCTGCGGCTTGCTTGGTAAGTAGCAATGGCGTGCGGGCTAGCATTGCTTCTAATAAAACGCCTGCTGACGGACGAGCTAGAATAATATCTACAGCAGACATCCATTCGTGGAGATTATCTACAAAACCTAGCGATCGCACTTTACCATTTGGCTTTTGTTTAGCTATCTCCTCAATTTTGACACGCAGTTTTTCATCTCGACCACAAGCCACAATTATACATAACGAGTCTAAAAATAGACTCTGTAAATATTTCAAATACTTTGTACAAAAGTTCCCGCCAAAACTGCCACTGATGATGAGAATACAGGAATCTGTAGGGGATAGTTCAAAGCGATCGCGCAATTTTTTTTGTTCTCTAATTTGAAAATGCTTAGCTTCACGCAAAGGGCCAATTACCTCACAACGAGCTTGATTTTTTGGTTCATAATCTCTATCTATATTTCGATAGATTCGATTCTGCGGATAACAAATTACAAAATCATAAAGATATTTACCAATAAAACTAATTTGGTCAGATAATTTACTCGAACGAGTTAATTGACTACCCCAATAAGTAAGTGTAAATGGAAAACTTTGTACAGCATTCACAGTTTCATGAAAATAGCAGAGATGAATGGCATTGGGTGAAACTAAATCGATAAAAATAGCCAAATCTGTAATTACCAAAAAAAAGGGAATTTGCTTTTCTTTAGCCCAACTACCCAAGGATTTACCAGCAGTATCGGCAGTGCAAATGAGAATATCTGGTGCAATTTCGTCTAAAATTTGGTGCATGGCTGCAACCGAACTCACCTCACCGATGGGTAATAAAATAAATCGCATCAGATAATTAATTAGTATATCTGCCACATTAATCCAGTTATGACCAATTAAAAAATTCCATGCACTCACCCAGGTTTTTGTTAATAGTTCGCTCAACGGGTCTTGCAATAATTCAGTTATGGTGTATTTGAAAATTTCAAAATGCGAATCCTGTAAAATCTCATTGGCGAGAATATTAGCCATAACTTCATGACCCATTCCCGATCGCTCATAGACAATCAAGATTTTAATTTTGGTAGTATCAGGCACGATCGTGTCCGGTTAAAGACTTATCATTAGAATTGACGGGGACGCGGGGACGCAGAGACGCGGGGACGCAGGGACGCAGGGACGCGGGGACGCGGGGACGCGGGGACGCAGAGACGCGGGGACGCGGGTACGCAGGGACGCAGGGACGCGGGGACGCGGAGAAATGATTAGCCCGACATGATATGAATTCTGAATTCTGACTTCTGACTTCTGAATTCTGACTCCTGAATTCTGACTCCTGACTTCTGTAATCAAGCTTCTTCGATTCCTGGTAAACTAGTCAAATCGGTGGGATCTAATCGTTCCGAGGCAGGACAGAACCATTGTTCAATGAAGGTTAGTGTGCCTGCGAGAAACTTCTCTCGACAGCGACGGCGTTGGACTTTGCCGCTGAAGGTTTTGGGAAGAGTTGCAGGTTTTAATAGAGCGATCGCATAAACTTCTACTAATTGCTGCATTAACATATTTTGGCGAATAGCACCAATTATCTCTGCAATCTGCTCAGAATTCAACTTGCGGAGGGCGTGGCGATCGATTTCTTGCACAATTACTAGTCTTTCTTCTCCTTCCACATTCACGGAAAAGGCGGCGCTAGCATTGGCTGATAATGCTGGGTGACTATTTTCTGAAGTTTGCTCTAGTAATTGAGGATAGAAATTCCGTCCCCAAAAAATCATCATATCTTTGAGACGACCAGTAACAAACAATTCGTTGTTGTGAATAAAACCTAAATCGCCAGTTCTTAAAAAGGGACCATCATTACTATCTGCCAAATAACCTTGAAAAGTTTGCTTCGTTTCTTCGGGTCGTTGCCAATAACTGCTACTTAATCCCAGACCTTGTACCCAAATTTCTCCGACACCATCAGATGGACAAGGAATGAGAGTTTCGGGATTCACAATCATGATTCGATTTCCCGGAAAAGCAGGGCCACAACTTGCCACCGCCCGCGATTTGGCTTGGTCTTTTGCTACCATCACGACTCGTTTTTGTTGTAAAGCTTGCTCATCTACAAACTGAACGGTTGATGTTTTGTTGGCTGCACCTCCAGAAATCACCAAAGTTGCTTCCGCCATACCATAGGATAAATAAAACACTTCTCGCCGAAAGCCATAAGGTGCAAATAATTCTGTAAAGCGTTCCAAAGTTTGAGGGCGCACTGGTTCTGCCCCATTCCCAGCAACTTGCCAATTACTGAGATCGAGGTCTGTTATTTGTTCTGGTTTAATCCTTTGCACACACATATCGTAGGCAAAATTTGGGCCGCCAGTGACTGTTGCTTTATAGGTGGAAATTGCTTTGAGCCAACGACTAGGATTTTGAAATACGGCTATTGGTGACATTAAAACGGTAGAATTTCCCGCGTAAATAGTTTGCATGATGCCAGCAACTAGCCCTAGATCGTGGGTTAAAGGTAGCCAATTTACTCCCCAGTAGTCCAGATTTGGTAATGCTTGCTGATAATTGGTGCATTGTTGCAACACGTTTCCGTGGGTAATCACCACTGCTTTTGGAGTGCCCGTTGAGCCGGAGGTGTACTGAAAATAAGCGATCGCATCACGCTCGATTTCTTGTTTGTGCCAGTTTGAGGCATCGTTCACAGAAATTTCATCTGTGGCTATCCAAGACAAATTATTGCTCTGTGCAGCATAATTTGAGGATTGAGTCAACCACTCTAACCATGAATTTTGTAACTTATCTATGAGGGCGGCAGAAGTGAGAGCAAAACCCACTTGACATTCCTGGATGCGAAAGGCAAAATCCGCCCATTCTTCGGGATTTTGAGGCGGTCTTGTGGGTATGGCGATCGCCCCCGCATAAAAGCAGCCAAACAAAGCTGCAATAAATTCTAGAGAGGCATTGAAAGGATAAACTAATAAAATGCGTTGGCCAACTGAAGTCACAGACTGAAGATTGGCAGCAATAGCACGAGCTTGGCCATCGAGGGTTTGATAGGTGAGGAAACCCGACTCAATCTCCCCATCTTTGAGAAATGTGAAAACTCGATCTTCAGGTTTTTTTTGAGCGCGATCGCCGAGCAGATCTATGAGAGATTTAAACGAGGGGGATGACACCATAACAAAACTCTGACGAGCAGGTGCAGGGCAAAATAATAATAATGCATTTCTATGTGAGTAAAAAATATATGTTGACTAATATTGCACAAATCATCGCTGCTTTTTCAGCAGCATTACTAATCGCCAGTTTAGTGGAGTACTGGGGTCATCGGCTGATGCATATATTTCCTAAAATTTGCCGATTTCACGTCGATCACCATCAGGATGGAACGGGACAGGGCGTGGTGAAAGAATTTCGAGATTATATTGTTGGTGGTTTACCCATATTATTATTGACAGTTTTAGTTCTGGGGCTAATTGGGGCAAACTGGTACATTAAAGTTAGCTGGTTCATTGGATGCTTAGGTTATGCCGTGTTTGCTGCTTATGCCCATCAACTTCAACACGATAACCCCGAACTATGTTTCTGGTTAGCTATGCCAGTTCACTATGTTCATCATGAATACGACCAATGGCACCACAACTTTGGTATTGGTGTTGACTGGTGGGATCGAATTTTTAAAACCTATAAACCGATAAATTGGCGGACTGAGAACCAGTTGAAGACAGAACCAGGGGGATATTTGCAAATCCGTTGGTGGTAATATAGCGCTTCTCAATTGGGTAAAATACGGCCGTTCGTAGGGGCGCACAGCTGTGCGCCCCTACAGCGTATTGCATCCAAACGAGAATCGCTATATTAGGACAGTCGATAAAGACTATACTATGTTTGCAATTTTTGACGCAGTTGACGCCAGATTAAAACACTACTGAGAATCAGGATTAAAGCTGTGGAAGATAAGGTTGCTATTCCAGTACCGATGATGCCAAAGTGTTGAGTTAAAATCACCAGCAACGGTAAATAAACTCCCAAAATAGCGATCGCATTTATTCTTAAAGGAAAACTTGGCTTGCCGATTGCATAAAAAGCCGGTTCTAAAGCGGAGTTTGCCATCGTGAAGACTTCTGCTGTCACCAAAAGCAATAAGATACTATAAGCAGAAATAAATTGGTCACCAAAGAGATATTTCAAGAAAATTTCACCCAGACTAACGATCGCAATCAAGATTAGCACGCCGATTGCTGTGGCGATCGCACTTGATTTCAGTAGCAAAGCTACAAACGAGTGCCACTTTTGTTGGACATCTAACCGAGTCAGTTCTGGATATATAGATTGAGTCGAAATAAAAGCTAAATCTTTGAGGGGAGTAGACAATTCATAGCTTACTTGAAACAGTCCTGCGGCTGCGGGAGTGGTAAAAATTCCCACCGCTAAAGGGCTGGCTTGTCTCATCATTGTTGGTAGGGAAGAATCAAAGTTAGACACGATGCAAAACTGCAACAAGCCGCGATGTTCTTGGCTCAATTCAATTCCCAACCAATTAATATTCTTTAACATTCCTCGTTTTGAAGCTTCTTTCCAACCAACTACAAACAACACCAATCCTCCACATCCCTGTGATATAAACCAAACTAAAAGATATCCCCATAAAGGAGCATTCAGGGTAGCAGCTATTAGCGCTGCCAACATGGAAATAAAGGTAGGAATAGTAATTTGTAAGGCTAATAAATCAAAGCGATCGCAAAGTTGTAATAAACCTTTGGGTGTTGCTGTGCTAGTAAAAAGAATAATCAAACTACACCACTGGACTTGAGTAATTAAAGTTTGATCCCATCCCAAATAAAAACCAATATGAGGGGCAATAATAATTGCGATCGCTAAACCAATCAACACTCCTAGCAAATCTAGCAAGGTAGTAAACTTTAATAACTGTTGCAAAGCTACTTTATTGTTTTGCTCAAGACAAATAGCACCGTAACGAATCACCGCTTGAGAAGATTGAAAGGTGGTTAAATCTATGATTATCTGAATATAAGTTTGGATGAGAACCAGCGTCCCGAAACCTGTAACACCAAGGTGACGGGTAATTACACTTAAATACACCAGGCTGCTGAGTCCAGTCATGACTCGACCTCCTAGTAACCAAGTAGCATTTTTAATAATTTTCTTGAGGAAAATACTGTCGGCAAGCCATCGCTTCATCATTGCAAACTAGATAAAGTTGGGATGTAATACCATTTCACGAAAATCTTGATAAATATAGATTTACCGTAGGGGCGCACAGCTGTGCGCCCCTACCAAGGTATTTGTATCAACTTTAAAGTGAAATGGTATAACACATAAATATAACTAACTGTAACTTAAAGATTATACATGAATTCTTTTCGCAGAATCCCCTTAGCTTGGTTGCAACTGACTCGCTATAAGCTGCGGTTGTTGGTAGCCGTTGTTGGAATTGCTTTTGCGGCAATTTTGATATTTATGCAATTGGCTTTTTTAGATTCTCTTTACGACAGCCAAACAGCATTACACACTAGGCTGGTGGCTGATTTGATTTTAATTAATCCGGAAATGAAGACTTTGGCTAATACCAGAGAATTTCCTCGGCAATATTTGTATCGCACGCTTAATTTTAGCGAAGTTGATTCTGTTAATTATGTGTATCACGGACAGCATTCTTTCAAGTATGGCAACGTCAGTGCAGGCAAAGGAATTATTCTCTTGGGCATCAACCCAGATAATTGCCCCTTTGAAATTCCCAATTTCGATCGAGTTGCCCATTTATTGAAAACTAGGGGTGTAATTTTATTCGATCGCAACTCTAACTTAAAAGAATATGGCAATATCTTAAATGATTTGGAGTCAGGAAAATCAGTTGCAGCAGAAATCGGCGATCTGAAAGTTTGGATTAGCGGTTTAGTCAATTTTGCAGGTGCTTCCTTTGCCGATGATGGTAATGTGATAACCAGTAGTACGACGTTTAACTATTTGTTACCGATACGTTCTGCAAACAATATTAACATTGGGTTGATCAAGCTGAAATCTGGTGTCAATCAAAAGGCGATCGCCAAAAAAATCAGCACTCAACTTCCTGCTAGTGTTAAAGTGATGACACGGCAAGAATTTATTGATTATGAAAAACACTATTGGGCTACCAGCGCTCCCATTGGATTTATATTTAGTACCGGAGTTTTTGTTGGGTTTTTAGTAGGAGTAATCATTGTTTATCAAATTCTCTATGGAGAAGTTTCAGATCATTTACCAGATTACGCCGTCCTCAAAGCCAGAGGATATAAACATCGTTATTTTTTAAACATTTTATTTCAGGAAGCACTCATCTTAGCAGTCTTAGGTTATATTCCTGGGCTAATCGTTTCCGTAGGCTTATATGAAATCGTCAAAGATGCAACCGCTTTACCCATGTACATGACATTTCCCAGAGCCTCATTGGTACTTTTGCTAACAATAATTATGTGCTTCACATCCGGTAGTATTACTATGAATAAATTAAAAGATGCCAACCCAGCAGACTTGTTTTGAACTGGGGATTGGGAATGGGGAGATGAGGGAG
>JAVRBV020000128.1:0-53249 GCA_034531095.2 Nostoc sp. CreGUA01 | reverse complement strand
GGGAGTGTGGGGAGATGGGGGAAAGAGAATTAATGCTTCCCCATCTTCCCACACCTCCCACACCTCCTGCTTGCCCCATGCCCAATCACCCATGCCCTAAAGTAATATTCTTGCTTTGCCCCGTGTCCCAATTGTAGCAGTAGCTCTTTTTTGAGGAAATTTTTGGGTAGTGTCAACTTACCTGGGTAGTTTTGTCTGTAATGCTATACTATTTACCCAACTTAATGTCTATAACTATTTTCTGGAAGTGCGCTCTAAATCTACAATAATGTAGATAAGGTTCGCCCTCACTGCTTATTAAGCTGCTCGCCTAATTGTTACCGATTCTACGTGTGGAAAAATTGGGTTTACCAGCAGTTCCTCCTAGTTAAAAATCAGAGTCTAATGGCGTAAAATTACCTTCAATCTAGACAATCAAACACCTGTGGTTACCGCACCAGCTGACGGCAGTTGCTCATGGGGGGAACCCCCTGCGTACCCGTCACTGCCTCATCCACTTGGGGAGCCACCCCGTTGAACGGGTTTCCCGGCTTAAAGGGAGTGGCGTGAGACCCCAAGACCGCAGTGGCTCCCCCCTATAACGCTTTGGGCAGCATGGAGAGTTCTCCAAACCCAGCTTCTCAAAAACCGTCGCGTAATTACCTAGCGGGGCTAAATCTTAATCAGGTGTACTTTCTAAGTTTGGTTAGATGAAGGAATTTAAACCCAAGCAAACTCTGAGAGCATCGTGCAGTGAGAAGTCTAAAAAACGCTCAGAGTTGTCCTTGGGTCGGTTTCTTCGGCTCAACACAACTTCAAGAGCAGTTTCCCGCAAGGGTAGGTTGGCTTCCTTTCCTCGGAAATCAGGAAGCCTTGCCTCAGGGCAATTCGTTTCCAGCTTGTTTCTGTAAGCCGTCAAAACCCTTTAGGCTCTTAATCAGGGTAAAGGTGAAAGGGAAAACACAAGAAGGGAAAGGTTAAAAGGAAAAGGGGAAAGGTCTCAAGGTCGGTCTTTTTCTCCTTTCTCCTAAACCCTTTGTCAATCGGCAGGGGTCACTTTTCGCCTTCTTTGGTGAGGGCATACAGTAAAGAACCAGATTAAAAAAATGATGTTTTGACCAAAGGTCGGTTCACTGCATGGAATTTTCAATCGCTACACTCCTTGCCAATTTCACCGATGATAAATTGGTGGCTCGTAAAGTTTTGGAAAAAAAACTTGGTTGTGAAGATGAAAAAAGTTTACAAAAACTTCACATAGCCTTAGATGTTCTGGAAAAAATCGGTATTTTGGTGAAAGAACGGGGCAAATATCGCCGTGTTATGGAAGAGGGAATCATCGAAGCAAAACTCCGCTGTTCTAGTAAAGGTTTTTGCTTTGCGATTCAAGATGTGGAAGGTGCTGAGGATATTTACATTCGTGAAAGTCATTTGAGTAATGCTTGGAATGGCGATCGCGTTTTAGTAAGAGTTCTCAAAGAAGGCAGTCGCCGTCGCTCTCCCGAAGGAGAGGTGAAGCTAATTTTAGAGCGTTCCAACCACACATTACTGGCACGAATTAAGCAAGTAGAAAGCGGTTTTCGGGCTGTGCCTCTAGACGATAGACTGCTGTTTGAACTCAAGATTCAAGCCAATGGTGCGAAATTAGAAGAAGCGATCGATCATCTCGCCCATGTAGAAGTCTTGCGTTATCCGTTAGCTCAATACCCCCCCTTGGGTAGAGTAGTGCAAATCCTCGGCAGTGATGCCGAAGCTGCTGCTGATATAGATTTGGTAACATGTAAGCACGATCTTTCCCGTACTTTTCCGGATAATGTTCTCGAAGTTGCTGGCAAGTTGCCCAAAAAGCTCTTAAAAGCAGACCTGAAAAATCGCTTGGATTTACGTAATGTTTTTACCATTAGTGTCGAAGGCGTAAATGGAGACACGAAGATAATCGAAAACGCCTTTAGTTTGGAAAGAAACCCCAGCGGAAATTGGCTTTTGGGAGTTCACATCACTGATGTTTCTCACTATGTGCAACCTGATGAAGCCCTCGATAGAGAAGCACTCAAACGAGGCAAATCAGTGTATTTGGGAGAATTAATACTGCCGATGTTGCCCCCAATTGTGGCAGAACGCTGTTCTTTAGTACCAGGAAGCGATCGCTTAACTATCTCTTTTTTAATTACCATCGATCCCAAATCAGGACAAATAGTCGAGTGGGAAATTCAAAAGAGCGTCATCAACGTTGAGACTGCACTAACTACAGAACAAGCCGACGAAATTCTGGCAGGTGAATTTCACAATCAATCCCCAGAAGTGTTGGAGATCCTGCAAAATCTCCAAGCCTTGCAAAGAGATTTAAAACAGGTAAGGTTGAATCGTGGTAGCCTCCAATTGAATCTGCCGCCCAGCCAAAACCCTTATTATGATGAGGGAATTCTGGGGGCTGTGGTAGTGAATGATTTACCAGTGCGATCGCTACTGACTGAGTTGGTGCTACTAGTTAATCAACTAATGGCAACTCACTTAAATGCCCTTGGTGTTCCCGCTATCTGGCGAGTCCAAGGCACACCCGATATCGAAGATGTCCAGGAAATGCTGAAATTGGCAATCAATTTAGGCGTTGACCTCACCTTAGATCCAGAAGTAGATATCCAACCATTAGATTATCAACATTTGACTAGAGCTTTTGCTGAATCTCCCTCGGAGCAAGTTCTGACTTATTTGTTGCAAGATACTCTCAAACCCTCTGCATACAGCACCACCAAAGGATCTCACTTTGGTCTGGCACTAGGGCAATATGTCCACTTTAGTGCCCCCTTGCGGCGTTACCCAGATTTGCTCATGCAAAGAGTGTATTATACACTACTCGAACATGGACGCGATCGCCGTAACACCCGTGTGAGAGAGCGAGTTAACTTGCGCCATTCTTCCAGCCACGAAGAAATCAACTGGAACGTTTTACCCCCAGAACTGCAACAAGAACTGCAAAGCGACTTGACTAGGGTAATTGTCCAAATCAATGACCGAGAAAAAGAAGTCCAAGAAGCCGAAGCTGATTTAGCAGGACTGCAAAAAGCCCAGCTGATGAAGCAGCGCATTGGTGAGGTATTTCAAGGCGTGATTACCGGCGTTCAATCCTACGGCTTCTTTGTGGAAATTGAAGTCCCAGCAGAGGCAATTGAATCTAGCACTAATCCTGGTATACCACTGAGGGTCGAAGGATTGGTACACGTCAGTTCTCTCAAAGATGATTGGTATGAATATCGCGCCAGACAGCAAGCACTATTTGGCCGCAAAAATCGCGCTTCCTATCGACTAGGCGATCGCGTCGCTGTGCAAGTTAAGAGTGTTGATTACTACCGTCAACAAATTGATTTGGTAACTGTCGGTAGCGATGGTGTAGCCAAAGGTTTAGCTGGCAGTGGCTCTAATGAAGATCTTTCCGACCTGTACTTAGGAAATGACATGGAATCTGATGACCTAGACCCCTATGGAGAGGATGAGTAAATACCTTTAGGAATTATGTGTCAAATAAAATTAAACCACTGATTTTAGGCGTATCGGGCGCATCTGGTCTGATTTACGCCGTTCGCGCTATCAAATTTCTGTTGGAAGCAGAATATAGTATTGAACTGGTCGCCTCTAGATCAACTTACATGGTTTGGCAGTCAGAACAGGAAATTCGGATGCCACCAGAACCAACAGGGCAAGAACAATTCTGGCGAAAGCAAGCAGGAGTCCCACTTTCTGGTAAGCTACGCTGTCATCCCTGGGGTGATGTTGGTGCTGGAATTGCCAGTGGTTCCTTTGCCACTCTGGGGATGATGATTATTCCATGCAGCATGAGTACAGTAGCCAAGCTAGCAGTTGGCTTGAGTTCCGATTTACTAGAACGCGCAGCTGATGTCCAACTCAAAGAAGGTCGCAAATTGGTGATTGTCCCCCGTGAAACCCCTTTTAGCTTGATTCATCTGCGTAACTTAACTTCCTTAGCAGAAGTTGGAGTGAGAATTGTCCCCGCTATTCCCGCCTGGTATCACAATCCCCAAACCATAGAGGATTTAGTTGATTTTGTAGTTGCCCGTGCTTTAGATCAATTAGATATTGACTGTATCCCAATTCAGCGCTGGCAAGGACGGAATTAAGCTATTCCCACCTCTGGATTTCCGGTTAACTGTTGACGGTTAAAAGTGAACGGACTTTTTTTGACATCCTCCCATCCCTTGAAGGGGTGGGCTTCCTCTTCTATAATTCTCTGATGCTTGCGGTTAAAAAATATTTTTCCAAAAACACTAGCGCAATGGGAAATCTTTTGCTATATTATATAATCGTGAGACAAAAGGGCGGTTAGCTCAGTTGGTAGAGCGCCTGCCTTACAAGCAGGATGTCATCAGTTCGAGTCTGGTACTGCCCATAGAATAAAAAGCCGCCTTAGAGGGCGGCTTTTTAATTGGAAGCATAGTGTAGTGGTGAAACTTACCCAGATTGAGAGCGATCGCATTTGGGATGGGGTTGCGGCTACTTGTACAAAATTGTGGGTTTACCAGACGCGATAAATCGCTGTCTCTACAAGGAATAATTAAGGGCATGGGGCATTGGGAGATGGGGGAGATGAGGGAGATGAGGGAGATGAGGGAGATGAGGGAGCAAAACGGTAGAGTTAAAATACTTGTCGGCGAGTATTAAAGACTCGTCGGCGAATATCAAAGACTCATTCACGAATATCAAAGACTCGTTCACGAATATCAAAGACTCGTTCACGAATATCAAAGACTCATTCACGAGTATCAAAGACTCATTCACGAGTATCAAAGACTCATTCACGAGTATCAAAGACTCATTCACGAGTATCAAAGACTCATTCACGAGTATCAAAGACTCATTCACGAGTATCAAAGACTCATGCCCCATGCCCCATGCCCCTAGTCAAGAAATCCTATAGAAAAAGTTTGACTTTTTTTTGATACTATGAGAACTCTGACTCATTAAACACCGATTGACGTATGAGCAAAGGTACCTTATTTGATAAAGTTTGGGACTTACACACCGTTGGTACACTTCCCTCAGGACTAACGCAACTATTTATCGGGCTTCACCTTATTCACGAAGTCACCAGTCCCCAAGCCTTTGCTATGTTACGTGAGAGAAATTTAAAAGTACTGTTTCCACAGCGTACTGTCGCCACGGTAGACCATATTGTACCTACAGAAAATCAGGCACGTCCTTTTGTCGATTCTTTGGCAGAAGAGATGATTCAGGCGCTGGAACAGAATTGTCAAGAAAATCACATAACTTTTTACAATATTGGTTCTGGGAGTCAAGGCATAGTTCATGTGATTGCTCCAGAACTTGGACTGACCCAGCCAGGAATGACCATCGCTTGTGGAGATAGCCACACATCAAGTCATGGTGCATTTGGGGCGATCGCATTTGGGATTGGCACTAGCCAAGTGCGGGATGTTCTCGCTTCCCAAACCCTTGCCCTCTCGAAACTGAAAGTCCGCAAAATTGAAGTTAACGGCACTCTCAAAAAAGGTGTTTACGCCAAGGATGTAATTTTACATATCATCCGCACCCTTGGTGTTAAAGGTGGCGTGGGTTATGCCTACGAATTTGCAGGTACTACCTTTGAACAAATGAACATGGAAGAGAGGATGACAGTTTGCAACATGGCGATCGAAGGTGGTGCCAGATGCGGCTACGTCAATCCGGATCGAGTCACCTACGATTACCTCAATGGCAGAGATTTTGCCCCCAAAGGTGCAGATTGGGACAAAGCAGTGGCATGGTGGGAATCCATCAAAACTGATGCTGATGCTGAATATGACGACGTGGTAGTTTTTGAAGCCGGGGAAATTCCTCCCACCGTTACCTGGGGAATCACTCCCGGTCAAGGTATTGGCGTCAACCAGTATGTTCCTCAGCCAGAAGAATTGCCAGAAGAAGACCGCTTTGTTGCCGAAGAAGCTTACCGCTACATGGATTTATACCCAGGTCAACCAATCAAAGGCACGAAAATCGATGTTTGCTTCATTGGCAGTTGTACCAACGGCAGAATTAGCGATTTGCGGGAAGC
This sequence comes from Nostoc sp. CreGUA01, assembly GCA_034531095.2. Taxonomy (GTDB): domain Bacteria; phylum Cyanobacteriota; class Cyanobacteriia; order Cyanobacteriales; family Nostocaceae; genus Nostoc. The sequence goes on along the minus strand of JAVRBV020000128.1, from coordinate 47,209 downwards.
TGCCAAAATCGCCAGAGGTCGCCACGTTGCCGAGGGAATCAAAGCTTTTGTCGTCCCTGGTTCCGAAAGGGTGAAGCAAGAAGCAGAAGCTGAAGGACTAGACAAAATCTTCCAAGAAGCTGGATTTGAATGGCGCGAACCAGGATGTTCCATGTGTCTAGCCATGAACCCCGACAAACTACAAGGAAGACAAATCAGCGCTTCCTCTTCCAACCGCAACTTTAAAGGAAGACAAGGTTCCTCCTCTGGTCGCACATTATTAATGAGTCCGGCAATGGTAGCCACTGCTGCCATTAAAGGCGAAGTCTCTGACGTGCGTGAGTTGTTGTAATTTTATAAGGGCATTGGGAATGGGGAATGGGGAATGGGGAATGGGGAGTTAGGAGTTAGGAGTTAAGAGTGAGGAGTTAAGAGTTAGGAGTTAGGAATTCTCACCTCTGCTCCCTGCCCCCTGCCCCCTGCCTGTTCATCCCCCTCATCTCCCTCATCCCCCTCATCCCCCTCATCCCCCTCATCCCCCTCATCTCCCTCATCTCCCTCATCTCCCTCATCCCAATCCCCAATCCCCAATATGGTCAGCGAAGTTAAAACAGTTTCAGGACGCGGCATCCCTTTGGTGGGTAATGATATAGATACCGATCGCATTATTCCCGCCCGCTATTTAAAAGCCATCACCTTTGATGGTTTAGGCGAAGGTGCATTTATTGATGACCGCACAGCATTAAACGGCGAACATCCTTTTGACCAACCCCAGTACCAAGGGGCGAAGGTTTTAATAGTTAATAGAAATTTTGGCTGTGGTTCTTCACGAGAACACGCACCCCAAGCGATCGCTAAATGGGGAATTCAAGCATTAATTGGTGAAAGTTTTGCCGAAATCTTTTTTGGTAACTGTGTGGCAATGGGCATACCTTGTGTCACAGCCGATGCTGCTAATGTTAAACAATTGCAAGAATTAGTAGCTGCCGATCCCCAAGCAAATGTCACAGTGAATCTGGAAACTTTAGCAGTAGAAATTGGCGATTTCACTACCCCAGTTTTCATTGGTGAAGGTACACGAAGCACCTTTATTTCTGGGACTTGGGATGCTTGCGGTCAGTTGGTAGCTAATGCAGATCGAGTCCGGGCAACGGCGGCAAAATTGCCTTACGTTGGTTGGGGAAATCTAGCTGCAAGTTAATACTCTGTTGGTCAGAGTGAATGGTAAATTGGATTGGATGCTTGATGCAGATATAGCAATCCTCAATGAGGTGTGGGAGCGATCGCTGTGGTAGATTTTTAACAGTATTGTCTCCTCGCCCCATCTTCTCAATATCCAGACTATGAAAATCCATCGATTGCACGAACTTAAGCAAAAACTGACGAATGAAGCAGATTTGTCCGATATCTGGTTATTTTACATGGATAATTTTGCGGATCATCCGAAATTTACTGACCTGGGTGAGCCTGCGTATAATGAATATCTAAATACTGTCCTCCAAAAAACTTGTCAACAAATGTTTGGCAAGGCAATAAAGATTACTGACTTTTTGCTGATTTACATTGCAAAGTACCGTTTTTTTCACGGGCCTTTCCAAATTCAAGGACGTATTGGAGGTGTGATTTATTTCGAGGATATAAAAATTGGGTTAGTTGCAGTATCAGCGGATTATCCCCCTACTGATGTGGTTAAGTATTCACGTTTTTCTGAGATTATTCAACTGTCAGGACCTAATCGCAATGACCAAAATTAAGGATGCGATGGTAGTAAATCTTGATGTTGGGTTAGCGTTTGAATATAGCGGTTCCCAATCAAATGAGATACTTAACAATTCAAAATTCAAAATTCAAAATTCAAAAATAAATTTGTATGGGCGCAAAGCTTTGCGCCCCTACCAAGTCCCTCACTTCAAGCATTGTTGAATTCTGAATTCTGATTTAATCTTCAGTTTTTTGTTGACAACTGCCGTTGAAGTCAAAATCTTGACATTCTTTATTTTCTAACAATTGCCTGACTGTAATACCGGGTTGACAACTCATCAAAGTTGCCGCCAAAGTAGCCAATGTCATGGCAGTAACTATTCCCACTACAGTAGCTCGTTTTAAAGGTTTAATTGTCCGGATTAAATATTCGATCGCAGTACCACTACCAACAACTTCAATTGACTGGAGTGCTTCCAAAGCAATAGTCGCATTGGGATAGCGACGTTTGCGATTGCATTGCACCATTTTCATTAACCACGATTCAAAACGTGGACTAATTTGAAGAACTAATTTCTGGAAATTAAAGCGATAATTATCATCAATTAATTTACCAATATCAACAGAACGAGTGTTACTCAGTAAGCAAATTAATGTTGCTCCTAAACTATATAAGTCTGACGCTTCTGTGAGGGGATAACCAAACTGTTCTTCTGGTGGCATGAAGCCTGGAGTTCCGGTTACAAAGCTGCTCAGAGTTATTTTTTCATCCTGTATTCTAGCCAAACCAAAATCAACTAAGTAAGCATTTAGTTGTTCATCAATCAAAATATTTTCTGGTTTGATATCCCGATGAATAATTGGTGGAATTTGCTTTTGGAGATAAACCAAAATTTCCAAGATTGATAGAGCAATTTGCTTAATTTGTTCGGGATAAAAGCTGCGTTTTGAACCTAAGGATGGGGCATTTTTATATTCCTGCACCATATAAAAAGCCCCTGGCATTTCAAAGGAATCTATATAGCGGGGGATGCGCGAATGATTCAGTTGTTGCAATATTTCAATTTCGCGTTCATAGGCTTTTACACCAGACCAATCAGCAATCACACTAGGGAAAGAAAACTCTTTAATTACTACTTGGCGATCGCCATTAAGGACATTAGCTAAGTAAGTAACGCGTCCCCCTTGTCTGTTGCGTCCTAGTTCGCTGATGACTTGATAACCTTGTTGGGAAAAATCTGGATGGTGACTCAAAGGAATTACCCTTTTATGTCCATTACACACATCAAGCTCCATTATATCCACCACATGAGTTTGATTTTGTCAAGGTGCAATTCAAAATTAAGAGCGACTCACCCAGATTGTTAACCGAATTTCTACTCTACTCGCCCGAAAGCGCATAAACACAAACTGATGCCCTTGTTTTGATAATGCCAGTTACTTCAACTTTGGCAAAGTTGGGTAGTGGCTGATCTATGCGCCAAATTGTCAAATTTGCCCTAACCATTGGGCAATCTGGGCATTAACAACGTCTGGAACTTCATCGTGGGGACAATGACCGGCATTGGGAATGGGAACTATGTTGATGTCTTTGCCATTCTCACGTGCCTTTTCGTAAATCTTTGCCCCAGTAATCGGTGTCCAGGGATCGTCAGCACCCCAAATTACCAATAAAGGACGTTCTACTTTCGGCAATAGTTCCTCTGGACTGGGGCCGGGAGGCGCAGTGAGAATTGAAGCAAAAACTTGTTGCGCCCCTGGATCGCAAGAGGGAGTATAAAGTAAATCGACTAATTCATCGGTGACGGCTTGGCGATCGCGGTAAACTTGGTATAGTGTGCGGCGAATTTGGGCTTTTTGGCGGATGCGATTGTAAACAAATGTGCCTGTAATTGGCGATCGCACAACCCGATTAAAAGCTGCCATCACAATGCGTAGCGGCGGGTTCAATTCGTGGGGACGATGACTCAAACCACCCGCAGAGTTAATTAAAACACCACCAGCAGCAATTTCTGGATGTTCTACCAGTACTATCAAACTCAAAAGTGCGCCGATGGAGTTACCAATAAATACAGCGGGTTCTTGGATGTGCGCTGTGCAAAAATCTTTCAGCAGTTCTACCCAAACTTCCACACTGTAATTAATGGGTGCTTTATCGGAACCACCAAAACCCAAAAGATCCAAAGCAAAAACTTGATAGCCAGCGTTTGCTAAAACTGGGATGTTTTTCCGCCAGTGTCCAATGGAAGCACCAAAGCCATGAACTAATACCAGAGGGCGGCCTGTACCCATGACGGTATACTGAATTTTATAGCCCTGCCAAGTCCAAAAGAATTTTTGAATGGTGGTAGCTGTTGTTAGCTGCTGTGTAGTTCCAGTCATTATAAAGATTTATAAAGTACTCTTAAATATAGTAATGTTCTCTGGCGTCAGATCTTGCACCTCAGGAGATTTTAGATTTTGGATGAGGAATTCAAAAATTAAAATCTCAAAAGGTCTGTTCGGGTAGTATTGCGGGGGCTAGCCTCCAAATTTATTTCTGGAATAAATCTTTTTTTATGAACCACTCCAGGCGCAGAGGACACAGAGAGAAAGATCGAACTTAGGCAAGAACTGTCTGAAACTTTTATTTCTCAGTGCCCTCTGTGTCCTCTGCGGTTCGATTTATAATCAATTTTTGAAATAAGTAGATGGACATAATTAACAATTCAAAATTCAAAATTCAAAATTCAAAATTAAAGACAATTTCAGAAGGGGACTGTTACCCTGACTGAAATTGGGTCTACCTGTAGAGGTAGGGGTCTTAAACCCTCAAATGTACGATAAATATAAGATGTCATTACCAGCGTTGCGTTCGCAATGACATCTTATATTATCTAGTTAAAAGCAGATTTCTATATGAATAATTTGAGATGTTAGTTTCATCTAGCATAAGGGATTAATAAGTCAGGGATACTAAATATCCCTTTGACTTTTTAGACGAATGGTAGTGTGAGATGAAAAATACAAATCAAAGTTACTTTGGTCTTTTGGGCAAATTTATTTTTGCTGCAAGTACTGTAGCAATGTTTTCGCCAATAGTTTCTGCTGAGGCAGCTTCAGGGTTCTCTACCATCGTCGCCCAAATACCAGATAATTCCACCACTAAGCAAGAAATTTTAGCCGAGAATGAAGTAGAAATAAGCAGTAATACTGTAACCACAGAAAGCCGCACTAAAGTCAATACTAAAAAAACAGGTTTTAGTCTGGCAATTTGGAAACCATCCGGTAATTTATCAGAAGTAATTGCCCGCATTTCTGTTAAGAGTAAACAGAATAATAATTTTTTAAAAGAGCGATTTTTGGGCGATTACAAGTACAAAATTAAGCAAAAAGCCAAATTTGTTAAGGGGTTAAAAGCTAGCGATCGCATAGTTGTGCGATTATACGATCTACAAAACCGCTTTATTGGCTATAGCGAATTTGAATGTTTATCGGCAAATACCGCAGTTAACCTGATTTTGTCGGCTAAACCAACAGAATATCGAGTGATTCGCACTGTTTATGGTATTGATGCTGACCAAGATGGCGCTATTGATGCAGGTACTACTACTTACGACTATTTCACCCAAGTCAGCAATCAAAGAGTTACTTTCCTCAGCGGTTCCCAAACTTTCCAAGCTAATCACTTCCAAGTACAAGGTTTATCAACAGTCAAAACAATTAGTGTTTATCCTACATCTTTTACCCAAGGTGAATTCGCTTTAGTCCGCCAGTCCTCCTTTAGCATTTTTAGTTCCGACTTGGCGCGGACTTTGCAAGCTACTCCTGGCAGTTTGGTGCAGGTGACTGAAGTCAGCGATAACTCTAGCTACGATGTCAGCCAATTGCTAATGAATTATCGCCAAGTTGGGGTATCTCGCAACCTCCAAATTGGATTTTCTGATGTTTCCACAAACCACTGGGCTAAAGATTTTATTGGCGAATTGTCAGCAAGGCAAATTCTGGAAGGTTTTCCTGATGGAACTTTCCGCCCAGATGCACCGGTAACTCGTGCCCAATTTGCGGCAATGCTGCGGAAAGCTTTTACAAAGGGCAAAATTCGCCAAGGTATCGCTTTTAAAGATGTCTCAACTCGATATTGGGCTTACAATGCCATTAGGGATGTTTACCAAATGGGCTTTTTCAATGCCTTTGTTGGCAAGGATTTCAACCCCACCCAAAGCCTTTCTCGCCTCGACATTCTGGTAGCCTTAGCACAGGGATTGAATTATCAACCTAGTGGTTCCACGGATACGATTTTATCTGTTTACAGCGATGCAACTAATATTAGTAGCGAACATCGCAGTCTGATTGCTGGACTGACACAACGCGGCATAGTTGTTAACTATCCCGACGTGAATTTGCTGAATGCTGAACGGGTAGCAACTAGGTCTGAGGTGTCTGCTTTGCTATATCAAGCACTATACACCACTGGAAAGGTCGCAAATATCTCCTCACAGTATGTTGTTGGACAACAACAGCAGCAAATTGCAGTTGAGGAAAGTACTGAAACTTCAACGGAACGTGAGAGAGTGCGCCGCAATTGTAACCAAGGTATTGGTAATGGTGCTGAGGGCTGTGACCCTGGTAATTCCCGCCCCCACGGCGGTAGTAACGATGAAGGTGGACGTACTCCAGGTAATAGATAATACCATTTAATTAAGTTTTAGAGACGCGATCGCTCGCGTCTTTAACTGTAAAATTAATTTGCTGACCATAAGAAATTTCCAGTGTGTGACCATCTGGGTCTCGAAGATAAGCCCAGTAGCCAACTGGGGGACCCCAGTCATTTGGCCCAGCCAGCAGTAGTCCCTCTGTGCGGGCTTCATTGCAGAGGCGATCGACTTGCTCCTGATTCTGATAAGCTACTCCAAGATGGGATTGTGGTAAGAGTACGCCTTCTATTTGAGTTGTTTGGATTAAAACAATCACAAAAGGTCTAGTAAGGTCGCTAATCCAAGCAACATCTGATTGAATGGTGCGATCGCTGCGACGATGTACAACGGTCATTTGAGCATATTTTGTATAAAACGCGATACTTGCATCAACATTGCTAACTGCAAGGGCAATATGAGTGAAACCAAGATCGGACATGATATGACTTGTTGGGAGTGGCTGCAAGAGAGCTAACACGATTGATAATGGAGATAGGCGTTATCTTCATAAAAATTTATGTTCTTAACTTGGTTCGATAGCAATAGTTGGCTGCTGGAAATTGGCCAAAAACGAATATTAATCGACCCTTGGCTGGTTGATTCGTTAATTTTCAGTAATTTGGAGTGGTTATTTAAAGGCAGGCGATCGCAAAATCGCCCAATACCTGAGAACATTGATTTAATTCTCCTATCTCAAGGTTTAGAAGACCATTCTCATCCACCAACCCTCAAGCAGTTAGACCACAATATCAAAGTTGTAGCTTCTCCCAACGCAACCAAGGTAGTGCAGCAATTAGGTTACACCGAAGTAACCACTCTCGCTCATGGTGAAACTTTCACTTTAGATAACCAAATTGAAATCAAGGCTTTCCCTGGTTCGCCCATTGGCCCTTTTCTGGTAGAAAATAGTTATTTCCTCAAAGATTCGGAAAGTGGTTTAAGTTTATACTACGAACCTCACGGGTATCATTCTCCAGAAGTTAAGCAAGCTGGGCCTATTGATGTAGTCATTACACCGTTTATTGACATGACATTACCTCTACTTGGGCCAATTATTAATGGAAAAAATAGTATTTTAGAAGTAGCAAAAGCTTTACAGCCTCAAGTAATATTACCAACAGCGGCTGGTGGTGATGTGATATTTGAGGGATTGCTGATGAAATTGATTCAAACTAAAGGAAGTGCTGGGGAATTTCGTTCGCTATTAGAGAAAAACAATCTTTCAACCCAGGTGATTGAACCAACACCAGGCGATCGCTTTCAACTACCATTAGAAAAGCGAGCAAAGGTATAGTGAAGGACTCCGACGCTCGAACGCGAGTGCGTGTCGTAGACAAGACTCGCTAACGCCGCGACCAGTTAAAAATTAAGAAACGCTGATAATCTCAAAACTTTGACACTCCCCACGGCTAGAAGCCGGGGGATTCTTGCTTCAAAGGGATTCCAATGAATTTACCCTCAGCAAGCATCTTGACCGTATAGTGTTAACATAATTGTCATGAAACTTTGACTTTTGCGGAGTGGTTGTGCTGCCATTTATTTAGGGTTAACTACTTCAGCCTAGTTTCTCAATTTTTAGCATCCAGACCTGTAGGGCAGAAAGTGAATTAGGAGATGGAAAATTCATGCCAAACCGCAAAAAGCATATTGAGCATCTACATCATGCTGAAGCAGCCGATCTCACAATTCGCCTCAAGCAACATCAACGCCTATTTGCCTTACTGGCGATCGCATCTGGTTTAATTTTTCTTCAGGGATATATGATTGCTCCCCTGATTCCCCGTTTGGCTGAAGTGTTTAACGTTCCAGTCCAGGAAATTGGATTTATTGTTCCAGCCTATATGTTGTCCTACGCTCTGATGGCATTATTCTACGGCTTGCTGTCAGATCGATTTGGACGATGGCCTGTAATTCGCATCTCACTGTTCATTTTTGTCATTTGCACAGCCATGACTGCAACAGCTCAGACAGCTTCGCAAATGGCAACTTGGCGACTGTTAACAGGAATTGGAGCTAGTGGAGTTATTCCCCTTACTTTTGCATTGATTGGCGATTTATTTCCGTTTGAGCAACGAGGTAGCAAGCTAGGGCTAGTATTTGCAGCTATGGAAGGGGGAATGGCTGCTGGTTCTGCGGGTGGCGCAATTCTAGAACCGTTTTTGGGTTGGCGATCGCTGTTTGTTGGTACGGCTGTTCTGGCTGCTTTTGTGCTTTGGCGGCTTCATCTTTATGGCGCTTTATTCGATACACCCAGTGTCGAAAAATTATTTAGTGTTCGTCAGATATTTAGAGGATACAGCCAGATATTAACTACTTTTCGAGGACAACGAACCTATGCGTATGTTTTGTGGAATGGGATTTACCACTCTGGTGTGTATACCTGGTTAGGGTTGTACTTGTCACAACGTTACAACATGGATGCCTTGACCATTGGTTTGACTATTCTCGGTTACGGCATTCCGGGATTACTATTGAGTTCCCTCATTGGTCGAGCCGTTGATCGTTGGGGACGACGCTGGCTCATTCCATCAGGACTAGTTATGGCAGCTTTAGCTGGTCTTGTAATGATTTTCAATATTCCCGCCTATGTGACGACGATAGCGGTTCTTTTTTTATCATTGGCTTACGACCTGACACAACCTTTGTTTGTGGGTATTGTGACCGACTTGGGAGATGGCAATAATTTAGGCCAAACAATGGGACTCAAAGTGTTTACCTTGTTCACGGGATTTGGTATTGGTAGCCTGATCTTTGGAGAACTACTGCACTTTGGATTTGGGATTTCTTTGGCCTTTTTTGGCGGCATTCAGTTAATTTCTGGTTTGATCGCAATTCCCTTATTTTGGCAGGAAGTCCCTTCTCGTTGAAGAAGAATACAGAATGGGCTACGCCCCGCTGCGCTAACAGAATTCAGCAATCTTGACGGGACTCGAAAATACTCGCTATCTATCAGTAGGGGATTGGGACCCGCCACTGATAGCGTAGCGTTAGCGAGTCTCTCCTATTTATTCAGATTATTTTGCACATAAATTTCTCTGATGGGAAAGGGAATTGTAATCCCTGCTTCCTGATAGCGTTTGTGCAATTTTTTAATAAATATATGTTTACCAATCCGCTGATCAAAAAATTCACTGACTCGCATATAAAGCGTGAAATCTATACTAAAATCCCCAAAAGTGTGAAATCTAATATATGGTTCATTTGCAATTAATTTAGGTGCAATTTCTTGCATCACTTCTTTAGCAACTTCCACAGTTACTTTTTCAACTTTTTCCAAATCACTATCATAACTAACACCGACATTCATCGTTAAAGTTATTTCTTTGGCGGGTAAATGATAGTTGGTGAAAATTGCCGATGCTAATTTAGAATTTGGCACAATTACAACGTTATTGGAAATTTCTTTGATTGTGGTATTGCGCCATGTTATGTCTGTAACATAACCTTCCTGTCCAGCGTCTAATTTTACGTAATCTCCAGTTCTAACTTGCTTGGAAATAATTAAGTAAAAACCAGAAAATAAATTTGCTAGGGTATCTTGCAGCGCCAAACCAACTGCTAAACCGCCAATACCTAAAGTTGTAACTATTGGCGTAATTTGCACGCCGACAGTTTGCAATAAAATTAAGGTTCCTAAAACTAAAACAACAGCTTTCGCAAGATTAGAAACTAAGGAAGTGGGAACTCCTTCTGTTCTCCGAACCAATAAATTAACAAAACCAGCAGCCAGTCTTGCCAAAACTAAGGTCACTGAAGACAGAAATGCGATGGTGAGAATTTTTTGTAGTACACTGATAACATCTGGCCTCAGGGGAGAACTGAGAACTGCCCAAAAAAAACCGCCAAGCACAAACCAAATAAAGGTCATGCGGTGTAGGGAGTGAAATATAATATTTCCTCCAGCAATGCGTTTATTAGTAACGAATTTTTCGATTTTTTTGAAGATAACTTTTTCGCCAATTATTCCAGCCATAAACCCAGCTACAATAAAGGCGATCGGCAGAATCCATTGCATCATAACAAGTTTCAATTTGATTTTTGGGATGAAAGTAATTTAGGGTTTTGTTGTGACTATAGTTAAATTTAACCATGCCAATTTTAGATTATTTTGGCTGATGTTGCCTAACCTTTGGCTAGGTTAACATGGCTGTAGGCTAGAAAAATAGAAAATCCAGAATCTAAAATCTGTTGACTTTATTAGTTGCTGAATTCATGTTGAAGAAGAATACAGAATTCAGAATTCAGAATTCAGAATTCAGCAATCTTGACGCTTGCGGACTCGCTAACGCTATCCGCGAGTCGCACAAAATACCCAACTGAATTCTGACTCCTGACTCCTGAATTCTGTTTGATAAGTGTTATTTGCTCACATTCAATCCACTTTTGCACGAATTTTCTCATGTAGAAACAATCTGATGATTGATTGCCAGACAATCTCTAGATATATTTGGCATCAGACTATGGTTCAAAATTAATAACATGGACTTGCCAATTATTTACCACCCAGATTATGTAGCCCCACTGCCTGAAGGGCATCGCTTTCCCATGTCTAAATTCCGCCAACTCTACGAATTGCTATTAGCTGATGGTGTGGCAAATCAAGAACAATTTCATACGCCTGAACGTCCGCCAAGAGAGTTGATAGAGTTAGTCCACACCCCAAACTATGCTCAAGCTTATTGTGAAGGCACCCTAGAACCCAAAGCACAGCGTCGCATTGGGTTACCTTGGAGTCCAGCGTTGGCGAATCGCACCTGTGTGGCGGTTGGTGGTACAATTCTCACAGCGAGACTGGCACTGAGTCACGGTTTAGCTTGTAATACGGCTGGTGGGACTCATCATGCTTTTCCCAGTTATGGATCTGGTTTTTGTATTTTCAACGATTTAGCGATCGCTTGTCGCGTTTTACAAAAACTCGGACTTGTGCAAAAAATCCTGATTGTCGATTTGGACGTTCATCAAGGAGACGGCACCGCTTTTATCTTCCAAGATGATGAGAGTGTTTTTACTTTCTCTATGCACTGCGAAGTCAATTTCCCAGGTACTAAACAAACCAGCGATTTGGATGTCCCTTTAGCGGTGGGAATGGAAGATGATACTTATTTACAAACATTGGCAAATTATTTACCAGATTTATTATCTAAAGTCAAGCCAGATATAGTATTTTATGATGCAGGTGTAGATCCTCATGTAGGCGATCGCTTGGGAAAATTAGCTTTAACTGATACTGGCATTTTCCGTCGAGAAATGCAGGTTTTAAGTACTTGTATGAGTGGTGGCTATCCTGTCGCTTGTGTCATTGGTGGCGGTTATGCTGATGATATGAAATCCCTCGTTTGGCGACACTCATTACTGCATCGCGCTGCGAGTCAAGTTTATCGGCAGTACAAACTTTGATGTAGCCTCTTGAGTTTTTTTGAGTGATTCATTTATTATTGATAAATTCCGCAAATGAGCGAATTTATCAAAGCGATCGCAGCAATAATAATCAAAATTTTTAGAAGTTATAAAATATAAAATTTTTGTGTGCAAAGGCAGCAGTAGATGAACAAAATCAAACTCAGAATCTACGAACTATCAAAAGAATTGAATTTAGATAGTAAAAAGCTATTATTAATTTGCGAAAAGCTCAACATAGCAGTCAAAAGTCATACAAGTTCAATATCAGAACCCGACGCAGAACGCATTCGCTTAGCAGTAAATAAACTCATAGCAAAATCCTCAAAAACTAAAACATCTTCTGAAGATTGGAGTTATACGTTTGTCGGTTCATCAATTGATAAATTAATCCGCAATCTTGAAGGAGAAAGCACCCTGCAAGCATATCCGGAATTTCGGCAACGACGCGAACATGCCAATGAGTTAATGTTTGAATGCGTCGGGAAAAAGCCTTGTCTGTTTTATGTGCGTCGCAAAGGTGCAGGCAAAGATGTGGGAGAAGAAATTTGGGATTTAGCAATAGCAACAGACTCCGATGAATTTCAATTACCTCCAAGACTGGAAAAGCTAAGAAAAACATTAGGATTTACAGCAGCTATACAAAAAGATGGACGCGACGGTTTAAAGATACTTTCGGCTCAGTTATTACAATTATCGCGGGGAAATGCTGACAGTTATTCTGTAGCTTGTCGCTTACGTTTGTTACCTAATCATCAGCATCATCTCGACATTCCACCAGCAACATTGACACGAATCAAAGCCACGCCATTTTGTAGCGATTATGTGCCTACAGAAGATCAGCTGAAAGCTTGGAAAGCATTTTTACAAATTGAGGAAAAAATTGCTAAAGCACGTCAATTTTGTGTGCGTTATGTAAGTCATAACTATAACTTCAAAAGGCGGATTAATTTTGAAATTGATGCCAACTCGGCTACTCTTGATGGCTTTTACCAAAATTCCCTCGAATTAGAAAACTTTTGGGAACGCGCCAAACAAGCAAGAAACGAAGATTTAAAACTTTTTGAAACTGCTCCTGTGGGAAAAAATTGGCTAAGCGGTCGCCAATTAGGGACTGTTGAAGAAATCGATCCTAATCGTTGCATCATCAATGTCAGATTAGAACGCGACTTAGCTGAATATATCGCAACAGAGCGTTATAAATTACCAGCTATCGGGTTTTTATGTTTTGAAGCAGTTGGTGATATTCAGCAGATTCAACGCAAGAAAAAAGCCTTAGACGATTTGAATAATGGTTACACTCAGAATCAATATTTGGGTAACTTTTTATTCGATGCTTCCCAGGCTAGAAAAATCAAAACAACTATCGAACTTCAACCACAAGATTTATTATTATCTGCTGCTAATCCCGGACAAAAAGCAGCAGTACAAAAGGTACTTGCTGCCAAGGATCTGGTTTTGATTCAAGGGCCACCGGGTACTGGTAAAACTACCGTCATCGCCGAAATTTGCTATCAAATTGCCTTGCGTGGTGGACGCACTTTAATCGCCTCTCAAGCTAATTTAGCAGTAGATAACGCCTTGAGTCGATTAGTTCACAACCCAGTAATTCGGGCTGTACGCAAAGGAAAAGCCGAAAAAGTCGGGGAGGAAGGACAGCCATTTTTAGAAGACCAAGTGATTGGCAGATGGCTAGAAAATACTGCAAATGACTGCGAAAATAATCTCAATCAACGACTCGAAAATATTCAAATTTTGACTAAATTGTTGGCATTTTTGCCAAAATTTCCAGACTATTTTAAAATTGAGAAAAAATTCCAAGAACAACAAAGTAAATTCCATCAAGATAAACTAAAATTAGAGGAAAGTTTTAAAAATCAGGAAAAATTTTACCAAAAAATATTAGCACAAAAGAATGAAGTTGAATCTCTAATTTTTGATTTAGATATTTTACTAAATAATGTTCCTAATATCAATTGGGAATCTCCAGAAGTTACAAATTTTTTACCACTTCTTAAGCCCTATGCAGAAAGTAATAGTTTAGTAGAAGAATTTTTATTAAATGTTCGTAAATCTATCAAATATACCGATGAACTTGGTTTTGAACGTCCAGGTTTTGGTGCCTTTGGTTTAGCGATTTGGTTACGTGAAACTATCGCAACGGAACTTTTAGAATTTAAAACTGCTTTGAATTCTGCTGAAAATGCCAGTGAAACTATGTCAGCGGTTGCAGCACTAGTGCAGACTGTTAAACAGAATTTTGACTCGTTAAATAAGTTGCAAGCAGATTATCAAAAATTACTTCCTAAGCAACAAAACCTACAGCAAACAATTCAGATATGGCAAAACCGTCAAAGAGAAATTGATTATATTATCTCAGCAGTGAAGGAATGGAAATCTACAGCCCATTCTCATCTTTATCAAACTTTGAAAGATTGTCAGCGATCGGGTTTACCATTAACAGATAATCTGGTAGACTTGCCGCTAGGTTTGTTGATGTTTGCTAATACATTAAAATTACCGATAGTACCAAAAAACTATAAAATTAGTTTACCAGAATGGGACTTATTGACAAAAGCGATCGCTTATGAGATAGATGGTAATTTTACTGATAGGCGAGGCAAACAACATAATTTTAGTTATTTTTTACAACAAAATTTTAGTCAGATTCCCATGATGCTATCACAAAGCGATCGCACTCAATGGCAAGAGACTTATCAACAGTATAATAATTATCAACTGCTCAACCCCAAACAGCGAAAGTTATTAGTTGAAAATACCCAGTTTTTCTTAATCAGAATCCAAAAAACCTATGGTGCATCATGGGAATGGAATAACATCGACTCTACTCTGACTCGAATTACACAAGAATTGCTAGAAACTATCCTGGCAAACGCACGTCAATGCGTTTTAAAAGTCAAAACTGAAACCGAACAACAGCTACATTATCTACATCAACAATTAAATGAACTGCAAAAACATGAAATTAGCCAACAGCAAATTTCTGCTACTCAATATCAGCTAGAAAAAGCGCAGCAAGATGCTAATCTCCAACTTGGACAAGTTATTAATATCTTGCAAGAACTTACCCAGCAACCCAATACGCCTAATCAATTACGCATCTTAGCAGAACAATATCTCACAACGCGATCGAAGATTTGGGAACAACCCCAAGAATTTGCAACGCAAGTGCATTCTTGGGTAAATTGCATCAGTCAGCTTGAAAGTTTGATTCCCTTAATAGAACCTTTTGCTGTCCTAGAGATAATTAAAACTTCTCTACATGAGCATTTAGAAAAACTCAAACCAGAAACTGAAACTTCTTTACAGCAGCTTCAACAATTGCAAATTAATCTCCAGGAATTAGAACAACAACTACAACCACAGCCATCACAAAGTTTAATCGCCCAAAGAAACTGGTGGTTAACAGAATGGGAAACAATACCTGATAAATTTCAGCCAGAAAATTTTAGTGGTGATTTATTGAACCTAGAGTTTTTAGAGAGTTTAAATATTCAGTTTGACTCTTGGCAACAACAACTCCAAAAAGAAGAAGCCTATCTCAACAAATATCAGAATTTTGTGCAAGATTGGATAGAAAAATTAAGAACACCAACGGAAGGCGATGGCGACGATTTAAGGCGGATATATTTAGATAATGCCAATGTCGTCGGTATCACCTGCGTGCAAGCTGCAAATAGAGGTTTTTCTGAAGAATTTAAATCCTTTGATGTCGTCATCATCGACGAAGTTAGTAAATGTACTCCCCCAGAATTACTCATTCCCGCATTGAAAGGTAAAAAATTAGTCATGGTAGGCGACCATCGACAATTACCGCCCATGCTCGATACTAGCACTTTAGAAGAAGTTGCCCAAACAATTGGCAATACACGAGACGAACTCCAATTTTTAGAAGAATCACTATTTAAAAGTCAGTTTGAATCTGCCGATGAAAGCATCAAACAAATGCTGACTACACAATATAGAATGCATCCCTATATTATGAGCGCAATCAATCAATTTTACGAGGGTAAACTAGAATCTGGAATTTTAGAACCCGATACAAAACGCGCACATAATTTAGCAGGTGAAATCATCCAAAAATCACACCATATTCTCTGGGTAAAAACGCCTATAGAAAATAATTTTTTAGAAGAACGTAACGGAACTTCTTATTTTAATACTCCAGAAATTGATGCAATTGAACATCTGTGTCAGCAATTTGAGAAGACTTGGGCTTCTAGAGTTGCTAATGGTGAACCAAAAAAAGAAATTGCCGTGATTACATTTTATGGCGCTCAATTAAGAAAAATTGATGAACGTTTACAATCTGAACTTTTCCCTTCCCTAGAAATTCGTACTGGTACTGTAGACAGATTTCAAGGAATGGAAAGACCTGTTGTAATTGTGAGTATGGTTCGTAACAATAATAAAGGAGATGTGGGATTTGCGAAGAAACCAGAACGGGTAAATGTTGCCTTTTCTCGCGCTCAAGAATTGCTGATAATTGTCGGTTGTCATGATTTATTTACCCATCAACCAGGGAAAATTGGAAGCATGTATTCCGAAGTTTCAAATATTGTTAGTCTGCACGAAGGTTTCGTTGATGTTTCTCGCTTCTTCAGCTAAACTCGACTTTATCCCAAACACGGTACAATCCAGAGGCACTTTTATTGTTACCAACGCAGGTTAAGGATGGAAGCAAATTTTCTGACGGCTGTTTTTCTGCCCCTGGCTCTATTTATTATCATGTTAGGCATGGGACTAACCTTGACCCTAGAGGATTTCAAGCGAGTTGTAATCTATCCAAAAGCGGTGGTAATTGGCTTAGCGGCCCAGCTAATCGTGTTGCCCATTGTGGGCTTTGGCATTGCATCAGTGTTTCCCCTTGACCCACAATTAGCAGTAGGTGTGATGATTTTAGCAGCCTGTCCCGGTGGCGCTACCTCTAATATGATTACGTTTTTGGCTGGGGGCGATGTTGCTCTTTCTGTGACGTTAACAGCTATTAGTAGCTTTATTACGGTTTTTACGATTCCCTTGGTAATCAATTTGTCAATGCAGACATTTTTAGGGCAAGGAACAACCCTACAGTTACCTTTCTTAAGTACTGTTTTGCAGATTGCCGTGATTACACTTCTACCTATAGCAATTGGGATGATAGCCAAGCGGTATGTACCCAAACTAGCAGATAAGGCAGATAAACCTGTGAAGTGGCTGTCTTTATTTTTCCTGGCGGTGGTAATTACTGGAGTGTTGCTACGAGAACGGAATAATTTTATTTCTTATGTAATAGATGTCGGTTGGGCAACTCTGGTTTTGAATGTGGTTGCAATGGCTTTAGGTTTTGCGATCGCAACCTTAGCCCGATTAGGAGAAAAACGTGTTACAGCAATTACAATAGAAGTAGGAATTCAAAATGGGACTTTAGCAATTGCGATCGCTTCTACGCCTACATTGCTAAATACTCCCACAATGGCCATTCCTGGGGCAATTTATGGTCTGCTAATGTTTGTGAGTGGTGCTGGATTTGCTTGGTGGGCTAATCGTCGCCAAGGCATGTTGAAAGCATAAATAGATGCTTGCTAACGAGTATTTGACAGCAACTACATAAGGTATGGAGAAACAAAAAAAGATTTATTTCTCCGAAAATGCAATCAATTAATTTAGAATTAACAAACTGACCTCCAAAGCTGATTATTTCTCATTTAGAAACAGACTGGAGACTTTTATGACTACAGCAGCCATTCCCACATTCACAAAAGAGTCACCCCTTCTATTTGAGGGACTAACTTGGAGAGAATTCAAAGCCGTTGAGCAATTATTAGACCGTCCAGGATATCGCCTGTCTTTTCTGGATGGTATTTTGGAGATCCGAAGAATGCCTGGAGAACCCCAGGAAACCGTTAAAGAAAGACTCGGTGCATTGTTAGAACTTTACCTGCTGGTGGCAGGGTTTGACTTTACGCCAACTGGTTCAATGACTTTAGAAAGTGAATCTGCTGGTGTCAAGCGAGAAGCAGATGAATCTTATAAACTTGCTCCTAGTCGAGTGCGTCCTGATTTGGCGATAGAGGTTGTGTTTACCAGTGGCGGTATCAACAAACTAGAGGCATACAAACGTCTCAAAATTCCTGAAGTGTGGTTCTGGGAAGATGGCGTTTTAGAAGTTTATCACCTGCGTCAAGAAGGCAACACATTTCACTATGAAAAAGTTTCCAGTAGTGAAGAAGTGAAAGGAATCGATCTAGATTTATTGTTACGCTGCATTAATATGGTAAATCATGTTGATGCCATCAAAACTTTTCAGCAGGCGCTTCAGAAATAGCTGACGATTTCTGCTCAATCTATTGATGATAATCGGAAAAATATGATAGATAAAATTTTAGACAATATAATGCAATACGCTTGGTGTTAAGCAGAAAAGTATGTTGGGTTGAGCGTAAGCGTTACCCAACAAAGTCTTAATAATGTTGGGTTTCGTTCCTCAACCCAACCTACACCTACACCAGTTTTAATTTTTAGCCTGAGATGAACTGTATTGCAATATAATGAATAGCGATCGCCTACCAAATATCCACCCTGGAGAAATCCTCCAACTAGAATTTTTAGAGCCGCTAAATATCACCCCTTATCGATTAAGCAAAGATATAGGTATAGCTCAGACAACAATTGGTGATATTTTATCAGGAAAGCTTGGTATTACAGCAGATACAGCTTTACGTCTATCTCGCTATTTTGGTAATAGCGCTCAGTTTTGGTTGAATTTACAAACGCAATACGATATCCGCCAAGCTATTGAAAAAAATGGAGAAGTTTACAATCAAATATCTCAACTTAGTTTTAATGATGTAGCCTGAATTTGTCAAGCAAAATAAGTAATCCCATAGAATTAATTACACAAATTCATGAAATCCATAGAGGTTTGATTGATGTCTCTTGCTGCTGATGTTAAGCCAATTGATGATAATCTGAAAAATTTGGTCAAGGAAATTGAAGCACAAAGTCCTAATTTATCAGTTTTTGCAGCACGTCAATTTCGTTATAGTTTGCATCAAACTCCTGTAGAAGTAAACATCAAAGAACCCCGTCAATTTAACGTACTAGAAGAATTTATTATTCGCGCCGCAATTGAATTTCAACCTCCGCCAACAGAAGACGAATTAGCCTCTGTACTTGGGCTTGATTCTGTATTTATCCGCAGTACGACAGCAAATCTTCGCTCATTACAAACTCTATCAGCAACTTCGCCACTAACACTTACTCCTGAAGGACGTTCCTTTTATGAAAAAGGGTCTGTACCACAGCCTCCATATCCTGTACAGCTTTATGCTATTAACGATCCTTTGAATAACAAGCTAACCTTTCAATTTGAATCCTTAAACGAAACAGCAATAAATTTACCTGATATTGCAGACTTTATAACTCTTAATAATACGATTGATATTTCTTCGTTACCGCTTGAGGAAATTCAAAAAAATATTCAGGCTTCAGATTTAGCACTTCATGTCCCAGAAGAAGGAAAAATCGTCACTTCCTTGAAGGTAGTAGCTTCAACTCAAAAAATTTGGCAAAAGATATCACTTTTCGCTATTTTCGATGTAAGTGAAGATAAGTTGAATCTTCAAATCAGAAGTGGCAAACAAATTTTAGAATCAGCAACAAATTGGTTAGAAATACTACATGATGAAGGTAAAATCAACTTACAAACATTATGTAACTTGTCACCTGAAGCCATCAATTTGGAACGTGAAGCGATTCTCAAACAGAAAAACGTCGAAACCTGATAAAAAAACCATCGGTCGTAGGGGCACAGCACTGCTGTGCCCTGCTACGAGTTTGTTAACAATCAAACAACAAATACGTGGGTAAGGGTTTAGCAGTGCTAAACCCCTACGAAAAATCTATACGTATCAAAATTTTCGTGAAATGGTATCAGGTACAGATGATCTTTAAGGCACAACAATGTTGTGCCTATACGGGTGTACCTATAGCGATTCTCGTTTGGATGCAATACGTTGTAGGGGCGCACAGCTGTGCGCCCCTACGAACGGCCGTATTTTACCCAATTGAGAAGCCCTATATTTACCTAAAAACACTCTCATCAAAGCCTGAAACCATATGTAGATCGTAAACACATACCGTGATTAATTTTTACAGTGCGTAAGTCCTAAAAACTACGCCCAGATGCACGTTGGCGCAAGAAATAGGTATAGTACCTATTAAATAGGTACTGGAAAGCCGTTTAGTACCTATTTGTTGGGAAATTCAGTTTGGAGTTGAATCACTTCACCCTCAGATCCCCGACTTCTTTAAGAAGTCGGGGATCTAAGTCCACATAAAACCTCGCCAGAGAACGCCAAAATCAGGAATCCGGAAGATTTGGCAAAATTTTGTTTCTATTTTGGAAACAACGTCAATTCCGGTCAATGAACGTTATAAACTCAACGTTGGAATCAGAAAAAGATTTATTCAATCAGCGAACAGTTATCAGACGCATGGTGAGGGATTTTAACCTGTCACCAAAGCGTTGCAATTTGTTTATGGGAGACTTCAATCTCAAGAACAAAATTGATAATTGATATCTGTAAAATAATTCAACCATAAATATCCAAACCCAACTAACTCATAGGTTATTGAGGCTTCAGCATGAACAAGTTCGCTAAGTTTCAGTTTAATTTTTGCTGCTCATTTTCTCGTGTTTCTCGTTATAGTTTAACTGTGTTGCTGGGTGTGGTTTTGTTTTCTGATGCGGTGGGTGCAAAGGTTGGTGGTTTACAGAATTATTCACCCGAAACATCGCCAGAAATTTTATTAGATAAATATCAAGATAATTTCCCATCTTTATCAGATGGTAATAAGCAAGTATTACTGAAAAGCTATCAAAATCAACAAGAAGTTTATCTTGCACAACAGGCGGCATCTACCCCGTCAATTCCGTTGAGTCCAGAGCAACGAAAGTTATACGAACAGGGAGTAAAGCTGGTTAAAGAAGGGAAGTATTTAGAGAAAAAAGGAACTAAAGAAACATATCAGCAGGCGTTAGATAAATATCAGCAAGCGTTGAAAATTGCCCAGCAATTGGGATTACGTCAAGAAGAAGCTGAGATAAACCAAAGGATTGGAGTAGTTTATTTTTTACTTTCTGACAATCAAAATGCGCTTGAGTTCCACAAAAAAGCACTTTCAATCTCGCAAGAACTAAATCAGCCTTTGCTGCAAGCATCTGCACTCAGTTTAATTGGTAATGTGTATTCCGGGATGGGTGAACATGAAAAAGCAATCGAACATTTCAACCAAGCACAGTCAAGTTTTCGGGCACAGAAGCAATTTGGTTTTGTAGCTATAACTTTAAGCTCTACCTCTAGTGCCTACATGAGATTAGGTCAGACGAAAAATGCTCTTAACTCCCTCAATCAAGCACTAGAAATTTATCGCACTATATTTAAAGACCCAGATAAAGAAGCTGATGTTCTTGATAGAATTGCTTTCATTTATTCTCAAATAGGTGAATCTGATACAGCTTTACAATACTATAATCAAGCCCTAGATATTCAACGTCAAAGACGAGATTTACTTGCACAAGCCACAATTATGAGCCATATTGGTTCTCTTTATGGGAAAGTAGGTAAACATCAACAGGCTTTGGAAGTGTTAAATAAAGCACTGGAAATCCAACAGTCAAAAGGTACATTAGTAGACCAAGGTTTAACCATTCAGAATATTGCTGGTGTTCATGATTCACTGGGAAATTATCAGCAAGCAATTGAACACTACAAAAAAGCAAAGTCACTCTTTCATCAAGCAGGTTGGACAACCTTAGAGTTACAGAGTATTGGAAACATTGTTAGTATTTATAGAAATTTTTTAGGTGATAACCAAGAAGCACTGAAATATACAAATGAAGCACTTGAGCTTCAGCGTCAAGCTGGCGATAAGGAAGACGAAGCTTCAACTCTTAACCAGCAAGCTGATATCTACCTTTTACACGGAGATTATCAACTGGCATTAGACCTTTATAACCAAGCTTTGAAAATTGAGAGTTCTATAACAAAAAATCCTAGAGCAGAAGCTCGCACCCTTGCTAATATTGCATTCCTTTACAATTCATTAGGTGACAATAACTCAAGCATTAAGACTTATAACCAAGCATTAGATATATATACGAAACTGGACAATCAAGGTGAACAAGCAAGAATTATTAGAGCCATTGGTAATGTTTACCAACTAGATAGAAGGTACAACGAGGCTTTAAAATATTACGATCGGGCACTATCGTTATACCAAAGACAAAAAGATCATCAATCGGAAATTGCTATACTTTGGGGTATAGCAAAAACCCATCGATCTCGGAAAGATTATGACAAAGCGTTCTATGTTGCTAATCAAGCATTAGCATTATCTCAACAGTATCAATATTCTTTTCACCAAACAGCTTCTCTTGGCATTCTCGGTAGCGTATACTTTGCCAAAGGCGACTATCAAAATGCATTAAATAGCTATAAAAATATTTTGGTAGATTATCGCAAAGCTGGATTACGAATTAAGGAAGCTGAAACCTTAAACACCATGAGCGTAGCTTATGAGTTCCAGAAGCAATATCAAAAAGCAATCAATACGCTCAATGATGAACTAGAATTACGGCGAGAATTAAAAGACAAGACGGGAGAAGCACAGGCATTTTACCTAATTGCTATTAACCAACGCAATCTCGGAAAACTCGAAGCCGCACTTTCTAACATCCAAACTACAATCAACATTGTGGAAAACATACGCGGTAATGTCCAAAGCGATGAACTGCGTACCTCATACTTCGCTACAGTGCAGAATTACTACAAATTCTACATCGACTTGTTGATGCAACTGCACGAAAAAGACCCCACAAAAGAATGCGAATTCAACATCCAAGACCTCAAAATCAAAGATAGATGCGATGCTGTTGCACTGCACATCAGCGAACGTGCCCGCGCTAGAGCTTTGGTCGAACTTTTAAAAGCAGGTAATGTCAATCTCCGTAAAGATGTTGATCCACAACTATTAGCAGAAGAAGGTCGTTTGCAGAATAAACTTAAACGGCAGGAAACGCGTTTATCAGACCTCTTAAGTCAACAAAAATTACCACCTATTGAACTCATCAACAAAACCAACCAAGAAATTACTAATCTTCTCCAAGAATCACAACAAATTACCGCCAAAATCCGTGCAGCTAACCCAGAACGTGCAGAATTAACTAACCCTAAAGACATACTGCAACTACCAGGAATTCAACAGCAACTAGATAAAGATACCATTCTGTTGCAATATTCCTTGGGTAAAGAACGCAGCTATCTATGGGTAGTCACTCCTAATTCTTTGGAAAGTTACCAACTCCCTGGAGAAGAAAAGATAGTCGAAGCTGCAAAGAACTTGAATAGCCTTTTACAGCCAAAAGAAAAAAAGGTACTACTGATTCAGGGAGGAACCGCAGAAGACAACGCCCAAACTTTTGCAGAAACAGAGAAAGCTGTAAATGTACTTAGTGAACTTATCCTGAAACCTCTAACAGGAAAGTTAGGAAACAAACGTTTAGTCATTGTTGCTGATGGAATTTTACATCAAGTATCATTCGCAGCCTTAAACGAACCGAAAAAATCGCCAGCAAGCACAGAATATCAACCCCTAGTTCTGAATCATGAAATCGTCAATCTTCCTTCAATATCTAGCATTGCAACTCACAGAAAAAAACTCAAAACACGCGACGTTGCACCCAAAACTTTAGCTGTTCTGGCAAATCCTGTGTTTACTGTTGACGATCCACGCCTGAAGAATGGTCAACTTTCATCTGTGGAAACTAACCTCGATCGCTCAATTGTACAAAGAAACACCAATAGGGAAAAATTAAAGCCACTCCCAGGTACGAAAGAGGAGGGAGAGGCGATTCTTGGACTGGTGAATTCTCCTAGTGAAAAGCTTTCCGCCTTTGACTTTGATGCTAACTACAACTTTGCAACCAGCAAACAGTTACGCCAATATCGCCATTTGATGTTCGCCACTCACGGCATTTTCGACCCTGTGAACCCAGCCTCATCAGGTCTTGTGTTGTCTCTGGTGGATAAACAAGGCAAACCCCAAGCCAGAAGTTTCCTGCGGCTTAACGATATTTTTAACCTCGACTTACCAGCAGAGTTGATAGTGCTGAGTGCCTGTGAAAGTGGTCGAGGAGAGGATGTCCAAGGTGAAGGGCTGGTGGGCTTGACAAGAGGTTTTATGTATGCGGGCGCGGCTAGAGTCACCGTTTCTCTGTGGAACGCGAAAGATCAATCTACCAAGGAGTTAATGATTGCATTTTACAAACAAATATTGGAACAAAAGAAATCTCCCGCCGCCGCCCTTAATTTCGCCCAACGCCAAATGTGGCTAAGAAAAGATTTGCCAGATCCAGCTTGGAAACATCCCCATTATTGGGCAGCTTTCACTATGCAAGGAGAGTGGCGATGAATACTGATTTTACCTCTCCCTCTTTTTTAGGAAAGGGAACTGGCAATTTAAAGCCTGTTTTCTTGCAGGAGAGATATCTAAAGGGTTTCCAAATAAAAAATATCTAATTATTTCTTGTGGGGTGGACGTCTCGCCCGCCCATAAACGCCCACAAACAAGGGCGGGCAAGATGCCCACCCCACAATTAGTAGCAATTTATTTGTTGGAAATCCTAATCTCAAATTTTCACTTTTAATTCAGGAGTCAAATCAATGCGTAAACCGTCTATTTATACACAACTACTTGCTTTTTTCATCGCCGGAATTGTGAGTTTTACCACTTTAGGTGGTTGGATATCAGTCCAAGCCCAAACAGAATCTCCCACAAATACAGAACTGAATTTGGTAGGGGATGGTAAACCGTTCAAACCTGCCGATCTCCAACAGTCGGACAAACCTTATGAAGGCGATCGCGGTATTGTTAGAGGCATAGATAACCGGAAGGCTGTAGAGAGTAGATATTATCCTTGGTCAGCGATCGGACGAGTGGAATACACCAAAGCTAATGGTGAAAGCTATTATTGCACAGGAACACTGGTTGCTAGTGATATAGTTTTGACAAACGCCCACTGCGTAATTGACTCTGAGACTTATCAACTCAATAAAGAACTTCAGTTTATACCCAATGTCATTAATGGCAAATCCCAGAGTCCAGGAGATATTGGCAAAGTACAGAATATTGCCAAAAATGTGCTTTATGGTACAGACTTCAAGAATGGTGGCTTCGATAACATCAACAATCAGAGCAATGACTGGGCGTTAATGAGAATTAATCAGCCCTTGGGTCGTAAGTATGGTCATTTAGGATGGAAATCTGTACCTAGTTCTATTTTGATTAAACAAAAGCAAGGTAAATTATTCTTTGTCGGTTACTCTGGTGACTTTCCAGACCCCACCAAAGAAGGCTATGAATCCTACACCGCTGGTAAAGGATTGACTGCGGGTTATGAAGATGATTGCAGTATTGTTGGTGAAAAGTCAAACCTTTTGTATCATAACTGTGCTATGACAGCCGGTGCTTCGGGCGGGCCAATCATTGATTTGATTGATAACTGGCC
The DNA here is from genome assembly GCA_034531095.2 of Nostoc sp. CreGUA01. Taxonomy (GTDB): domain Bacteria; phylum Cyanobacteriota; class Cyanobacteriia; order Cyanobacteriales; family Nostocaceae; genus Nostoc. Next base: position 21,883 of record JAVRBV020000128.1, on the reverse strand, counting down.
ATATATTGTCGCCCTGAATAACGGTGAAGTTACAATCCCTCGCACAGGTCAAGATATTATCAACTTTGCAGTAAAAATGGATTTCTTGGATAAATTAGTTAGTAGAAAGTAAACCCGCGATCGCTGTAATTTAATGTAGAGATATTGCAATGCAACGTCTCTACTTTTCACAAACCCGGAATCTAGACACCGCAAATTTAAACCAAATCAAAATGCGATCGCTACACTAGGGGCGTACAGCTGTACGCCCCTACAGCCGATTCATCTGTTGCAAGGATTTTTGCAATCTGAACTTCCGTAACTCACAATTGATGAAATCGCAAATAAAAATTCAAGCTTTAAAAACATTCTTAAAACTAATCCTGAGCTAGCATCATTGTTGGTACTACTGCTAAAGGTTGAATTATGAAAACTGAACACGAAAGACAAGAAATAATCAAGGCTATCACCGTACTGCTAAATCAAGCTTACGACAGTACCTTAGATGAAATACTCGCACTACTTCAAAAAATTGAAGATGAAGAGGATGAGGAGGATTTAAAAGCTGTTAAAGAAGCTAGAGAAGAGATACGCTTACACGGTACATTCTCTTGGGAAGAAATTAAAAAAGAAATTGCCGAAGAGAGAAAAAAGAACGTGGCTTGATTAATGACTTATACAGTTGAATTCTCTCCTAGCGCGAGAAAGATGTTTAAGAAATTGCCTCAAAACTTGCAAGACCGCATACAACCTAAAATAGTTGCTTTAGCCACAGAACCCCGTCCTAATGGAGTTAAAAAGTTAAAAGGTGAAGAGAATACTTATCGAATTAGAGTAGGCAGTTATCGAGTAGTTTATGAAGTAAAAGATGATGTATTGTTGGTTACTATTATTAGAGTAAGTGGTCGTGGGGAGGTTTATAAAGATGAAAGTTGACCGCTACATCTTTTCAGAAGCCTGGAATCTGGACACCACAAATTTGAACGAAATCAAATGCGATCGCTACACTAGGGGCGTACAGCTGTACGCCCCTACAGCCGATTCATCTGTTGCAAGGATTTTTGCAATCTGAACTTCCGTAATTCACAACTTATAAATTACGGACTCACAAATAAAAAATATACAACTTTTCTTGTGGGGTGGGCGTCTCGCCCGCCCGTAGAAAGGGGCGGACAAGATGTCCACCCCACAAGAGTGGATAATTTATTTCTTGGTAATCCCTTACCTAAAGAGTTTGTATTCAACTCAAACGAGCGCGGCAGGACTCGAACCTGCGACCGATTGCTTAGAAGGCAATTGCTCTATCCACTGAGCTACGCGCCCAAAATAATATCCTGGCTCCCAAAAGAGTCACCCAGAATATTATATCGTTTTTCTCGACTAAGAAGCAATGGAAAATTGCAGATTTATCACTAGCAAGGCTAAGATCCTAGTCGCTAGTTATCAATCTACCCTAAAAACGAAACAGATGGCGCATTGGTTAGATATATTGTGTTGTCAAGGGGTTGTTTACCCTAGTCCCGGTTCTTCTGGGCAGCTTAGCCTAGTGAAGTATTTAGCGAAGCGATCGCCTTGGCCCAATTTTACGGCACGCTAGGTAATTTCAGCCTTGGCGATGCTGCAAAATGCCATTATATATTCCATATTAAGAATGCCCCTGTGAGGAGTTATTGTAGCGTGCCATGTTTATTCTCAAACGGCAGGATGTTGAAATATCAAGCATTCAGCACCCAAAAAAGGATCAGCAGGTGCCGATCCTAGATTATCAAGGGCAGACTTTTCGCTTGATTAGCGTCTTCAAAGCTAGTCAAGAAGAAGAAGCCAGAGCCTTATGGAGAGAATTAACGGATAACCGGGGTAAAGCCTGTGTCTTACTGGAGGAACCCGAACGTTTCAGCGTTTGGGGTAAAATCCGTTTAGAACAGTTGGGTAATGACACAGGTGGTAGTCATGGCAAAACCGGGATTTTGATCCAAGCCACTATTTTACTGTTGCAAGGTGTTTATATCGACATTGAAGAGTTTTTGGGTGCTAGGCAAGCTGTATTATTTGAGAAAGATATTGCGGAGGTATTCCAGCAAAAGCAATTTCCCCAAGCATCTCCTCCAGAAACAGTTAAATCTTTGGTATCTAATGATCCTTTGCTTGGAGCCAAACTGCCTCCTTGGCAAGAAAATCACGTAGTTATCCTGTTGCAAGAATTACATCGACTAGGCAAGTCTTATTTTGGCAATGCCAACTTTACCAAACAAGTGATTTATAAGTTAGAAGATATGCCAGAAGCCGAGCGATCGCTGTTTATTACTTGGCTAAATCAATCACCACTGGGTAAACTATGGCAGTAGTCTGGAAATTTTTTCTCAAAATTCCTACTGCCGACACTTGCTTTTGGTGTCTAATTGTGTGTTATTTGGCAGACACACTGCTAGCTATACAATCCTTTAACTCAAAATACTGCCAGAATGCATCTACATAGTCAACCCCTATGAATAACTCTTACGACAATTCCTTGGTTTCCAAATCCATTTTTACCACTCAGAACATTGTTTTAGCCAATATTGGTTGGGGCGTGCTGGCACTGTTATACTTTTTGTTGTTTAGTGCCAAAATTCCCGGAGCAGATGGCATAGAAAGCCGAGCCGAGTGGTATGTGATTGGCACAAATATTTTTGAAGCCTTAGCTTATTTGGGCGCCGGTATCTTATGCTTGAGGAACTGGCTTAGTCCGCAAATCGTCAGTGGTCGAAACGTTTGGCTCTCTATTGGCTTGGGTATGCTTTCCTATTTCGTTGGAGGGATAATTTTCGGTTATACCGAAATAATTTTACAAGAAGAACCGGATGCCTCTTTAGGCGATATATTTTTTGTATTGAGTTATGTATTACTAGGCGCAGGCATGATTTTAGCTGTGGCTTCCAGGCGAATTAACCTGGAAAAATGGCAGTGGCTAATTGTGTTAGCAATTGCTTTATTCGGTAGTTTGTTGGCATGGTGGATTTCTATGCAACAAGAAACACCCTCAGAACTGTTAGTCGCTATTTTGAATTGGTTTTACGTAGTGAGCGACGTAGTTCTGTTAATCATTGCTACCACTCTGCTATTAGCCTTTTGGGGAGGAAGAGTTTCCCAGTCTTGGCGAATGATTGCCGCAGCGGCCTTTTCGCTCTACATTGCAGATATGTGGTTTAAATACGCCCAAGGTCCCAATTATCAAAGTGGAGAGATACTAGAAGTGTTTTGGGTATTTAGTGGAGTGTTATTTGGTATGGGCGCTGCCCTAGAATATGACGCATCACTGAGACGAACGCGGCGTACCAGCACACGAAAACGAGCTTAGCAAAGATTTTTGGTATCTACCGTGAGAAAATTAACAGACTCTGACAAACAAGAAATTCTCAAGTTATATCGAGAAAGTGCCGAAACAACCTCAACTTTGGCAGACCGCTATGGTGTAAGTAACTCGACAATTAGTCGCCTACTCAAAAGTACTTTGCCAGAAGATGAGTATGAATACTTAGTTTCTTTAAAGCGGGCTGCCAGAACTCCAGAGGGTAGGGCACAGGTAAACTATGAGCAGTTACCGCTGCTGAGTCAACCAGAGCCAGAAATCGAAATTTCACCTAGCGACAGCCAACCCAAAGTGGTAGAGATTGAACCACTACAGGTGCGTCGTGTAGTGGAGGAGGAACCAGACTCAGAAGATACTGACGAGTTAACTGCTGCTAGTAGACGGGTGCGGCGACGCACCTCAGCGACAGAAAAACCGAAGCTACGAGTCGCAGAAAAATTAGAAACTCCCCAACCAAAAACCCTGGAAATAGCCAGTATCCCCAGCCCGATACTTAAGGATGAACGTCCAGAAGCAACTGTCATAGCACAGATGCTGGGAGAAGACTTGCTAGACGAATCAGAAGATTTGGACGATTTAGAAGATGATGATTTAGAAGATGATGATTTTGAGGAGGAAGAAGACTTCGAGGAAGATGACTTTGATGAGTTAAGACCCTTAGTCACAAGACGCAGACCAGGAGAAGCATCAGTTGAAGTTTTACCACTATCGGCAGCCCCTTTGCCGAAAACTTGCTATTTGGTAATTGACCGTTCCTCAGAATTAATTACGCGACCCCTCAAGGACTTTGGTGACTTGGGGCAAATTCCCAACCTGGAAACCCAGCAAAGAACTCTACCGGTGTTTGATAATCATCGCGTAGCCAAGCGCTTCTCTACCAAACGCGATCGCGTGATTAAAGTCCCCGATAGTAAAATGCTCCATAAGGCTCGTACTCATCTCCAAGCCAAGGGAATCACGCGATTATTAATTGATGGTCAAGTCTACTCTTTGTCTACGGTTTAAAAGTTAGGAGTTAGGAGTTAGGAGTTAGGAGTTGGGAGTTAGGAGTTGGGAGTTAGGAGTTGGAAATTTCATAATTCTTAACTCTCTTAAGTATTAACTCTTAACTATGAACTCCTAACTTTTAACTCCTAACTCCTAACTTTAAGCGTAAACAGCCCTAGCAAAACGCTCTGCCAAGTAAATAACGTCCTGTTTGCGAGCAATTTGGTTCATCCATTGTCGGGGAATATTTTCCACACCGTAATAAATTCCCGCTAACCCACCGGTGACGGCGGCGGTGGTATCTGTATCTCCGCCTAAGTTAACAGCTTTCAGTACCGCCTCAGAATAAGATGAGCTATTTAACAAACACCACAGGGATGACTCTAAGGTATCAATCACATAGCCGCCAGAATTAATCTCTTCCACTGGTAACTTGGCAATCTCACCACTGAAAACTCTGCCAAAATGCGGCTTTTCTAACAAAAATTCTCGGGCAGAATAAATTGGTTGGATATCTTGTAATCCTTGGAGATAGGCGGTTTGGAGGTCAGCGCCTTCCAGCAAGGACACTGCAATACTAATATAAATGCCACAGGCCATTTGCGATCGCGCATGGGCATGAGTAATCCCTGAAACATCATGCACCCGCGCTATCAATTCGCCTAAAGTTAAGCTTCTATGACAATAAGCCATCGGCAAGATTCTCATTAACGAACCATTGCCATTACTATTTTCAACTTTACCGCCCGCCTGGTGGGCTACAACTCCCTGTTTCAGACGCATCAATGCTGTATGAGTCGTTTGACCAATATCAAACACATCGCCACGGGGAGTCCAGTAAGCTTCCTTGTACCAGCGCCAGAAGGAATTAGCTATAGCCTCCAGCGAATACCCTCTACAAAGACTTTCTGCCAAGCAAAAGCTCAAAGAACTGTCATCAGACCAAGTTCCTGGCGGTTGATTCCATGTGCCATAACCCAACATTGTCGTCACTGGAGATTTGACTCGTTCTGCACGGCTAGTAAACTCCACTGGCACACCCAATGCATCACCGACACATAAACCCATCAAACCAGACAACGTTTTTGCAGCGGTTAGCATTATTCAATCTCCAATAATTGCTAAAAATTAACTTTATAGATTTACTCTCTAGTTTGTTGCCACAGATGCTACAGGCTACTTTTTCATCCTATGTAAAAAGGTCAGAGAAAGTCAGGTAAGTGGCTGTTGTTCCACTGAATTGCAGTTAATTTTGAGTTCCCATAACTATGCCACTTTTAAAAGCGTCTATTTTTGAGATAAGAAATTCGGAATTTCAGAAAAAGTAAGTGTAATTATAGCATTTTGCTCAAAATATTTCAGCTAATTATTCTTAAGCCTGGTGCATCAATCCCAACAGCTACTTAAGAAAATTCCAGAATTATCTGGAACATTTTTACTGGGTTTTCGACTGGGAATATAACAGTAAAAAATACAAAATTTGGTCACAATTATGAAACGCTTGCTCAAGTCTTTACTAACAATTTCTGCATTATCTTCTTTAGTAGTTGCTCCTGTTCTTCTATCACCTGATCAAGCTTCTGCCCAAACCAAAAAGGGCACTGATGCTAGTTACGTCGGTGCTGGTATTGCAGCTGGCGTTACTAGCGGCGGACAAGGAACTAACGATGATGCCACATTTGGTGGTAATGTCACAGGTCGTTTGAAATTAGGAAATACTCCTTTTTCTGCGCGCGGAAATGTTCTTTGGAGCGATCAAACCACTGCCATTATTCCAGAAGTTTCTGTGGATGTGCCGATTGCTAATAGAACTAATGCTTATTTAACTGGTGGTTATTCTTTTGTAGAAAGAGATGGTTCGGCAACTCCTATAGGTAACAGAGATGCGGTAGTATTAGGTGCTGGTGTGGAATCGGAAGTTGCTAACAATTTCCTCGTCTATACTAACGCCAAAGTAGGAATTAGTGCTTATCAAAATAGCGATACTCCTGCCGTTAGCATCAATGCTGGCCTTGGCTATAGCTTCAAATAAAAGATCAGCCAAACAGGAGTCACCAAAGTTCAGATTTCAACAAGCCTGAGCTACTATTTCTGAGTGACTCCTGAATAAAAACCTTCTCAGGATCAATACCTTCTGTGAGAGACGCACTCGCGTTCGCCAAATCAAAAAATGTACTGATTCGTAGGTTGGGGAGCCACTCACCTGGGCAGGTTTCCAGACCATAATAAACTCTGTTGTAGTAAGTACTTCAGTCCTGGCTTGAGGACTAAAGTCCTCACTACGAGCAAACATTTTTATTCAGTTTGATTAACGGGACATGATATGACTTGACTGAAGATAAATGTTGAAATTAGGGTAGCACAGCTGTGCTACCCTAATTTTTGTCGTTATTTCAGGCAATGCAAAACTGCTATAGTTATGGAGAAAAAATTCTTTTGCCGTTGAATTAATTAATTTTAATCATCAACTCGAACTCAGGAGTCTTCACTGGCTCTATACTTTACTCAGAACTAGGCACTCCCAAGCACTGGTTTTTAAGTGTTACATCACTGAGAAAGCCTGCTTTTACCGTGTTAAAATTGAATTATTCCTCATTATTCCGGCCGGATTACCGGGGATAAACTAGCCGAAAGCATACTTAAATATCTTGTTACTTCGGCGTCCACGAATGCTTTATTGAGAATACTATACAACTCTCATGGTTAAATCTGCTCCTTCCCCCGTCGCTAGCCGTAAGCCTTCTAAAGTAGAAGTAATTAAGGAAAATAGTAATTTTTTGCGCGAACCAGTAGCAACTGAGATTCTTCAAGATACTACTCATTTTACTGAAAATGCTGTGCAACTGTTGAAGTTTCACGGCTCTTATCAACAGGATAACCGCGACAACCGCACTAAGGGACAGGAAAAAGATTACCAGTTTATGCTGCGGACGAAAAACCCTGGTGGTTTGGTGCCGCCGCAACTGTATCTGGCTTTAGATAAACTGGCTGATGAGTATGGTAACCACACTTTACGAGCCACTACCCGCCAAGGTTTCCAACTGCACGGAATTTTAAAGAAGAATCTCAAAACAGCAATTGCTACCATTGTCAATAACTTGGGTTCAACTTTGGGAGCTTGCGGCGATATTAACCGCAATGTGATGGCACCACCAGCACCATTCAAAAATCGCCCAGAGTACCAGTATGCTTGGGAGTATGCCCAGAATATTGCTGATTTGCTTTCACCACAAACAGGCGCTTATTACGAAATTTGGTTAGATGGCGAAAAGGTAATTAGTGGTGAAGAAAATCCAGAAGTGACGGCAGCGCGATCGCGCAATGGCAATGGCACAATTATTCATAACAACGAAGAACCAATTTACGGCACCCACTACATGCCCCGTAAATTCAAAGCTTGCGTAACTGTGCCAGGAGATAATTCGATTGATTTATATTCTCAAGACCTGACATTGGTAGTAATTACCAATAAGAAGGGAGAATTAGAAGGATTTAATATCTTTGCTGGCGGTGGCTTAGGCAGAACACACAATAAAGAAGAAACTTTTGCTAGGTTAGCAGATCCAATTTGCTATGTCGCCAAAGCAGATGTTTACGACATAGTAAAAGCCATTGTCGCCACCCAAAGAGATTATGGCGATCGCACTGACCGCCGTCACGCCAGATTAAAATATTTAATCAACGATTGGGGTGTAGATAAATTCCGCACGCAAGTTGAAGAATACTTTGGCAAACCACTTGCACCCTTCAAATCACTACCGGAATTCAAATATCACGACTTCCTCGGCTGGAACGAACAAGGCGATGGCAAACTGTTTTTAGGAATTTCCATTGACAATGGCCGCATTAAAGACGAAGGTTCGTTTCAACTGAAAACCGCTTTACGGGAAATTGTCCAGCAGTTCAACTTGCCCATCCGCCTGACACCCAACCATAACGTAATTTTTTACGATATCGAACCAGATAACAAAGACACCATTCAAGAAATTCTCAATCGTTGTGGTATCGTTTCTGACCCTGGTAAAATCGAACCTTTAGAACGCTATTCGATGGCTTGCCCTGCTTTACCTACCTGCGGCTTGGCGATTACCGAATCAGAACGCGCAATACCAGGGATTTTGGAGCGAATTCGCGCTCTCTTGAATAAATTAGGTTTACAAAAAGAACATTTTGTGGTAAGAATGACAGGCTGTCCCAACGGCTGCGCTCGTCCCTACATGGCGGAATTAGGCTTTGTAGGTAGCGCCCCAGAGAGTTACCAATTGTGGTTAGGGGGTTCGCCAAATCAGACACGACTGGCGCAACCTTACATCGAGAAGCTGCACCATAACGACTTGGAAAGCTTCCTAGAGCCAATTTTTGTTTACTTTAAAAAATCAAAGAAATCGAAAGAAAGCTTTGGTGATTTTTGCGATCGCGTTGGTTTTGATGCCATCCGCGAATTTAGCGCCACATATGAACCTGGCACGACTAATGGTGTGAACAAATCACGCCATCGGGTAAATTTGAAAGCTGATATCTACGGCAAGTTAAAGGAAGTATCTGAAAGCCAAGGTAAGCCAATGACTCAGTTAGTCACCGAAGCTTTAGAAGTTTACTTCCAGAATCTTTCCTAAGCTGAAAAATTGAAGCAGAATTCAGAATTCAGAATAAATTAGTGGGGGATTATACTCCAATTTAAAATTAAATTCTGAATTCTGTTTTGTTAAAAAACCTCAACTTATAAGACGCTTCCCAATCCAAAATCTAAAATCTAAAATCTAAAATTCTGTAACACATCCACAGGAAAACTGAACTATGGTAACCACAGCAAAATTAGCAGAAACTAGGGATGTGCTGCAAAACATCAGCTGGCAAACATTCAAAGCTATGCTGGCAGATATGGGATGTGAGCGCAATAAAAGGCTAGCTTATGACAACGGAATAGTCGAAATTATGACCCCACTGATGCCACACGAGAACTCAAACCGTCTGATAGAGGGTTTTGTGCTTGTGTTGTGCGAAGAATTTGGTTTAGAAGTTAAAAGCGCTGGCTCGTTGACTATGACGCGGGATGATTTGGAGCAAGGAGCCGAACCAGACAGTAGTTATTATATTCAAAATGAATTCCTAGTCCGCAACAAAGAAAATATTGACCTGAATATAAATCCACCACCAGACTTGGTATTAGAAGTAGAATATTCCAGATCTAAAATAAATAAGTTAAACCTTTATGCTGCAATGGGAGTCCCAGAATTCTGGCGATATAACGGAACTGTGTTGAGAATTTACACCCTTAACAATGGGCAATATTCCCAAAGCGATCGCAGTCCAACTTTTGCCCCTGTGCTGGTGACAGAAATTCCCCGATTTATCCAAGAAAGCAAGAAAATAGGACAAATAGCAGCCACTCGTACTTTCCGTAGCTGGGTTAGACAGCAAATGTCGAAAGCAGAGTAGTTTATTCAAAAAAATGTCTCAACTGCAAAGAATTGCGATCGCCCCCTCTCAACTCCAGCAACAGCACATTTTACTCACCAAAGAACAGCAACATTACTTAGGGCGGGTGTTGCGGTTGCATGAAGGCGATCGCTTTATTGCAATGGACGGTAAAGGAAAATCATGGTTGGCCCAGCTAGCAGGGGAACAAGCACAAGTTTTAGAAATACTGACAGTAGAAACTGAATTAGCTGTATCAATTACGCTGATAGTGGCATTGCCCAAAGGTAATGGATTCGATGAAATCGTGCGCTGTTGTACGGAATTAGGAGTAACTTGTATTGCACCAGTGTTGAGCGATCGCACTTTACTGCATCCCAGCCCCCAAAAACTCGAACGCTGGCGGCGCATCGCAGCAGAAGCCGCCGAACAATCAGAACGTTCCTTCGTACCGACAATTTTAGAACCTGTTACTTTTAGCACTGGTTTGTCATCAGTCATTGGTGATTTGTCATCAACAAACAGCCAACAATATATTTGTGTAGCTCGTGGTAACTTTCGTCATTTAAAAGATTGTTTACACCACAAAGGACAAGAAACAATTGTCATTGCAACTGGCCCAGAAGGCGGATGGACAACACAAGAAATTGAAAATGCGATCGCACTTGGATTTCAACCTGTTTCTCTTGGTCGTCGCATCCTCAGAGCAGTCACAGCACCAGTAGTAGCATTATCCCTAATTACCGCAACTTGTGAAGTATAAATGAGTTATAGTTCACGCAGAGACGCCCAGAAAAGCTTTGCGCCTTCTCTACGAGACGCTACGCGAATGCGCCTTTGCGTGAGACTTTACTCTAGTGTGAATTGAAACATGATTGAGCAAGTTGCGATCGCCTTTGACAATAAAGACTATCAAACAGCTGCTAAATTACTCAAACAGCTGCAAAAAGAATCACCAGAACATCCTTGGGTGCAATTTTATCTCGGTAAGCTGCATGAAGTATCTGGAAATTACCAAGATGCAGAAAAAGTTTATCGGCAACTGCTACGAGATATGAGAAATACTAGAATAGTGACGCTAGCAAGGGAAGGTTTGCGGCGGCTGCAAGAAATTGAACAAGAACAAAGACAACGGGCTATCGCCAAAGCAACATCGGAACCGAGTAACACCGAACTTGGCGTATTAATATTAGAACCTCTGAAGAACGAACTCAAAGCAGAAGCATCTCGAAAGTTTGCTCAGATTATGCAAACAGATCCTTATAGCGCACGGCTGATGCTACCGAGTCGTGGCTGGAGACTATACCGCACTGGACAAGTAGGAGAATTAAAATTTTATGGTGAACAGCTACAACAAGCAGGGATTCCCTGTTTTTGCACAACAATAACTGCCATTCAACAAATTCAAGTTTTTCAAATCAAATATTTCTTAGAATCTCAATCAAAAACTACTGTTGTTTGCAGCAACCAGGCAAATCAACTCGGTTCTTTAATCTTTGATTGGTCAGAAGTCACAGCACGTGTAGCTGGACTTTTGCCAATTTTTGAAGAAGTTGTAGATCTTGACGCCCATGGAAAACTGGAACGAAAAACTCAAACACAAGACTATGCTCAGTTTTGTGATTTACACTTACCAGGGAGAGGTTGTATTCTGCGAATTTCCGATTGCGGCTATGAATTTCAGCAAGGTTTAGCAATCATTCCTCAAGGTAGTCAAAATACAATCAGAATTAATTGGAATAGTTTATCAAATTGGATTGAGCAGCAACTCCCTCAAGTCAAAACGTGGTCAGATTTCACACATTTTGCAGATACAGTATTAGATCAAACAGAAATACTTAATCAAATTGAATCTCACGTCCACCTATTTCGTAGAGAACAGACTAATTGGGACTCAGCTTTTCATTTATATAGTGGATTAGTGTTTGTTAAATGAATCTTTTACGCTAAATTATTTCCTGCTGTTGTTGTCACAATCTGACGCACTTGAGTATCAGTTAAATCTTTTTTAGCATTTAACATCAAAGCAATTACTCCACTAACGTGGGGAGTTGCCATAGAAGTTCCGTTTTGATAACCATACTCATTGCTGGGAAATGTGGAGTAAACCTCCATTCCTGGGGCTGTGACGTAGGCGAGTGTATCAGTTCCAGCTTGGTTAGATAAGTCAGCCATTTCCTGATACTTATCAATTGCTCCAACAGCCAGCCCCCAGTTCTTGGCATAAGGGGCAGGATAAATTGGTTCTGAGCCACTGGAATTGCCTGCTGCCATAACCACAATTACTCCTTGGTTGGCAGCGTATTCAATGGCTGATTCCATGTCAGTGTTAGGTGCATCGCTAGTGAGACTGAGGTTAATGATGTTTGCTCCATTGTTGACGGCATAACGGATGCCTTGAGCTACTCCACTATCATCACCATAGCCATCATCACCTATAACTTTAATCGGCATAATTTTGGCATCATAAGCAATTCCTGTGACACCAAAATCATTTTTCACTCCCGCAATGATGCCAGAGACATGGGTGCCATGACCGTATACGTCTAAGGTGTTGTTGTTGTTGTTGACAAAGTTCCAGCCGTAAACATCATCGGTATAGCCGTTGCCATCATCATCTTTGCCGTTGCCAGCTATTTCTTTGGTATTCTGCCAGATATTATTGCTCAAATCTGAGTGATGGCGATCGACACCAGTATCCACCACAGCAACAACAATATCCTGACCTGTGTATCCCTTTGCCCAAACTTCTGGAGCTTTTACGAGGTCGGCTCCCCAATTTTCACCACCAAGGTCAGGAACATCAGCAAAGGTAGTCTGAGCAATAGCTCTAGAAACTGCTGCTGCTGCATTAATTAAGCCATAGCCATCGGTGGAGCTATAACCAATATTTGCGCTAATGGTAATAGCTTTGGCAACAATATTATTACTTTCATTACTTTCAGCAACATTTTTTTTGCCATCAGCTTGGTACAGCAGGTAATAATCACCTGTGGTAATGTTATTACTGATGGTGAGTGTGGTTGTCTGAGTGCTGTGCTTGCCCGCTTTAATGCTGCTAATGTAGTCGCCACCCAGTAAAGTATCATCATTGCTCAGGGTTTTATTTTTTGATAGATAAAACTTTGTTTGGCTATAACCAGCATTGCCAGCGCCTTGATTCTTCACCTGATAGCTGACTTCAATGTTCTCACCTACTAAACCAGAATTGGGATTGACAGCTTTTTGAATTATTAAGTCTGCTTTGGAAATAGCGATCGCTTGAGCAACAATGTTATTACTTTCATTACTTTCAGCAACGTTTTTATTACCATCAGCTTGGTAGAGCAGGTAATAATTACCTGTAGCAATGTGATTGCCAATGGTGAGTTTAGTTGTCTTGGCACTGTAACTCCCAGACGTAATTCTGCTGAGGCAGTCAGAACCTAAGTAAATATCATCTTTGCTCAGGTTCGTATTTTTTGATAAATAAAACTTGATTTGACTATAACCAGCGCTACCAGCACCTTGATTCTTCACTTGATAGCTGATTTTCATGCTACCGCCCACTGACATACAGTTGGGATTAACAGCATTTTGAATTATCAAATCAGCTTGGTTAGTTTTTTTGTTGCTTTGATTACTATTGGTAGCGTATTTATACGGTTGATTATTACTTCCAGAAGTGTGACTACTGCGATCGCTGGCTCTAAAACTAGTTACACCCCTCGCGCTGGAGCTAATGTAATCATTAGAATCATCGAAAATATCAGGTATTTTGATAGATAAATTACTATTTTTTATCCCAAAATTTTGATTATTAGAGTTACGCTCTTTGGTCAAAAGCATGAGCAGTTTCACCCCACATATTCCAGTAAATTTTCACTATGTAATCGCTCAAATTCTTTCTTTCTCAGAACTTGCCCTGGAGAGATTTCTTATTGTGAATAAATAATACATGCACTACACAGAAACTCAACTAGAAAACAACATACTTTAGTTAGCACTCTGACAATTTTTTGCATTACAAAATTTATCTTGTATGTTGATAGGTAGTCATAACTTAATATAAATTTGTAATACTCAATTTTTTGTTGATATTAGAACTTACGCAAAATCTAACGAAAGTAGCGGTAAGCTTTGCGTTTACATGAATTACCGCTACGCAAGAATAAGGTTTTCTGTCACATCTTGCGTAAATCCTGGATATTAGAGCAATTTTCAGTTAAGGACAATCGTAGGTTGGGTTGAACGTTCGCGTAGCGTCTCGTAGAGAAGTGAAACCCAACAAACCACGGAACATGTTGGGTTACCCTGCGGGAAGCAAGCTACGTACCTCAACCCAACCTACGCAGCTATACTTTAGCTCAGGAAATATTGCGTGGTGTCGCACAAGTGCAAGACGAGTTTAATAAAAACAATGAGTTAAATGGTCGATTTATTGAGATGAAAATTGCCAACGATGTAGGTCAAGAGCAACAAGCCAAAGAAGTCACTGCGTAGTTGGTCAAAGATTCATCAATTTTAGGAATTATTGGTCACAATAGCTCTGACTCTACCAAAGCTGCCTCAGAAGAATATAACAAAACAGATATCCCTGTTATCTCTCCCACCAGCACCAGTATACAAGTACTGGATAAGAAAAATTTATTTAGGAGTTTACCTTCTGATACTACTGGGGAAAAAATTAGCGGAATATAACTTCAAGACTTTGCCAAAAAAGCATTCATAGAATGGGGAGGAAAAGTGAGTTTGCGAACAGCAACCAGCTACGATGCTACACAAGCTTTTATTTATGCTTTGTCTGCTAATTCTCCACGGACAACAGTTATTGAGAAGTTAAGAAATAATAATTGTGTTGTCAATAATATAAAAACTTCTGGAGATCCACTTCAATTTAGTCCTGAAGGAGAACGACAAACAGAGCCAATTTTAGTTCAAATACAAGATGGAAAGTCGGTTATGCCACCGCAACAATAGTTAAGTAAAAAAAGTGGAGTAAAAAGTCAGGCAAACTACAGCAATTTTACGTATTTGTGTCAAGCTAGATACAATCTGATATATCAATTAAAGCCAGTCTGGTGGCCTGAGAAACAACCAGACTAGCTGTTCAAAATAAAACAATGAAAGGAGCTAATTGTATGGTTAAAGCAACCAACCCCAAATCTAATGATAAGTCAAGAATCAAACGAGCTAAAAGCAGTTTGGCAAAAGCTTTGAAATCAACCCCTGCCATCGTCATTGTTGGCGGGTTAGTTGCTGTTACAGCCCTATATGTTATCGGCTCGTCTAACTGCGGAGGTTCACTCAATTTTAGATTATCGCTCTCTATCAATGAATTCCAACTCAAAAAGGAGGCTTGCCCTTAAGAAATTTAAAAGGCGAATGGAGGATAATTCCATTCGCCAAGAGTTTAAGTAACCACACAAAATTAATTACAGTCATTGCGAGCGTTCGCGGAGCGTCTCGTTCGCTCTTAGCGTCTCGTAGAGAAGCGAAGCAATCCCAACCCCTGCGATTGCTTCATTTCGCTTCTCTACGAGACGCTCCGCGAACGCTCCATTCGCAATGACATTGTGTAATTAATTATTTTTAACTACTTATGTTTTAGGTATTCACAAGCTTGAAGCCAGAAATCTGCTATATATTTGCTTGCTGGCGTTGATATAGTGACCAATACAAACCTTTTTGTTGCAATAACTGTGAGTGAGTACCACGTTCGGCAATCACGCCTTGCTCTAACACCAAAATCAAATCGGCACGTTTGAGGGGAGCAAAGCGGTGAGCAATGAGAAAAACGGTACGGTTGGCAGAAATTTTTTGCAGGTTTTGTAGTACTTGTTGTTCGGTTTCACTATCCAAGGCGCTGGTAGCTTCATCCAAAACTAAAATCGGCGCTTGGGAAAGAAATAACCTTGCTAGGGCAATGCGTTGTCTCTGTCCACCAGATAAAGCGGTGCCGCGTTCGCCGACATTGGTTTCATAACCGTAGGGTAATTGACTGATGAAGTCGTGGGCTACGGCTAGTCTTGCTGCTTCTACCACTTGCTCTGCGCTAATATCAGGATTGCCGAGAGTGATATTTTCCAAAATAGAACCGTTAAATAAAAAGTCTTCTTGGAGAACTACACTAATTTGTTGCCGCAGTGATGCTAAATCGGCACTTTTAATATCAAAACCATCAATCAGGATGCGTCCTGATTCAATTTGATAGAGGCGTTGCAATAATTTTGAAAGGGTACTTTTACCCGAACCGCTGCGTCCGACAATGCCAATAAATTGTCCTGGTTCGGCATTGAAAGATATTCCCCGCAGAACTGGTTCAAAGTTCTGTCGGTAGCGGAAAAATACTTGCTCGAAGGTGACTTGACCTTTCAGGGGTGGTAAAACTAAGCCTGTTCCCTGTTCGGCTTCTGGAGAGACGTTGAGTATATCACCAATGCGGTCTACGGAAAGCAGAACTTGTTGGAGATTTTGCCACAATTGCACTAAGCGCAAAAGTGGGCCTGTGACTCTACCGGACAACATTTGAAAGGCTACAAGCTGTCCGACTGTGAGTTTTTGTTCAATAACTAACTTGGCTCCAAACCAAAGAATCAGCATGGTGGAAAAATTGGTGAGAAAGTCACCAATATTGCTGCTGATGTTGGAGGTGGTGGAGGCTTTAAAACCTGTGCGGATGAAGCGAGCAAATAAGCCTTCCCAGCGATCGCGGGCGACTGGTTCGGCTGCATGGGCTTTAACGGAGTGAATGCCGGTGACTGTCTCGACTAAAAACGATTGACTATCGGCGGAACGATTAAAGGTTTCGTTGAGCCAGTTACGCAGAATTGGTGTTGCAACTATTGTCAATGTCGCAAATAGCGGCAATACTGCTAAGGCGACAAAGGTGAGGGGAATATTATAGTAAAACATCAATGCTAGGTACACCACAGCAAAGATGCTATCTAAAATTACAGTTAATGCTGTACCTGTGAGAAATTGCCGGATTTGTTCGAGTTCTTGGACTCGTGCTACTGTGTCTCCCACCCGCCGCGACTCAAAATAAGCCAAAGGCAACCGCATCAAATGGCGAAACAACTGTGCTGATAAACTCAAATCCAGACGGCGAGCTGTATGAGTAAAGATAAATAAGCGCAGAATGCCGAGTATGGACTCAAATATGGCGACAAAAAGTAGGGCGATCGCCATAACATCAAGAGTCGGCAAACTCTCCTGCACCATGACTTTATCAATCACAACTTGGGTAATCAGTGGTGTTGTTAAGCCCAAAAGTTGCAAGGTAAAAGATGCTAGCAATACTTCCCCTAGCAATCCCTTATACTTCCAAACTGCTGGGGTGAACCAACTGAGGTTAAATTGTTCTTGCTGGGATACGAGTTCTACTTGCCAGAGTTGTCCGTCCCAACACGCCTCAACTACTGATTGGGGCAAACTTTCACAAGCATGATCGGGATTTAGAGGGTTAGCGATAATCAGGCGATCGCCTCTAACTCCATAGACTACCACCCAAGAGGGACTCTGGGGTAAGTCAGAATTCCATAACAATAAAGCTGGAAATGATATTTGCCGCAAGTCAGCCCAACTCACTTGCAACCGCCGCAACAATAAGCCCATCTTTTCTGCTGCTTCCACAACATTTTTCGGGCGTTGTCCTCTAAGTTGGCGTTGCACCCATTCCAGTTGCACGGAATTTTCTAATTGTTGCGCCACCATTGTTAAACATGCAGCAGCAGTGTTCCAACTACCAACAAAAGGATAATTGGGAACGATGAGATTGGCGGCTGGAAGTCCTTTTTGGGGTTGGAGGGGGAGAGTCTCTTCCGAAGCCGGGGGTAGTGGAATTGTGGGAGAAAAAGAAAATGTCTCCTTTTGTGGTTCCCTCTCCACTGGTAACGCTTGCCAAAATTCCTGAATCTGTGGATGAGAAAATTCTGCCCACAGTGCTGTCTCCCAACACAGTACTATCACTTCTTTACTAGCAGCTACAGCTTTAAAATCCGCAGACAGCTTTTGTAAATCGCCAAACCAATCTCCTGCATCGAGGGCAGCTATGGATTTACCAACGCGTTCTTGAGATAGAACGCTGGATGGATTCGCCCTGCCATCTCGCAAACGCACTTTACCTGCGACGATAAAGAATTGGTAACCGCCCATATCGCTTGACCAGATTTTATCTCCCAGACGATACTGACGGGCTTGGGATTCATCTTGCAATCGCAATTGCTGTTCGGGAGTCAACCAACACAGTGGTGGTTGATTCCAAGGTAAAGAAGCTAGCACTTCTAATCGTAGAGATTCATTATCCAGAATTTTTAACTCACTTGTAATTTGACTGTCAGTTTTTGAATTTTCTCTGCTAGCCATTTCTCAAATAATTCATTTTGTAGTGCTTGCTTTAGTTGAGTATCTTCTAAAGAGGCTGGCAGAAATTGTTCTACTCGAAACAAACCATAAGGCCCTTCTCCTTGCAAAGAGGTTCCGCCAACCATTTCTATTGGGCCTACCACTTGCCCAGGACTTGCTACATCAATAGCTGCCCGTAGTGTGTCGGGCAGACTTCCTCGGCTAATGAGTCCCATCATGCCGTTCACAACTCGGTCATCTGCAAGTGAATACTCTTTAGCTAGTTGCTCAAAGCTACCTCCTTCTTCGATTTGGATTTGGAGTTCGTCTGCGAGTTCGTGATTATCAACAACAATCCGAGAAAGTACCACCCGATCTAAAAAAATTTTGCGTTCAATAAAATATTCTGGAAGTTTTGGTTCTGTGATTACAGCTTTGAGTTTTTCTAGCTTGTAGGTAAAAGTAACCGATGTATGAAATGTTGTGTAATCTGTGTTATTCCTCTTTAACCATTCTTGAAAACTTTGGGGGTCAGTCAATTGATTGTTGAGTCTAAAATCAATAATTGCTTGCTCAGTTATCGCTGTGCCAATCTCGATATCGTCTCGCGTTCGGATTTCTTGCTCAATGACGTACTGGCGGAGAATATCCCCGATGAACTGTCCCAATTTTCCAGAGGCTTGCAGGTATTTTACTGCTTCCTCTACAGAAATAGGTTGGTCATCGACTGTCAAAAATGGTAAAGATTCCATGAACTAATTATGTAAAAATGGTTAAACACTCATAGGACTTTTAAATTAAATCATATAGAAATCATCTTGTCATGGATGGATTCTTATGATAAAGATTTCATAAACTAATTACACGGAAATGGTCAAAAAAATATATAACTGCTAATTGAAGAAGAGACGCTCTGAGGTTCTGAGGCTCTGATGTGAGGAACCGATGGAAAATTCTCTTTGGGTGTCTGCGCTTTCTTGATAATATAATTTTTCATGATTAGTTATACGCTCTTGGGAAGAGACAACAGGATTGAAAGTAAGCTGTCGCCCTTTAACGCAGCACGTCTTTTTTGTGTTGGTTGTTAGTTGTTAGGGCGAACAGCATGAGTAACTCTACAATTTCCAAGGGTAATTGCTGATTAGCGATCGCCCAAAACCCAAAAAACGCTGTATAAATTTCCCCAATAATCAGCTGACTAAGCAAAATCAAGGAAAACAACTTAAAAATAATTGATTACTTATTTTCTGGGCTAGTTCATTGAATTTGCCCCATGCCCCATGCCCTATGCCCCATGCCCCATGCCCCATGCCCAGGCAAATATCACAGCGGCGATCGCACCGATTAATGTATTAAAAATGTTGACCACTTCATTGGTCAGCCAGGTATATTTTGATTGCAGTGTTGCCCCAATCACGCTTTCTAAGTTAGTGGCGATAAATGCTGCCAACACACACCAAGCTACGCCCAATATATCAATTAAACCAACTCCCCAACCAACGAGGGCGATGGCCACAGAACCCACAACACCAGCTAAAGTCCCCTCTAAGCTTACTGCTCCTTCGGTGCCACGGGGCACTGGTTGAAGGGTGGTAATCAGAAAGGTGCTTTTACCGTATGCTTTGCCAACTTCACTAGCAGTGGTGTCGGCAAGCTTGGTACTGAAACTGGCTACATAAGCTAATAATAATAGGGATTGGGGATTAGGCATTGGAGATTGGGGACTAGGTAAAATAACTCCCGAATTTAGTAGCCCGATTCCTAAGGCGCATAACGCGCCAGTTAAAGCCGAACCCCAGACGTTTTCTGGGCCTCTTGCACCAGAACGCTTTTCGGCAATTCCTTCGGCTTCTTTTTGGGCCATGCCAATGCGGGTAACCCCAGAACCAACTAGGAAATAGAACATTACCACTGCATAACCTTGCCAGCCTAAAGTTCCCCAAATTAGGATGGCTAGTAACCAGGCATGGAATAACCCAGCTGGAGTCAGCAGTTTTTTCGGAGCGATCGCCGCTAAACCCAATAAAATTGTGTTTAATCCTACTCCCACTAGCCAGGGATTTACAGAATTAAATAAGGGTGACATTGGTAATTAGTCAAAAGTAATTTTATCTGAATATCAATAGAATAGCGAATTTCTCATGGTTAATGCTGAATTTAGATTATTCAGACGCGACGATCGAGGACTCGCTAACGCTCCGCTATCGAACGCGAATGCGTCTTTGACAGGAGAAGACTTGGCGGGAGCTAGCTATCCGCTAGTCGCACAAAATACCCAACTGAATTCTGTTAGCGGATAGCTAAGGTTTAGCCCATTCTGACTCCTGAATTCTGTTTGATAAATATAAATGAAGTCGTATTTGATTGTTGAAAAAATCAACTAATACTCAGTGTTTTATTTTGGTCATACTATGATAAAGAATATCAGCTAACATCAATTAACTATATGAGCCAAACTATATTCCATCTTGCTTTTCCCGTGACTGACATTGCCAAGACAAAAACATATTATGTAGATGGCTTGGGCTGCATTCCCGGTCGTGAAAACCGTCACGCCTTAATTCTCAATCTCTACGGTCATCAGCTAGTAGCTCACCTCACCAAAGAACTTCTGACACCCCAACAAACTATCTATCCCAGACATTTTGGATTAATTTTTACCCAAGAAAATGATTGGAAAGACTTACTAGAAAGGGCACGACAGCAACAGCTAATTTTTCGTGAAGAAAGTAAAAATCGTTTCGTTGGTTCTCCTCTTGAACATCGTACTTTCTTTTTAGAAGATCCCTTTCACAACTTAATGGAATTTAAATATTATCGCTATCCAGAGGCAATTTTTGGGAGTTACGAACATACACAAATTGGGGATAGAACTTAATAATTGAGAATTCAGAATTTAATTAACAGGCTGTGCCAATATTTGTGATATCGCTGCTAAAATATTGAAGTTCGTCAGCATCCAAGAGTGTAGACCCACTCGCATAATCATTTCTTTTCCCACCAGCATTTGTGAGCTTCTAGCTGGTACAATCATCAAATCATAAGGCGTCCAGATAGATGTAAAGTCGATCTCCTTTAACATATCAATATCAGAATTCAAATCCTGGAGAAAAAGGCTGTTGGGACGCATCTGTATGCAACCAGGACGCTGGGAAGCATAAGCAAGCACAGTTCCATTATGTGGTGAAGAAATCGTCACGAACCGCTGTATCCGGTTAATTCCTCCCAGACGTTGGACGTAGTAACGACTAACAATTCCTCCCATACTGAAACCTATTAAATCCAGTACTTGCTCAGAAGCAAAGTTAGCTGTGACATAATTTGCTATCTGCTTTGCCAACTCATCAAGACCCAAAGCACCATTATTGGGCACTAAATTCAGCGTATGTACAGACCAACCTTGTTTTATGAGGTGCGCCCTCATTTTCCGGAAAACTATCTCTGTGTCGCCAATTCCATGTATTAACAAAACCGGATTGCGCTGCTGATTTTTAATACTCATTGACAAAATATGGTTGAATTAAGGGTTACGTTTTACTCAATTTTAGATTTTAAATTTTGGATTTTGGATTGAAAATTCAAAATTTTTTCGTGCAGCTTGTCATGTTGGACAAAGGTCAATCTAAAAATCTCAAATCCAAAATTGTTTCACTTTTACATACTTCTCTACAAACTGAAGTTACTGGTTTTCAGATTTTTGAAAAGATCTTTATGAGAAGAATTCAGAACTCAGGAGTCAGAATAAAGCCAAGAATTCTGTACGAGTGGGTGATAGCGCAGCGTTAGCGACGCAGCGCAAAGTCAGAGCGCCGGCTTCCGGCGATC
>JAVRBV020000127.1:0-74668 GCA_034531095.2 Nostoc sp. CreGUA01 | reverse complement strand
AAAGTCATCTAAAAGATGACTGAATTCCTCAACAATCTTTAGTCTACTTCAGTAGACTTGAGCTATAAGAGAGGGAATTCATTCCCAAGCGGGTGACGAAGCCAACAGATAAGCCATTTTTAGCTTAAGTTGACACCAATGACAGATGTACGCCCCTACCAATGTATATCTCAATACGGTTCAGTTAAGGAAAATTGTAGAAAATTGTAGGTTTGGTTCAGGCGCTCTCGTTACCCAACAAAACCCCGGAAATGTTGGGTTACCCTTCGAGAAGCAAGCTACGTTCCTCAGCCCAACCTACGTGGGTCAAGATTTTTGGCTCTAACACCAAGCGTATTGATGTATATCTAGCAAATATTTTGTGAACTTCTATCAGAAGTATTTTTCTAAGTTCAGCAAAGGATAGAGGTTTTAAGTTCTTGTTTACTGTACTGCGATCGGGTTAGGTTTGTGTACATTAAAAAATCAAAAATCACTATATAAATAATACTTTTTTAAAGATTATTAAAATAAAATTGCAAGTCGAAAAGATGTTCAACTGACAATATTGACCTTTCCAGTGTCAAGATCGTAACAAGCACCAACAATTTTTAGTTTGCCAACACGCAGCAATTTGGTTAAAATTACTGAGCTTTCTTCTAATTTTTTTGCTTGATATTTAACATTAGCTATAACCGCATCATCGCTAGTATTACCAGTTGCCAAATTGATGTTTGCTAAAGCAGGCTTGATACCTTCAACAACAAAGCCAATTCTGCCAGGAAGTGGTTCGTTTTTGATTGCTTCTGTGACTGCGCCGCATCTTTTATGACCTAAAACTACAATTAACTGCGAACCTAATACGGCTGTAGAATATTCTAAACTACCTATAGCCATGTCACTGGCGACATTACCAGCCACTCGCACAACAAATAAATCTCCAAGTCCTCGATCGAAGATAATTTCCGCAGGTACTCTAGAATCTGCACAGCCTAATATTGCGGCAAATGGATACTGAGCTTTCGCAACTAATCGTAGACGTTCTAGTGATTGGTCTGGATATTTGCGTTGTTGATGAACAAATCTTTGATTACCATTTAGCAAGCGTCTAATGGCTTCATTAGGACTAACTGGATTAGGGTTAACTGAATGAACATCAGCCGCAGCAGCTTGTTGTGTATCCCAAAAGCGATGTCCAAAAGCAGCAGCCCCAATACCCATCAAACTTGCAAATTTCAAGAAATCACGTCGCCCTACGAATCCATTAATTTGACTCATCAATCTACCTGACAACATTCTTCTTAATATCAGGAAGATATCAGATGCAAATAGAATGCAAGAGTACCCTGTTACACGGTTTAAGAGTTATTTAATAAAACAGAATTCAGAATTCAGTAGTCAGAATTCAGTTTTAAAAAAGCTTTCAGTTTGGCGTTGAAACTGATATTGCGTACTTCAATTTGCTATAAATCTAGTGTATCTATTAAAAAATAGCTGCTTCCAAAGTACTTTTCACAAACTCATATACCTCTGGTTCATTTGAAACTCTTGGGCCTGCAACATTAAGAGTTACTATTTTATAGGTGGAGATAAATAATAATAATTCATTGACGGGATTGATATGAGTTAGTTCTTTAGATATATGAATACATGGTTTTTGATATTTTTGAGCTAATTTAGCAGTGAATAAACTGCCTCCAAAAAGTTCTTTAGCGATAGAAAATATCACAGTTCCATCAGAATCGCGGACATTCCATTCAGTCCGCTGGGAATATTCATCTGATGGTGTTTCAGTTAGGTTATAGCGTGAATTAATAACACCATCTTCTGATTTACGTCCTTTGGGACACCAGCCCCCGTGAGGAATTTGATGAACTATAGCCCAATCTAAAGCTGCGCGGTCTGCTCCTGTTTGACCACCAGAAATTATTTTTAAGCTGTTAGCCATTTTCTATTTTGAAAGACAGACAAACTATTCTAATTCTGAATTCAGAATTCAGAATTCAGAATTCTGTTTAATGCTTTTTACCTGCTCCTAGATAGAGTTCGCCCACTTTTGGGTCATTCAATAATTCTTGACCAGGGCCGGAGATAGCATCGCGTCCAGATTCTAGTACATATCCACGATGAGCCATTTCTAAAGCCTTGCGGGCATTTTGTTCTACTAATACGATCGCAGTACCCGTCTGATTAATTTGTTTAATCTGCTCAAACACTTGTGTTACTAAGATAGGCGATAAAGCAGCAGAAGGTTCATCCAAAATCAGCAAACTCGGTTCCAACATCAAAGCTTTGCCCATCGCTAGCATCTGGCGTTCTCCTCCAGATAAGGTACCAGCGCGTTGATTGCGGCGATCGCTCAGTTTCGGGAACATACTAAATATTTTATCTTTGAGTGGTTTCAAAGGAACGTTAAGAACAAAAGCACCCATTTCTAAGTTCTCTTCTACACTGAGAGAGGGGAAAACATTAACTATTTGCGGTACGTAGCACATTCCCCGTTGCACAATTTGATTCGACTTTAGTCCGACAATATTTTCACCTTTGAAGGTAATTGCGCCAGTATGAGGGATTAAAAGCCCAAAAATTGTTTTTGCTAAAGTAGATTTACCAGCACCGTTGGGGCCAATTACTGCTACCAATTCCCCTAACGCAACGTGAAAATTCACACCTTGCAAGATATCTACGTCCTTGATATATCCGGCGTGGACGTTTTGAACTTCTAGTAAATACTCATTTGTCATGTGTCATTTGTCATTTGTCATTTGTTATTTGTCAGTCGTCATTGGTGAAAAATAATTGACAACTGACCACTGACTATGAACTATTCCGGGGTTTTTTGCAACTGGGGTCGTTCTTCTGGAAGAATTGCCCCTTCAACTGGGCAAACTTGGAGACATATACCACAATCAATGCAGGTGGCAAAGTCAATCCAGTACCAGTCTGTTCCCTTAGCATTTTTGCCTGGGCCTTCATGAATGCAAGCTACCGGACAGGCATCTACGCAGTCAGCGACGCCTTCACAGACTTCTGTAACAATTGTGTGCGGCATGTTCTCGATTCCCTCTATTCTGTATCGGCTATTTCTAGACTAGCAGGGGAGGGGGCGGAGGGGAGGGGGCGGAGGGGCGGGGGGGCAGGGGAGACAAGGAAGTGTGGGGAGTGTGGGGAGTGTGGGGAGAGAGGGGGATGGGGGAGTGTGGGGAGATGGGGAGATGGGGGGGAAGAGAATTAATGCTTCCCCATCGTCCCACACCTCCCACACCTCCCACACCTCCTACTTGCCCTATGCCCTATGCCCACTAACGCAATGATTCAATTTTTGGTAAGCCATCAGCTTTGATCCAGGCAATTTGGGCAATGCCGCGATCGCGTGCATATTGGCGAATAGCGTCTGCATCCCTGTCTCCCAAATCCATTTCTACTCGTACCAAATGAGTGGAATCTCGCAGTTTTTGAGCGTAAGCAAAGGCAGGAGCGTTAGCACTCGGCGTCTCTGGTACTACCAACCAGTTGCTAGCTGGTGTTGTTTGCGGTAATTGCCCAGTAGATAATAAAATTTGGTATAAATCTTCAATGTTGAGTATAAAACCGATTCCAGGAATGTTTTCTCCTTGGGGATGATATAGCCCCAAAAGCTGGTCGTAGCGACCACCCTGCCCTAAAACTCTGGTTTGGTATTCGGTATCATTGACAACTTCAAAGACAATGCCCGTGTAGTAGTCTATGGTCTGGATGAGGCTCAGGTCAAGGATTAAAGAGAATTTTTTCTCTGATTCCAGTAATTCTACTAGGGATTTGAGGTTATTTACTGCCTGTTGCTGTTGTTCATCTAAATCTAAGCTACTGACTTTTTGCAAGACATGGGCACTTGAGCCACGCAGATCCATCATGATTCGGGCGCGATCGCGTAGTTCGTCATTCAGAGGTAAGGTATCTATAGTGATGCGATCAAGATGAGCGATCGCACTACGAACCCGATCCTGTAGATTAATAGGAAAAGCATTCAGGAGCGATCGGGTAATTCCCGCTTCACCCAAAATTAAATGCCATTGCCGCAAACCCAATGCAGCTAGACAATCTGCTACCAATAACAGTACCTCTGCATTTGCTAGCAATCCACCAGCACCTAATAACTCGACTCCAGCTTGATAAAACTCCTGCTGGCGATTATGCCTACTTTCCCAAGTGCGGCGAAATACGTTGGCATTGTAATACAGCCGTTGGGGATAAGTTACACCTGCCATGCGAGTGACAACAGTGCGAGCAATAGACGCTGTTAATTCTGGACGCAAGCCCAATTCATCGCCTTCGCTATTTTGGAGTTGAATCACCATCTGGCGCTGGATTGCTTCCCCTGCCATTAAGGTATCCATCCGTTCCAAAGTCGAGGTGATAATCCTGTGATATCCCCAACGGTGAAACACTTGTTGTAATCTATCTTCAATCCAGCGTTTTTTCGCCACATCTAAGGGTAATAAATCCCTGGCTCCCGCTGCTGGTTGATACACCATTATTTTTTCTTCCCACCAAACAAACCACCGAACAAACCACCATTACCAGATTTATCTGGTTGCTTATCTCCATGATTGGGAGATGAAGTCACCTTATGATCGGTAGGTTGTTGCCCTAAAACTTTATCTATTTTAGGTTTCCATTGCAACGCCATTTGGTCATTGGGATCTAATTTGAGAGCGTTCTCGAAGTGGATTTTTGCCATTTTTAGCTGATTTTGCTTCAAATACACCATTCCAATCAAGCTATGGCAGTGACTATTTTTCGGTTCTAGCTT
The DNA here is from genome assembly GCA_034531095.2 of Nostoc sp. CreGUA01. Classification (GTDB taxonomy): domain Bacteria; phylum Cyanobacteriota; class Cyanobacteriia; order Cyanobacteriales; family Nostocaceae; genus Nostoc. The sequence goes on along the minus strand of JAVRBV020000127.1, from coordinate 69,897 downwards.
CAGGGCTTCCTGCAACTCTACTTTGGCTTGGGCAAATTGGTTTTTTTCAATCAAAGATTGAGCGCGACGAACATACTGCTCTACAACAGAGTCTTCTTTTGGTGCTGGTGGTGGCGCTGGTGATGTCTGTTTTGCTGTATCTGGCTTAGGTGTAGTTGAATTAACTTTGGGTTGAGCAGTTGGTGGTGCTGAGGACGTTTTAACTGCACTCCGCATTAAGTAGACTAAATTCAACTCACTAATTTGGGCAATAATTTGTAAGGCTTGCTCTAAAGAATCATATTGGGTTTGAGCAAGTTTAGCGATCGCACTTTTATAAAAATGATCGATATTGCCAGCATTAGCTAACTGTTTACCTAATTCTGTATTTAAAGTCACCGAAGTAGATTCTTGTACCAGACGTTTGCCCATTTGCGACAAAATGAGGATATATTCCGTCCGAGTGCGTTCGTTAGCAAGTTTTTCGTAAGCCGGGTTAACCAACTTTGACAATAATTCATTACCTAGCTGTTTTTGCTCAGCGCTTTCAGTAATACTACTATCTGGATGTAAACGACGGGCGATTTGAAGATAGCGTTTGCGAATATCTTTAACATCCGCATCAACTGGAACGCACAACACCGCGTGATGATCTATGAAATCATATCTAAATAATCCACGATCTATTTTGAAAGACATATAGCAGTTTGCACCAAAGGAGCAATTAGATTTTTTCTAGTTTACTTCGCTCCATCGGCGATCCGTCAGTAGCAAATTATCATTTGTCATTGGGCACTGGGCATGGGGCATTGGGCATGGGGCATTGGGCATGGGGCATTGGGCATTGGGCATTGGGCATGGGGCATTGGGCATTGGGGCATTGGCAGTGGTGAGTAAGGAGTTATTATTCTCCTTGTCCCCTTGTCCCTTTGTCTCCCTCATCTCCCTCATCTCCCTCATCTCCCTCATCTCCCTCATCTTCCCCATGCCCCATGCCCCACTCCCCTCACTTCCACGCTGACAAGGGCGGAACTTGTAAAAGTTCACGGCTTACGGTGTCGTGAATATAACCATTTGTGGCCAAAATTCTACCTGACTCAATTTTTAAGGGAGTGCCATCGTAGGCAGTAACTCTACCTCCAGCTTCTTGTACCAAAATGATCCCAGCGGCAATATCCCAAGGTGAAAGTCCTCGTTCCCAGTAACCATCGACGCGTCCACAGGCAACATACGCCAAATCCAGGGATGCGGAACCGCTGCGTCTAACTCCCTGAGTCAGATGGGTGAGGTGACAAAATTCTGCATAGTTGTTATCAGAGGTTTCACGGCGATCGTAGGCAAATCCAGTTACCAGTAAGCTCTTATTCAGTTCCGAGGTTGCCGAAACTGCGATCGCGTGACGGTTGCGTGTTGCTCCCAAACCAGCAGCAGCACGAAATAGCTCATTGTGAAAGGGGTCATAAATGACACCAACTTGTGGAACACCATTAATTAACAGCCCGATGGAAACGGCAAAGAATGGGTATTGATGGGCGTAATTGGTTGTGCCATCTAAAGGATCTATTGCCCAGAGATATTCATTTTCGCGATCGCCTAATTTTCCTGATTCTTCAGCGAGGATAGAATGTTGAGGAAAATGGCGACGCAAAATTTCTAAAATCAACTCTTCTGAAGCTTTATCAGCAACGGTGACTAAATCACCAGGGCGTCCTTTTTCAATAATTGCATCTTCTAACTTACCTAAATAGCCTTGCAGTATAGCGCCACCAGCCAATGCTGCTTCTGTGGCAATATCTAGAAAAATTTGTAGATTAGTCATTTGTTATTTGTGATTAGGTATGGGGCATTGGGCATGGGGCAAGTAGGAGGTGTGGGAGGTGTGGGAGGTGTGGGACGATGGGGAAGCATTAATTCTCTTCCCCCCCATCTCCCCATCTCCCCATCTCCCCACACTCCCCACACTCCCCACACTCCCTCATCCCCCTCATCTCCCTCATCCCCCTCATCCCCCTCATCTCCCCACTCCCCATTCCCCATTCCCCAATTCCTAGAGATATTGACGGCGAAACTCAGCAGGAGTGAGGCGCATGGGTTTTTCTGGGTTCCAAATTCCTTGCCCCATAAGTCTAGCCCATTGTTGGGCACGTTCTAAACGTTGGTCATATTTGTGATTAGGCGATCGCCCAACGAACAATGCATTACCTTGTTTGACTAATTCTTCATTCAACAAAATCTTATTTTTCCATACATAAGCTAGGGTTCGCCCAATTTTGTCTTTTGCTTCTAAATCAAATTCCAGCGTTACTGATTGTTCGGCACCACCAATTAAATTTTCTAACTGTTCTTGTGCTTGTTCCCCCCAAGGTCGCTGTCGCAAATCTGGTGCATCAATTCCCACTAACCGCACCTGAGAAATTAGATTTGGTTGTTCGGCCATACCGAGTACTTCTAAACTTTGGCCGCTGACTACCCGTGCTACCTTCACCTGCGCCTGGTTTGCCACTTGATTTTTACCTTGGCAACTCACCAAAAGCAACAGACAAGCCAAAATAGCTATTTTTCGCACCCAGTCACCAAGAAATGCTATCAAAGCAGTAATTTCCTCCTCTGTTGCCTCATGTGTCAACAAAATCCTATTCTTCATCTAACGGTAAACCCGCTTTCACTCGACCCCTAGCAAAATAACGTCCAAACTGGAGTTCATAAACTTCATCTTCGTCTTGTGTTTCCACTTCCAGGTCAGAACGGGGGTAACTCACACACAACAGGGCATAACCTTGGCGACGTAACTCTGGCGACAATCCGATCGCCTCTGGTTGGTAAATTTCTCCCGACAACACTCTCACAGCACAAGTGGTACAAGCCCCATTGCGACAGGAAAACGGCAGTTGTGCCCCTTGTTTTTCCCCACTGTGCAGGATGTAGCGGTCTTCTGGCACTTGTAAGCTATATGTTTCGCCAGTGGCGCGATCGTGAACTCGAATTGTATATATACGGGACATTTGGATTTGGGTTTTGATACTTGAACTTTGAGATTAATCTAAAAAATCTTTTTTTATCTTTGCATTTTTTGGAATTCTATAGTACGATTGTGAATCGTGACATCTGGAGAGATGGCCGAGTGGTTTAAGGCGCAGCACTGGAAATGCTGTAATGCGGAAACGTATTCTAGGGTTCAAATCCCTATCTCTCCGTTAAACCCAGTCCATGTAAGGGATTGAGGCTTTATCAAAGATTGTTCAATAAATTAGCGTGGGATAAGTTACGGAATAATCAGGTTTACGTATTAGCCCATCCCCAAAACATTTATTTCATAAATACTTATGGACGTGGATTGATGGGGTAAGTGTGAGAGTGAAAATTCATCTCTATCTTAGATTTTCTAGTACTCTGAGTAATACTCTAAGTATTTGAACTCAAAACCCTCTTCCCTGAAAGTTATTAGATAACTTATTCAACAAATACCAACAACAAGGGTAGGCACGAATGTAATGTACCTTCCATTCTTATCTATACTCTATGTCTCAAATTTCTTGAAGAATTTCTTGAAGAAATTTCAACAACAGAGGTAGACATTAATGGAAGCTACTTTCCATTCATCTTTCTCTGTGTCTTAACTTTCAGCTAAACTATTCATTTGTTTCAAATAGGACTTACGCAAACTTTACGAACTCTTGGCGTTCTTGGCGTCTTGGCGGTTCGATAAATTAGGCTTTTTGGCTATTTTTGCGTAAGTCCTATTTTAGTCAAAATCACAACACTAGGTTTTCGCTTATCAAAATTAATAGGGGCAAAGTATTCCTTTGCCCCTATTAATTTCGATCAATCCTAACTTTATTAAAAATCAATCGATGGCAGTCTGCCTTGTATTGACTGAAACTGTGCTTCAACACAATTGGCACAATTGCAGCCCAGTTGATCGAGAATCGGATTAGATTTTTGAATCAATTTTGGTGCTGCCAAATCACGAATTTGATGTGTAGATGCTACTGTGATTATTTGTGTAGCAGATGCAGATTTTAGACTTGATGCTTGTGCGGGATTGGCTAGCAGTAACATAGATGCAAGAAAAGCAGGACAGGCAAATAGGATCAGTTTGGCTATGTTCATAAATTTACACAAATATATCTTTCTTGATACAGCATAGCCAATAAATTCCCGATATTCAACTTCAAATACTGAGTATTGCTTAATCTTACTCGGTGCTAAATTAGGCATTGGGCATTGATTATTCTTTCTCCCTCTGCCTCCCCTGCTCCCCCTGCTCCCCCTGCTCCCCCTGCTCCCTCATCTCCCGACTCTTCAATCTTAATTACGCCCAAATCCCTGGCCTCGGGAAGCTTTTGACCAAATAATTAATTCGCCTTTTTCGCCGCCTGCGGCTAGTAATTTGCCTTGGGGATGCCAAGCTAAGGTAGAAAAGCCTCCTGAGACACCTGTGATGATTTGGGATACTTCCTTGGCTTTATTCCACAAACACAACCAGCCATCAGCGCCAGCGGAAGCGAGAAGGAAGCTTTTAGGTGCAAAGGCGATCGCATTAATCACATCCACATGATTAGTTAAAACTCTTGCTTCCCAACCTAAGGTATCATCCTCTAATTTTTCCCAGACTACAATACCTTCAACGCTAGAGGATGCTAGTATCGGCGCACCCAATTTCGTAGTAGCTTCTGACCATGCCAATTGGCGAATTTTACCAGGGAAACCCCGCATCACCCAAGGATCGGGATTATTCCATTCCAAAACGGTGACGCTTCTATCCATGTTGCCAGAAGCAAGGAATTTGCCATCGGGTGACCAAGCCATCGCAATGCTGACGGTAGCCATATCTAAAATGTATGGTTCGTCATCCCAGTTTTGAGTGTGCCAAATCTTGACTCCTTTATAACCAGCAATGGCTAGGTACTGGCCATCAATGCGCCAGTCAATAGCCAAGACTGATGAGTTATCGAAATTCAATGTGACAACAATTTCACGAGTGTCTGCATCCCACACTTGGACGTAACGCCCCAAACTAAAAGCGAGTTGGTTACTGGTGTAATTCCAAGCTAGTTTGTCAACCCATGCAGGTGCATTTTCCAAGGTGGCGATTAATTCAGTATCTTGCCAAATTTTGACTTGTCCATCCTGTCCGCCAACAGCTAAAAATTTCCCATCTGGGGAAAAGGCAAGGCAATCTAATGATTTAGCGTTACCAGTTTGCAAGTTTGTCAGTTGACCATTATTCCACAGTACTACTTCTCCAACTGCGGAAGTTGCTGCTAAAGTTTGGCCTTGGGGTGACCAAGCGATCGCAGTTACATAATCTGCAATTATCGCTGAATAGTGTTGTTCAAATTGGTTAGATTTGCTGGTTGTGGAGTTCATATCTTTGAAAGGGGGAGTGAGGAGTGAGGAGTGAGGAGTGAGGAGTGAGGAGTGAGGAGTTTTGAATTTTTAACTTATCACTCCTAACTCCTAACTCCTAACTCTCTATTTAAGTCAAACAAGCAACAAAATCTTGCTTAAGTTGATCTGCATCAAGGTTGCGACCGATGAATACTAGTTCGTTTTTCGGTGTTTCGCTGGGCTTCCAGGGGCGATCTGGTCTGCCATCAAATATCATATGCACTCCTTGGAACACAAATCTATTTTCTTCTCCAGCAATGTTTAATATGCCTTTCATTCGGAATATATCTGGCCCTTGGGTACGCAGTAACTCAGAAAGCCAAGTGTTTAATTTTTCTCCATCGACTGCACCTTTTTCTACTAAAGCTACAGAAAAAACGCTTTCATCATGTTCGTGGGCATCTTCGCCTAAGAAATTTGGATCTATTTCTAATGCGCGATCTAAATCAAATGCTTTCACACCTAATAATGCATTCATTTCTAATTCAGAATTGCGGGTACGGTAGATTTTTGCCATAGCATTCATTGACCGAATTCGCTTTTCTAATTCGTCCAATTCTGCTGGTGCTACCAAATCTGTTTTATTCAGTAAAATTACATCGGCAAAGGCAATCTGTTCTTGGGCTTCGTCTGCGTCCCAGTGCTGCCAGATATGCTTGGCATCTACGACTGTTACCACAGCGTCTAAAGACAGTTTAGTTTGTAAATCTTCATCAACAAAAAATGTCTGAATCACTGGTGCCGGATCGGCTAGTCCAGTTGTTTCAATTACCAAATGGTCGAATTTGTCACGTCGCTTCATCAAATTGCCAATGATCCGAATTAAATCGCCGCGCACTGTACAACAGATGCAGCCGTTATTCATTTCAAATATTTCTTCATCAGCATCAATAACTAGTTGATTATCAATGCCCACTTCCCCAAATTCATTAACAATCACAGCAACTTTTTTGCCGTGTTCGTAGGTCAGGATGTGATTAAGTAGAGTCGTTTTACCTGCTCCCAAATAACCTGTAAGAACAGTCACTGGAACTGAATTTGTGCTTATGTCAGCTACCATACTCTAAATTTCCTTTTGTCTCACTTTATGGATAATCATTATTGCCTATGATAATTGTTTTTATTTTTTTGTGCGAACTGGGCTTGTTTTGGGTTGTGCAAAATAATTAGATACAGTTGAATTCAAAATTCTCAATTTGTGATTAAAACAGGCTTTATACCTGGCTACAAAAAGAATTTTTCTGTATTTTAGTTTGATTCAAATCTACTGTAGTTCAATCAACAAATTTTTTATTTTTATAAATGAGGAAGAGGAGCAATAAATATTAACAAATCAGGAAAACACAATTTTTGTTGAAAATAGTTTTCACTGCCACACCTTGACAAGCTGTAAAAATTGCGATAATCATTATCATTATCTTAAATCTACTTTAATGGAGAAGTGTGGTGGTTGACAAAAAAACTACCTGCTCAAAAAAGCAAGTAACTCAAACAGGACAAGCATTTGCGTCTATTGTAGTGGGCTTTTTGGTTGTTGCACCGCTAGTTTTATCTACGAGTTTGACACCTGCACAAGCTGATGATACTCATAATCATTATGATGATACCGGATTTTACGTCGGGTTAGATGGTTTTGAAATTCTTTCTACAGGGACATACGCAGGCTTGGAAAACCCTAACTACAATCGTTTGACTTTCCTATATGCCCACAGGAATGAAAACACGCCGGAATCTAGCCATTTTCATAGTATTGGTGCTTATGGCTACTCAGGGTCTTTAGATAACTTAACCATTAATTCAACCAATACAAATAACCGAATTCCTGAGTCTTATTCAGGACAACCGCCGCTAACACTGTTATCTGGTACTGGGATTTATAGCGGCCGCTTGATTAGTACGCCAGTAAATAAGGAGTATAGCCATCTGAAGATAGAATCTGTAGGTTCTTTAAAAACTTCTCCCGAACTAGACAATCAGTATCTGTTTAGTAGCTCTAATGGTCGTTGGCAGCGATCGCTTGAGGGTACAACCATTGGTTTACAATTAGCGTCAATTAGCGATGGATTGAATATTGGTGATGCAGCAAGCACTAATATTGTCAAGTCAGTCGGTGATATTTACACAATCGGCAGTGGTAATGATTTTTCGTTTACGCCTATCTTTTGGACTGATGCTACCGCACCACTGGGAACTTATTCTGCAACCTTCAAACTCGTGGATTTAGGTAGTGTTAATAACGCCATTTCCTTTAGAGAGTCTGGTAGCTTCAGTTTTGATTTTGAAGTCAAAGCGGTACCTGAGTCATCAACTGTTTTTGGTCTTGGTATAGTTGGCTTAGTAGGGCTTGCAGTTTCTCGCTGGCGAAAAACTGCTGGTAGTAGCTTGAACTAAAAATGCGTTGGTAGGGGTATACAACTGTACGCCCCTCCACTCCAATGGATTAATTGGTTGCAAATGTTTGTAGCTTTCAATTCTTGTTCAATTTCACGAGGAAAACAAAAAATCCTGAACTGCTGCTAAAACATCTGCTGGGTATTCTTCATGTAGTCCTAGAGAACCAGGAATGATGGCGCTTTTTACTCCCGGTAATGTAGCCAAAGCGTTCATTTCTTCTCGTGATTTGGTAGGACTGGATTTTCCAATTACCACCATCAGTGGTACGGTTAAAGACTCTACAAGTTGGAGAAAATCCGATTGCTGGCGTACAGCATCGAGATTACCGGTTACAAAGGCAGCAGAAGCAAATCTCGCTCCTGGTTGTTGAGTTGTCTGCCATTTTTTCTCGATGAAACTGGGTGTAAGTTTAGCCGTGTCAGTAAAGACATGACGACGGTACATAAAATTTAAGAAAGATGGGGTAGTGTTGAGCTTGTAGAGAGCTTGACCAAGTATAGGCGATCGCACTAATCCTCTCACCATACCAGCGATATTTTGACTTGCCCCCATTGTTGGTAAAGGCCCACGCCAAGTAGGAGCTAACAAGACAATTCGTGAGAATGCAGCAGGCTGTTTCACCGCTAATTGTAAGACGTAAGTGGAAGCATGACCAGCGGCCATTACAGTAATTGGAGTCGGAAAAATAGCGTTGACAAAATCTTCCAGAAATTGCTGATATATTTGCGGTTGATAATTTAAACTAGGGCGAGAAGATTCTCCAAAACCAGGCCAGTCTAAGGCTACAACTTGAAAATTAGGTGCTAATAATCTCGCAAGTTCGGCCATTTCCAAACGCGTCGAAACACTGCTAAAAGCCGGTAGCAGTAATAGCGGCGAACCTTTCCCAAGGGTTTCATAAACAACACGCAATTGCTGGTTTTCCCAATTCCAGAAATATTCTTGAACTAGTCCACCAAATCCAACACCAGCAGAGGTAGATAATAAATTGGTTGACATAAGACTCAATTTTGGTAGTTGTATATTATTTGTCAAATGTCTTTGGAAATAATAAATGACCAATGACTAATGACTAAGTTTAATTAGGCAAATTTAATTTACATTCCAATGCTTTTTTTTGCATTGTTTTAAAAATGTTGTAAAACCCATTAGCGCGGGAAGGTGTCAGGCTAACATTTAAACCTGTTTCTTGAATAAAATCTGGAGTAAGTTGCACAATCTCTGTTGGTGTTAGCCCATTCAATCCTTCAACCAAAAGCCCTACTAATCCTTTGGTTAACTGGGAATCCGAATCACCTTGAAACGCAACTTTACCATCATTTAAGGTTGCTGTGATATAAACTTGAGAAACGCAACCAGGAACTTTATTGTCGGGTAATTTTTCAGCTTCTGGGAACTCATTGAGCTTCTGAGCATACCAGATTAGCTGTTCGTAACGTCGCTTCGGTTCGGAAGCGCGTTGAAAGCGCTGGACAATTTTGGCGAGTGCAGGTGGCAAAGCATCTAGAGTTGAGGACATAACAGAAGCTGGAAATAATCGCTATCATCTTGAGTGTAAATTATCTTTAGAGCGATCGCGTCTATAGTTTATATGTACTACTATTGATTTTAACGAACAAAGACGCAAGATGGGGCAAATTATATTAAGTAATAAGAATAACTGTTAAATATTGATGCAAAATCGGGCTTTTTCTTGAATTGTCTTCGGGAATTTTCAGATTATATTTCCAATCATTAATAAATTTCAGGAGCAAATCAGGTGTTTACTTCAACCTTACTCGCTGCTGCAACCACACCCCTGGAATGGAGTCCTGTAGTTGGCGTGACAATGATTCTTGCCAACATAGTTGCCATTGCCTTTGGCAAATCTACAATCAAGTATCCTAATGCAGAACCAGGACTACCATCAGCTAATTTTTTTGGTGGTTTTGGTTTACCTGCCCTATTAGCAACTACCGCCTTTGGTCATATCTTAGGAGTGGGGGTTATTTTAGGATTGCATAACTTGGGCAGAATCTAGGTTATTAGCCAAGTTAGCGGTTATTTGGTGATTCTTTTGTCTCCAGCTTTGAGCCAGATAAGTAATTTTCTGGCTCTTTTTTGGTTTGACTGGAGATTGGGGATTCTTGAAGATTTTTGAATAAACTTTCTTTAAATTTTAGTTGACTTTACCTGAAATCCCTTGTTGATACCGTAATGGACAGTCCTAAATTCTACATGATTGGTGCTTGGTGTATAAAGCGTATATTTTGCTTCACCTGATATTCGCCCCACATTACCCACCCCAATTACTTGACGTGGGGAGATTTTGAGGGTTTGGGAAGAAGCTTGGCTATTAAGAGTAGTTACTTCTGTGATGATAGAACCTGCTTGTAGTTGATATTGAAAAGCCAAACCAGAACGACCACAGAACAAGTTATTTGCCTGCATTCGTGATAGGCGATCGCACATTACAATGGGGTGAGTTTCTGGTGTTAGTTCCTCGTCAACTGCGACTGTTGTGCCGTGAATTAATAAACAATCCAGTTCAAAAAAACCAAAGTCTAGCGTTCTCAACCATTGAACTGTTTGACGAGAAACACATTTCCACAGCCGCTTAACTGTTTCTCCTCCATATTTGCTCATTAACTCAGTGGGTTCCCCGATAGCGCCAAGACCATGCAGAATTAAACACTGTTCTTCCCACCAACCTTTACAAATCGAAGGTTCTAACTCTCCACGCTGTGGGTTACGAACTCGTTTTACTAACTTTTCAGCCTCTGGCGTCGGTCCGACCAAATCACCCAAAATATACAAAGCCTCCACAGCATCACCTTGACGCTTAATATCCATCATCACAGCCTCATAAGCTGCCAAATTTCCTTCAATACCAGTCAAAATCGCCCACTTGCTCATATCAATTTTGGATTTCAGATTTTGGATTAGTCATTGGGCATGGGGCAAGCAGGAAGTGTGGGAGGATGGAGAAGCATTAATTCTCTTTCCCCCATCTCCCCATCTCCCCCCCCCCCCTCCACCCCCCCCCCACCCCCCCTCCCCCCCCCCCCCCCCCCCCCCCCCCCACCCCCTCACCCCCTCACCCCATCACCCCATCCGGCCTCGTACCCCTCTTCTTATTTTACTCCTTTTTCTATTCGGCCACGCCAACACAAAGGGAGAACCATTAATTCTCTTTCCCCCATCTCCCCATCTCCCCACACTCCCTCATCCCCCTCATCCCCCTCATCCCCCTCATCCCCCTCATCCCCTCATCACCTCACACAAACATGAGTCGGGTCATCAGCCCTTTCTGCATATTCCAGTCCTTGAGCTAAACGCCAAGCAAAAATCGGGGGTAAACCTTTTTCAATAATTGCTGCACAGGTTTTCTGGTAGTCGTAAGGTACTTCGCGCAATTTTACTTCTTGATGTTCTGTGTCATAAATCACATAGGTTGCATTCGGTCGTCCGTGTCGAGGTTCTCCCACGGAACCTACATTAATAATTCGCTTAATGGAGGTGGTGAAATTTAGTGAGTGTTGTTGTGTTCCTTCACTTTTAACGCAAACTTGCAAACTATCTACATCCAAATTACGCACATAAGGTACGTGAGTATGACCACAAAAAAGTACATCTGCTTCTGTGGAAAGTACTCGCTCTAAAGCTGCAAAAACGTCAAGTTCTGGTAATAAATATTCGTGATTGCTGTGGGGGCTACCGTGAACAAAGGCCAAATTTCCTTCGCGTAAACTGTGGGGCAATTGGGCTAAAAATTGGCGGTGTTCTTGATGAATTTCGTTATTTGTCCATTCGTGAGCAGTTTTACCCCTTTTTTCAGCTAATAATGAGGGATAACTACAATCACAAGCATTCAAACCTTCGACAATATCTTCATCCCAACAGCCAGCGCAAGTAGGAATATCCAAGGAACGGATTTGAGTAACTACGGCATTTGGATAGGGACCATACCCGACTAAATCGCCAAGACAAAATATTTTCTCAGCTTTTTGGCGATCGCAATCTAACAATACCGCATCCAAGGCTTCATAGTTGCCATGAATACAGGACATGACTGCTATTTTCACTGTATGTTCTCCTCAATTAAAATTTGTTTTACTTGTTGTTGGTATTGTGCTATTGCTATTTCTGACAAATAACAATCTTCTAAGGTTTGTTTGATTGCAGATTCATCTAAACTTTTTCCCAATATTTCTATACCACTAAATCGCTGTGGTCTACCTTCCAAGTGGCGTGGTAAATCTAATTCTAAAAAATCAGTTGTTGGTATACCCGCCACAAAATCCGCGTATAAGGATCGTCCATCAGCAACATCAAAAATACCTTTGGCACGAGCAATTTCACCGTAAGCATTGTGAGTAATTTCATACCAAAGCTCTTGGAGACTGTCTTCGTCAATCACTTGACCGATGCTTGTAGCACGCCATAGTTGGGTTTGTTCAATATTAGTATTTACGTTTGCACCTGTAATAATTTTGTCTGCCCACTGATGATATTCAGAATCTTTGAGGTGTGGTGGTAAAATGGCTATTGCCTGGTAAGATAAATTGTCTAATATTGGCTGAATCGCGCTTAATTCTAAGTAAAATCCTAGTTCGATATAGACAACTTCTGCTACTACTAACTGGTTGAAAAACTCAACTTCTTGCCCATCACTAAAGACTTTCACCTCTGAAAAGTCCGCAGCTAGCTTTGTTTGGTCAATGGGAACATTCCCAGTGCCAGGGCTAAAGTAAATGATATTTTTACTAGAGGCGGTATTTTGCATCTGTTGGCAAATCCAAGTGGTTTTGCCACATCCAGCTGGGCTGGCAACAACGGTTATGATTGGTACATTCATACAAAAATGATAATCATTTTCAGAAAATTTGCAAATATATTCTGAGCAAAATTTCCGTGTCTTTGCCTGCTCTCGTCTTTGCGTCAGCCCGAATTATAAGTATTTATCCGAACCTGATACAAGTCCTAGTTCTATGGGAATTTCGATGACAAATTCTGCTCCTTGCCCAACAGATGAGGTACAGGTAATCTCTCCGCGATGTTTTTGGACAATGATTTGATAGCTAATAGATAATCCTAAGCCACTACCCTTGCCCACAGGTTTTGTGGTAAAAAATGGGTCAAATAAACGCGATCGCAATGACTCTTTTATACCAAGACCATTATCAGCGATCGCAATTTTGACCATATTAGATTTTGTCACCTGTGTGTAAATCTGAATTTGGGGCATTGGGCATTGGCCATGGGGCATGGGGCATTGGTTATTCTCCCCCTGCCTCCCCTGCTCCCCAGTTCCTTCTACTCCCTCATCTCCCCCATCTCCCTCATCCCCCTCATCCCCCTCATCCCCCTCATCCCCCTCATCTCCCCATTCCCCACTCCCTACTCCCTTTTCTAAAGCATCAATGGCATTATTTAATAAATGCATAAATACTTGATTGAGTTCACTTGCATAACAATTGACTGGAGGTAAATTGCCATAATTTTTAACTATTACAATTGCAGGGCGATTTGCTGTTTCCTTGAGTCGATGCTGCAACATCAATAAAGTATTTTCTATGCCTTCATGGATATTTACCCGCTTCATTTCCGATTCATCGTGACGAGAAAAGTTTTGTAGTGCCAATACTATTTCTCGAATTCGATTAGAACCTCTATACATTGCGCCTATCAGATTTTGCAAATCTTTAATCACAAAATTCAGGTCTATATCTTGAGCTATTTGCTGAATTTTTGGTGTGGGTTGTAGATATTCTTGTTGATAAGCCTCAATTATATTTACTAAGTCTTGCACATATTGACCAGCATATTGGAGATTTCCATAAATAAAACTGATCGGGTTATTAATTTCATGAGCAATTCCAGCTACTAACTGCCCCAGGGCTACCATTTTTTCGTTTTGAATTTGTTGAACCTGGGCGGCTTTCAAGTTGTCAATAGCTTGTTGGAGTAACAAGTTTTTTTCTTGCAATTTAACTTGGAGCAAACGTAAATTAATCTGATTTTCAATTCGTAACACAACCTCTGCTCCATGAAAAGGTTTGGCAATATAATCTACACCACCGACATCAAAGGCTTTTGCTTTATCTACAACATCATCAAGGGCGCTAATAAAAATCACCGGAATTTCGCAAGTCCTATCGTCAGCTTTCAGCTGTTGACAAACTTGATAGCCATCCATACCTGGCATATTTATATCCAGCAAAATCACATCTGGCAAAACCATTTGACATGCGGTCAGTGCCATTTTGCCATTTAAGGCTTTGCGAACTTCAAAACCTTGTGCAGTCAACATTGCTGACAAAAGTCGCAAGTTATCTGGGGTATCATCTACCACTAAAATATTTTTTTTATGATGGGTAATTTGATTTAAATGCATTATCAAAAAGTATGTTTATCCGAATTTAGGTAATAATTTAATAGCCAAAATTCATTAATCAAAATATAAAATTAATCTAGGATAATTAGTATATTGATGCATTAGATATTGTCCAGATAATTTAATGATTCTGATTCTGTGTTGGTCTAGTGTCCTGCTGTTAAGTTTCGAGCGCCAAAAGCTGGCGAAGGAATTTATCTATTGAGGATAGTAAATGCTGATTGGAAATCACCCTGTAACTCTGACTCAATTTCGCCAAAATAGTTATATTTATAGTCTAACTCCCACAGTGCTTGGAGAGTTTTACAGATGATAAAAAGTATTGGCGAGTTAGAAACTTTACCATGCTAAAAGCCAGATTGCAGCAGTATAGTGGATAGCACGCGCACATGAAGGAACCGAGGGTTAATTATGAAGTTTTTGCCGCGTGCTATTTGGTGGCTACCATTGGGGTGTTGTGGCAAGTAACTTCAGAACCAATTGTTCTTCTATAGGTTTAGAGAACAGATATCCTTGAGCAAAATCACAGTTTAAATTTCTCAGTTGTGCTAACTGCTCTTGTGTTTCAACGCCTTCAGCGATTGCACTCATTCCCATTGAGTTGGCAATCCCAATCATTGCTGGTACTAACCCCATATTTTCTTCGTTTTCTTGCATACGTTTGACAAAAGATTTGTCAATTTTTAGTGCATTTAAAGGAAAACTATGCAGATAACTTAAAGAGGAATATCCTGTACCAAAATCATCCATAATCAATTTAATTTGACGCTGCTTTAATTGTTCGAGAATTATTTTAATTGCATTAGTATTTTCCATAATTACACTTTCTGTAATTTCTAATTGTAAGTGTTCTGGATTGATTTGATTTTCATAAATTATTCGGTCAATTTGGTCTACTAAATTGGGCTGTGAAAATAATCTAGCACTCAAATTTACACTAATACTTAAAGGTTCTGGTGTGATTGGATGATGTTGCCAGATACTTAGTTGATGGCAAGCTGATTGTAATACCCAAGTGTTGATGGCACTAATCAAACCTGTTTCTTCTGCCACAGGAATAAATTCTATGGGAGAAACCAAACCGCGAATCGGATGTCGCCAGCGCACCAAGGCTTCAAATCCAGAAATTCTCCCTGTAGTTAGGCAAACAATTGGCTGATAATAAACGAGAAATTCTTGCCTTTCAACAGCCCTCCGCAAGTCATTTTCCAATTCTAAAAGTTGAATTGCTTCCTGATGCATTGCTGGATCGAAAACGTAATATTTTGCCCTTCCTTGAGCCTTGGCGCGATACATTGCTGTATCAGCATCCCGCAGCAAATATTCTGGGCGATCGTAATTTTTATTGCCCCAACTAATACCAATACTGGCATTCATAAACACTTCATATCTTGACAGTTTAAAAGCCAGTGATAGCTGTTGGAGAATGCGTTCGGCAACTTGAATAGCGATATTGATATCTGTAATATTTTCGAGAAGAATACCAAATTCATCACCGCCTAATCGTGCTAAAGTATCAATAGGTATTAGGCATGTTTGCAATCGGCGGGCGATGGCTATGAGCAATTCATCTCCTACCAAATGACCAAGAGAATCATTAATTACTTTGAAGCGATCGCAGTCTAAAAAAAGTACAGCAAATTGATAATTAGGTTCTTGTTTAGCACGATTTAGAGCATTTTTAAGTTGCCTAATAAACAAAACTCGGTTTGGTAATCCAGTCAGGGAATCATGCAGTGCTATATCTAAGATTTGACTTTGTAATTTCTGGCGAGAAATGATTTCTTCTTGGAGTTTTTGTAGAGTATTTTCTAGCTCCCAAGTACGCTGTTTTACCCGATGTTCTAGCTCGACATTGAGTTTTAATATTTCCAATCGTGCCGATCTTAAAGCCAGTTGATTTTGCACCCGCACTAAAACTTCTTGAAACTCAAAAGGTTTAGTAATGTAGTCTACACCACCTACCCGAAAGGCTTTAACTTTGTCAAAAACATCATCCAAAGCACTAATAAAAATTACGGGAATATCTGCTGTTAACTCCCAAGCTTTAAAGGTTTGACAAATTTCATAGCCATCTACTTCTGGCATCATAATATCAAGCAGAATTAGATCGGGTAATACCGTTTGAGTTGCTGTCAATGCCATTTGCCAGTTCAAGGCTTTACGAACGTTGTACCCTTCCCTTGTCAATATTGAAGATAAAACCCGCAGGTTATCTGGCATATCGTCAACGATTAAAATATCTTTTTTATAAGGGTCTAAATGCTCGTAATTCATTCTAGGTTTGTTCTAGTCAATTCCATGATTTTCTCAAACTGATAGTTATTTGCTAAATCCCTGAAAACTTGGAAAATTTGACTCTTATCTGATGGAATTTCCTTGAGTAACTGTAAAATCAGGTCATCGCTACAGCTGGCTGCGGCATAGTGTATCTGTTGGAGCCACTCAGGGGACATTTGTGATAAATGACTCAGGAGTTCAGCAACACTAGTAAACATTTGTGTGGGTTGATCGACAACTGGTGTGTTTGTGGTTTGTATTTGGCTGGTATATTTTACGCCCAAATGTTCACTCAGTTTTTCTAATAATACTTCCTGGGTGAATGGCTTGCGAATAAAATCATCACACCCAATGGACAAAGTTCTCTGGCGTTCTTCTTCAAAGGCGCTAGCAGTCAGGGCAATAATAATGGTGCCTTTATGGCAACAGCCTTCGGGTGTTTGAGTAAAGTCGCAATGTGGAGTTAAGGCTCTGGGCAAGTTGAGGTCACAAGAAGAGAAATTTGCTGTTGCATAAGACTGGCTCCCACTCAAGTTACTAGCAACTAGTGTTGGACTGTGGGAGTTCACCTCACTTGTTACAGCTTCTTCCCTATAGTCCATACCCCATTCCCTATATTCCAATTCTTGAGATTTAATGATTCTTGTGGCTTCATAACCGTCCATCACAGGCATTCGCATATCCATAAAAATCAAGTGTGGTTGCCAAGATTCCCAATTGGCAATTGCTTCTTTACCATTTGTAGCTTCCCTGACTTCAAAGCCCATAGATGTGAGAATTTTAACTAGTAGTAGACGGCTTTCCTTGGAGTCGTCTACTACTAAAATACGGTATGCTTTTTGGGCAGCAGCTAAAGCGAGAAATTGATATTTATTTTGGTTTGTCGGCATTTCTCTGGGACAAGCCAGAGCAATCTGAACATCAAAAGTAAATGTACTACCAATACCGGGAGTACTGTTCACAGTAATATTACCACCCATCAATTCTACGTATTTGCGGCTAATGGCCAAGCCTAGTCCTGTGCCTTGTTGGGATTTTCTACCGACTTCGGTTTGCTCAAAAGCCTCAAACAGCAAATCAATTTCTTCTGGGGCAATACCACAACCAGTGTCTTGTACCTCAAAGATTAGGGATTGGGCATTGGGCATTGGGCATTGGGCATTGGGCATTGGGCATTGGTTATCTTCTTTGTCTGGTTGTATGGTTGTCTGGTTGTCCCCTTGTCTCCATGCCCCATACCCCAGTCTTACCCGCAGCGTCACTCTGCCCATATCAGTAAATTTAATGGCGTTTCCCAGGAGGTTAAGCAAGACTTGATAGAGTTTATTTTCGTCAGTTTCTACGTATTTAGGCAGGTCTGGTGCATATTCAAATACTAATTCTAAGTTTTTTGATGCGGCACGTAAGTGCAATATTTCTTCTAAATTTTTCAGCAGATGAATTAAGTCAAAGCTACTCAGATTTAATCTGATTCTGCCAGCTTCAATTTTGGACATTTCTAGAATGTCGTTGATTAAATTCAATAGATGTTCGCCAGCACGATTGATAATTGCTAAGTTTTCCTGATGTTCGCTAGATAATGAATAATCTAGGCTCATGATTTGGGTAAAACCAAGAATGGCGTTGAGTGGGGTACGCAGTTCGTGGCTCATGTTAGCGAGGAATTCGCTTTTGGCGAGGTTGGCGGCGGCGCTGCGTGCTGCTTCACGAACTGCTGCTTGTTTTTCCTGTGCGGCGATTTTTTGTGATTCAATCAGTTCTTCTTGGGTGATTTGCAATTGCTCAATCACTTGCTGAAATTCATCAGTGCGTTTTTTGACTTGAGCTTCTAAGATGAGATTGTATTCTGCTAATAACTTTTCTGCTTGTTTGCGTTGTCCGATTTCAAAAAATGTAGCGATCGCAAACGCTAAATTCCCCGAATCATCATAAATTGGTTTTCCCAAAACTTCAATGGGAATAATCTTGTCACTACGGCGAATTTCCATATCATCAATCCTGCCGCTTTCGCCTTGCAATGCTCTGACAATTGGTAAGCGATCGCTAGGATAAAGTTTATTTGTACCAGCAAGATAAGCTTGATATACTCCTGACAATTCTTTGGGGGGAACTTCTACTACTGCCCCTTGACCAAGAATTTCTTGACCGATTTCATTTGTGTAATAAGGATTACCTTCAGCATCTGTAATAAATACACCTACTGGCATGGCTTCTAAAAATTGAGTCAGCCGACTTTGACTTTCAGATAGCGCTTCATTTAAAACTTGCATCTCGGCATTCTTAGCTTCTAAAACACTAAAAGATGCTTCGAGTTGCTTGGCCATACTTTCAAATGATTTGGCTAGTTCCCCTAATTCATCAGAACGGTTAATTTTTGGTGTTTGCTCCCATTCACCTTCAGCAATTTTCTTGGCTGATATATTTAATTGTAGAATCGGTTTAATTATCCAGCGAGCAGTGAAAATTCCCAGTTCTGTCGCTACCAAAAAAGCAATTATGCACAAGATAATGGTGGTACGGGTGTTGGCATTAATTTGCTCCATAAATTCCCCTTCAGGGATTACTGCTACAATTAACCAATCCAAACCCAAATCGTCTTGCCAACTTTTTATCTGGACAAAATAATCTATGCCATCCACAGTAAAATTGATCTGTTTTTTTCCAACCACGAACCTCAAACTTCCAAAATGTTTGATTAAATATTGTGTCGTCAGTCTAATTACAGAATCTTGACTATCTAATCCCGATATCCGTTTGGGTTTACCATTGATGATAGTATATGGTGACTCATTTGAAGAAGCAACTATTAATCCTGAACGTTCTAATATAAATGTTTTACCAGACTGTCTGGTTTTTAAATCCGATAAGAAATTGCCGATTTGTGATAATATCAAATCAACACCAATCACCCCAATCAACTGGCGATTTTCATTGTAAACAGGATAGCTAGAAGATATAGATAAAACTTCTGGTTTATCTTCCCATTGATAAATTTGGCTCCAAACGGGTTTACCTACTTTGACTGCATCTGCATACCACGCTTCTTGGCGAGGATCGTAATTTTTGATTTCCTGCAAATGTTGGCGATTTCCTTGCTTGTCTGTAGTGTAAACATGAAGTCTACTAATACCTTCCTCTTCACTAACTTCATTAATCAAGAGCTTGCCATTATCTAAACGCTCAACACCAATAAATTCACCTTTGGAATTGGCAAAGTTGTTGTAGCCAATATTGAAAACCTGCATTTGCTTCCAAAAGTATTTTCCGGTAGTTTGAAAGTCAGAAAGGTCGAGCAAATCTAGCTCAATTGCATCTAAATTAATTTGATTAATTTGCTTCGGAGTTGTTAAATAGCTGTCAAGATGTTGTTCAATGCGATCGCAAATTTCATTTTCTAATTGAGCAGCAAGTTCTTTTACCGCTTTTTGTCCGTTTTCATAGGAGAGATAACCCACAAGTCCCACTGCCCCACAAATTTGCAATATAAACGGGACAATCAAAATATAGCTCAGGGGCATCTTGGCATACACTTTGCCAACTAAGCAATTGAGAGATTTGACTGGCTGAAGTTTAGATAACATTGTTTTTTGATTCTTCCCCAGAGGTTACTAGGGTTTTTTGCCATATTCCCTACATTCCATAACAGGACAACTACGGCGTGCCATAGTTTCAGCTTATGATATATTCTAACCCATAAGTATAAAACATTACTTAATGTTTAGTTAATATACTTGCTTTACTGGCTGAATTCCTCCATATCCCAATTTTCAGAATTGATGATTAGACCAATTCTCTAAAATTTCGCAACAAATCAATCTCCGCGTCCCCTACCCTTTGGGAACGCTTTGAGCAAACCAGTTCGGAAGTTCGGACTCGACGGAAACCGCCAAGACTCCGATTTCCTCACCGCGTCAGAGCGTATTCATCTGTAGCCGTTTTTTGGAGAACTGGTATTAGACCTTAATTTGCTCAATTTTATCTAGCAATGTATCAACAGATTTTCCAGAATAAAAATTGAACGGAACAGCTACAGTATGCCATTCTAAAATTCAGGTTGCCATTAGCACCGAACCTTAAATTTAATTTTGAATTACTGATGTCTTAATTTTTTGATCTTAAAACCTTTAGGTTTGTGCAAAAATCTAGAGCGTAAGTCCTACAATTTTTAAATTTTGATGTAAATAGACACTAAAAATCAAAAAAATCAAAAAAAATTTACTTTGTGTATCGTAGTTTTACGAAGTATTAATGTTATTATTAACATATATTAACTTTTGTTCCAATTTGTAAAATTTTTCCGGCTGACAATGCAGGTAATTGTGTATTGACGCTCAATCTGTAGAAGTGGTTGAAACGCGATGAAGTAACCCACTCTGGTAAGGTTTCTTGACGATGCTTCATAAAGATTTTTTGAAAATTTGGGTAAGCTTCCCCCAAGTAAGAATCGCGTGTTGGGACTATACAACGCTGACAAGGTTTAACTCCCAAAAAATCCACATCTCCGACTCGAAAGGAAACTAAATCACCTTGTTCACGAAATAAACGATCTTCCCAAAATGCTGGTACACCATCGATTTCGATGTTGGCACGCAGTCTACGGCGAATTTCATCTACAGTCAAACCGGGAAACCAAGAAGCTACTTCTGCTAACGTTGCTGTACTAATTATTGTTGGGCCGGGTGAGTCTGTATCGTCAGGAAAGCCCATTAGAGAATTTTGTCTGAGTGTAACAGGAAAACCAAAAAAATCACTCAAAGTTGCTGCTAATGCTTGCTGTTCCTCATGCAAATGAAAAACTTGTTGTGAGCTATTACCAGGAATTTTCAGCGATATAGTTTGATTTAAAAATGTGAATTGCGATGTCTCAAGGGTGCTTGTGTAAAACGCCCGCAGTAAATGAATTTTGGCATGACGCTTGCCATTAACAAATCTATCTTGTCCATCAAAAATTGCAAATTCTCGGTCATGTTCTAACGCACCACTGGCAAGAACTCTAGCACTCTCAACTTCAACACCATCCAGGGACTTAACTGGATACAGTAAAATTTTAGCTACGTAAGGCATCATAGCAATTTTGAATTTGGGATTTTGGATTGAAGATTGGTGAATTCTATTAGCGCAGTGGGGCATAGCCAATTGTGAATTCAGCATTCTCCTTTAATTATGGATAAAGTCGTGATTTATTGATAGTCCCAATATGGTTGAGAGGCCAGAAGCGAAATACAGCGTGACCAATAATATTCTCGCGGGGGACAACACCCCAACAGCGGCTATCATAGCTACTATTACGATTGTCACCTAATACTAAATATGAGTCAGCTGGTATTGTCTGAGGTTTTGCCAAGAAGGGTGGTTGCGCCCCTGATAAGCAAACATCAATTAATGTATTCTGACCTGAACTAACGTAATTGTCTTCTGGGAGAGGTTGATTGTTGATATAAACTTTGCCATTCTGAAGTTGTACTTTTTCTCCAGGTAAGCCGATTACGCGTTTTATAAAAGCATCTTTGTATTGTTCTTTTTTTAATTCTTCAGTAGGCCAAAAAACCACAATATCTCCCCGTTGTGGTTGGGAAAATTTATACTTCAACTTATCAATGATGATTTTATCTGCTTCCCACTGGTTTGGCGTACCATGCAGAGCCGGTTCCATAGCACTAGAAGGAATCCAGCGTGTTTCAGTAAAAATCAGGATATAGACAGCAATAGTCCAGAAGACTAGTATTACACCACCCTCTACAATTATCTTACGGTTAATACTGACCATACCAAGTTTGCTTTTTGTTTGTCATTTGTCCTTTGTCATTAATTTAGATAAATGACCAATGACATATTATGGAGTTGTTTGTGGATACAGCGGTGTTTTATCAATTCCCCCGACGTGATTGAGAGGCCAGAAGCGAAATACAGCGCGACCAATAATATTCTGGCGGGGGACAACACCCCAGCAACGGCTGTCGTAGCTACTGTTACGATTGTCACCTAGTACTAAATATGAGTCGGCTGGTATGGTTTGGGGTTTTGCCAAGAAGCGCGGTTGGGGAGCGTCTTTACAAACATCAATAACTGTACTCTGCTCTGAGCCAAGATAATTTTGTTCTGGGAGGGGTTTGTTATTGATGTAGACTTTGCCATCCCTAAGTTGTATTTTTTCCCCTGGTAAGCCGATTATACGTTTAATGAAAGCATCCTGGTATTGTTCTTTTTGTAGCTCTTCTGTAGGTGAAAATACTATAATATCTCCGCGTTGGGGGGTAGCAAATTTATACTTCAACTTATCAACAATAATTTTGTCTGCCTCCCATTGGTTTGGTGTGCCATGCAGAGTTGGTTCCATTGATCCAGAAGGAATCCAGCGTGCTTCAGCAACAAAGGTACGAATTCCCAGAGCTAAAACAATGCTCAAGACAATTGTTCTACCTAGCTCTGCGATCCAGGAATTATCAGGTTGTTGACTAGAGTTGTTATCAGACACTTGATTTTGCATGAAATTACTTAACTGAAAGAGAGAAGTAGGTAATTAACTAGACTAAAGGTATTTTATCTGTTAATCTTAACGGAAAAATTTTAATTTCCTAGTTATGTTCGGATTTTCACGAGGTTGTTCATAAATTAAAAATAAACTTTTTTTTAACGCTCGGCAAAAATTCGTCATTCAGAGCGCGACTAAGTTTAACCTAAAAGCATAGTAATCTGTAATACGTAAGTTGCTCTTGCTGACGAAAGCGTTCCAGAAGTAGCCAAAACGCTTGCCAAGATTAGATTTCCTGATTTTAAATTTTAAATTGGAATTGCTAACCCCCATGTCATCTCCAAAAAGTTTACTGATTCGCCACGCTCGTATTATCCTACCCAATGGTGAAGCTATGATTGGGGATGTGTTGACGCGCGATCGCCAAATCGTCGAAGTCGCGGCAGAAATCTCCCAAACAGAGCTAGCCACAGAAATTGACGCACAAGGGTTAACTTTGTTGCCAGGAGTTATCGATCCCCAGGTGCATTTCCGCGAACCAGGACTAGAACACAAAGAAGATTTGTTCACTGCTAGTTGTGCCTGTGCCAAAGGAGGAGTGACTTCTTTTTTGGAAATGCCCAATACCCGTCCCCTGACAACAACACAGCAAGCTTTAGACGATAAGCTAGAACGTGCCTCCAACAAGTGCTTGGTTAATTATGGTTTTTTTATTGGGGCAACAGCAGAGAATCTACCAGATTTGCTTTTAGCTGAGCCAACACCAGGCATTAAGATTTTTATGGGGTCGATGCATGGTCAATTGCTGGTTGATGGGGAAACAGCACTGGAGGGAATATTTGCTCAAGGCTCGCGCTTGATTGCTGTTCATGCCGAAGATCAAGCTAGAATCAACCAACGACGCCAAGAATTTGCCAATATTCACGATCCAGCCGTTCATTCCCAAATTCAAGATAATCAAGCAGCTTTGTTGGCGACTCAACTGGCATTAAAACTTTCTCAAAAATATCAACGTCGTCTACATATTCTGCATCTGTCAACAGCCGAAGAAGCAGAATTACTGCGTCAGGATAAACCGAGTTGGGTGACAGCAGAGGTAACGCCACAGCATTTGTTGTTGAACACCAGCGCTTATCAAGAGATTGGTACTTTAGCACAGATGAATCCACCTTTGCGATCGCCCCACGATAACGAAGTTCTCTGGGAGGCTTTGCGCGATGGCGTAATTGATTTTATCGCTACAGATCACGCACCCCACACCCTAGAGGAAAAAGCCCAAGAATATCCCAATACTCCATCGGGAATGCCTGGGGTAGAAACTTCCCTAGCTTTGATGTTAACTGCGGCGATGCAGGGAAAATGTACTGTTGCTCAAGTTGTGAATTGGATGTCCAAAGCTGTAGCTGTGGCTTATGGTATTCCGAATAAAGGAGCGATCGCACCGGGTTATGATGCTGATTTGGTGCTTGTAGATTTAAACACATATCGTCCAGTCCGGCGCGAGGAACTGTTAACTAAGTGCGGTTGGAGTCCTTTTGAAGGCTGGAACCTCACCGGCTGGGCTGTAACCACCATTGTCGGTGGTGAAATTGTTTATGACAAAGGCCAGGTAAATACCCAAGTCCGGGGTCAAGCTTTAACTTTTTTGTAGCAATCAAAGATAATCGGGTTTTATTGAGGCGAGAGAAGCTGTTAAGCAAGTTATTCTCAAATTTATCGTATTTCTACATAAAATAGCGTAGAAATACGATAGTAATTATTTATTTATTTTCAAAATAGTACTATTTACAGATGTAAATCACAAAAATTATTGATAACTGAAATTATAAAAATTAGTCTAAAAAAATCTCAAATAGTTGATTTTTGTGTATATATTGTGAATGCGATTTGGGAATACTAAGTATTAGAACAAGTTAAAGGACTTAATATAGAACTTTGTCAAACAGAATAAAGGCGTCAGTCGTCAGAATTCAGAATTCAGTTGGGTATTTTGTACGACTGGCGGATAGTGAAGCTAAGCCGTGTCCTTGATCGTCTCAATAATCGGGTTTAAGACCCGCCACTGATTCAGAATTCTGAATTCTCTATTCTCTATTCTTCTTCAATGTTTTTTAACTTTTCTGTAGTAGCTTTAGCTGCTAAATAATTTACATCAGTTCTCGGAATAACAGTAGAGAATTAATCCGGTTTAACCAAGCTGACTAAGTTCTATCGAACCTCTTAATTTAACCCAACAACAGTTTACATTTGCTTGATTCATAAACCGTCAAATTTAGGTTTTTAACTGATTTTTCAGCAATAAAGCTACTAGATATAACAGTCCGGAACAAGAAAGTGAAATCTTGCATACAGGCTGTTAACTGTTGACCGTTAACAGTCAACAGTCAACGGTAAATCGGATATCTGCCGTTCAATAATTCTTGCGTTTATTTTTGGTTGAGATAACAATGTTAGTAATTTACAGTGGTGAGCGTGGTAGTGGTAGGTAGAAGGAATTTATAACTTCTATTCATCCTGAACTTTGACTTCTGACTTGGAGAATTTTGCTGTAAATGGCAGCAATAATATTGTCAATGGCGCAATTAAAAGGTGTGATTTCTGCTTCGCGTAGCCCGTCGTAGACATCGCCTTGGTTTCCGTGTGTCAAACTTATACTCACATAACTACCTGGCTTGTAAGGCATTCGTTCTGCCCATTCAATAGCCACAATTCCTGGTGTCACCTCAACACCTTCCCAGTAACTTTCTAAATTCAAGCTGAGAACTTCTTCTGGTTCTAGGCGATATAAATCTAAGTGGTAAAGGGGGAGGCGTCCTTCAGTGTACTCATTAATCAAAGTGAAAGTGGGACTGACAATCGGTTCAGTAATTCCCAAACCCTTGCCAATGCCTTGAACTAGGGTAGTTTTGCCAGCACCTAAATCACCTTGGAGTAAAATCACACTGCCGACAGGTAGGAATTCACCAAGAATCATACCTAAACGCAGCATTCCCTCTGTATCTGCAAGAAAAATTTTCATAATTAGTCATTATTCATCAGTTATTCTCCCTCATCTCCCTCATCCCCCTCATCTCCCTCATCTCCCTCATCTCCATGCCCCATACCCAATGCCCCATGCCCCACTATCTTCCATGATTAGCTCTACCGTACCACCGCAATAACACTCGTGCTAGTTTCTGCGGATTGTGACGTATAATGCCGGTTTTATCTTCATATAAAACATTAGCTGGTACAATTCTCCGTCCCAGCTGAATTACGGCTTCTCTATCTAGAAAAACGGGATGGGAATTTTGTTGGGCGTAGCGGATGAGTGATTGTTCGGAGGGGGATTTTCGGTGTATTAGTACAGCATCAAATAGTCGTCTTTGTCCGCAAGCATTATCAATTGCTTGGATATGATCGGCAACAGTATATCCTTCAGTTTCTCCTGGTTGAGTCATTATATTGCAGATATAGATACGGGGAACATCCGTTTTGGCGATCGCATCGGCAATTTCTGGTACTAACAAATTAGGAATCAGGCTAGTATATAAACTACCAGGGCCAATAATAATGTAATCTGCTTCTTTAAGTGCCTTAATAGCTGCTGGTATGGCTGGGGGATTAGCTGGAATACAGCCAATTTTGACAATTTTTCCGGCAGCTTTGGGAATATTAGACTCTCCTTCAATCCGGCGACCATCGGCTAATTCTGCCCAGAGGCGAACATCACTCAGAGTTGCTGGTAGGACTTGTCCCCGCACCGCTAGCACTTTGGAACTAGCTGCAACTGCGCGTTCCAAATCTCCGGTAATATCACTCATGGCCGTTAAAAATAAATTACCAAAACTATGACCTGTTAACCCATCTCCAGCACGAAAGCGGTATTGAAATAATTCTGTTAATAACTTTTCTTCATCTGCTAGGGCTGCTAAACAATTGCGAATATCCCCTGGTGGTAGTACGCCAAATTCCTGGCGCAATCGCCCAGAAGATCCACCATCATCAGCTACAGTCACAATGGCAGTAATATTAGCGCTGTAGGTTTTTAATCCCCTCAACAACGTAGAAAGCCCTGTACCGCCACCAATTACCACTATTTTCGGACCTCGGTACAATCGACGATGCGCCAGCAAAACATCAATGAGTTCCTCTTCATCATTGGTTCTTAATACCTTAGTAATTGAGCCGACGGTGCGAGTTTGTCCCCAAAGCACTAACAGCAAGCCGCCAAGCAAAACCAAAGGCCCGCTGATATAGTTGGGTAAGATCTCGGTGATTACTCCCAGGAACCCCCTAACCAGCTCGAACATCCAAAAAATTGGGGTCAGCTTAATCCAAATAGCTAACCCCAAGATTGCTAGCAGTACACCTCCGACACTGATTAACAACCAACGTTTAATCGATAGTCCGGGGGATAACCATTTGAACCACTGGTTAACCCGATAGGAAGTACGAGAGGGCGACTGCTTTCGCAGGGCGTTGAGGGCTTGTCTGAGAAAACCAATTGACATACCTAGATTCACAGCAGTGCTACAAACTAATAATTAACAGAAAATCTACACCACTTGGTTTCAAACACTAGGCGTGAAACTATCATATTTTTTAATTTCATGAGGCTAGCAGCAAATCGTCAACATTGCCAGTGTTCCCAGTTAAACAATATTTTGGCTTGGTAAGAGTGAATTTCATGGAAAAACGAATTTTAGGATTAGATCCGGGACTGGCAATTTTAGGATTTGGGGCAATTATCTGTACACAAATTCCCAACAAGATGCAACAGACTACAGTAAATATGCTGGATTTTGGAGTAATCAAAACATCATCAGATGTAGAAATGGGACAGCGCCTATGCACCTTGTTTGATGATTTACACACCGTGATTGAGGAATTGCAACCAGATTTAGTGGCGATCGAGAAACTATTCTTCTATCGTATGTCAAGTACTATCCTAGTTGCACAGGCGCGCGGTGTAGTCATGTTAGTGTTGGGACAGCGCCGACTCCCCTATGTAGAATTTACTCCTGCTCAAATTAAACAAGCTTTAACAGGATATGGCAACGCTGATAAATCTGAGGTACAAGAAGCCGTGGCGCGGGAATTGGATTTAGATGAGATTCCCAAACCGGATGATGCTGCGGATGCTTTAGCAGTGGCTTTGACGGCGTGTTATCAGATTTAATTTTGTACGCAGTTAAATCAATAACATAAATCATCAATGGAATTCAATATTAATACGTAATAATTTGAGCATTATTAGGAATTTTATTGAAAATAGAAATAATACATTTTGAAGTGCGGAATGTGGGTACCAATATAGTGAAATCTCAGCTGTATTCGACTATTAGAGTTAATGATTGATACAGATCCTTTATATCCCCGTTCCCTAGAAGAATCTTGGTACATAAGTACTAATGGTGTAATTGTCCTCCACTCTACACCATTTACACCACTTTTGTATCTAAAGGTATCCAAAAACGTCCAAAATTCGCATAAAGGCTAGAACATTTGTCCTCTATTTTTCAGAGTTTAGAAAGCAAAAAGTCCTTGAAATCATCGTAATTCAAGGGCTTTTTTAAAATGCCAGGAACCAGACTTGAACTGGTGACACGAGGATTTTCAGTCCTCTGCTCTACCGACTGAGCTATCCCGGCTTGGGGCTTTTATTTGAGCCACGATTAATAAATGTAGCAAAGATAAAATGAATTTGCAATAGGTTTGAGAAAAATATTTATCGAACAGAATAAAGGCGTCATATCATGTCCGCCTAATCACTTATCAAAAAAAATCCCCGCGTCCCCGCGTCTCCGTGTCTTTGCGTCGGTCTAAATGATAAGTCTTTAACCGGACATGATATTCAGTCGTCAGAATGGGCTAAACCTTAGCTATCCGCTAACAGGGTTAATTCCCTACTGATTTATTCTGACTCCTGAATTCTGACTTGGACAATTCTTCTTCAAGCAGCTTTCAAGGTCAACTTAAACCAGATGAAAACAGTTAAAAATAGTAGAAACTGAACAAGAACAATACTCGGTCCAGAAGCTAGGTTGAAAAGACCTGACACAATGATTCCAGTAATGCTGCTGATGGCACCGACTATTACCGAAGTGACTAGAAAGCGACTAAAGTGGTGACTCATGAGTTTGGCAGTCGAGGCGGGAATGACCAAAAAGGCATTTACCAGTAAAACGCCAACAGCTTTAATCGCTACAGCAACCGCCAGTGAAAGCAAGACCACAAAGGCGTAGCGGTACAATTGTACGGGAATACCTTGAACTTGCGCCACATCTGGGTTAAGTGTCAATAAAATTTGCTGTTGCAGAGTTGATAGTAAAAATATGGAACCGCCCACAAGTATCAGCAGCGTCAAAATCAAATCTGTGGTATCCAGCCCTAGAATATCGCCAAATAGTACTGCCATCAAGTTGCCACGATATCCTTTGATGAAACTAGTGAGAATTAGTCCGATCGCCAATGCCCCAGATAGCACTATACTAAGTACGCTATCGCTAGCTAAATCGGTTTTATCGATAAAGTACAGGACAACAACACCAAAAATTAAGGTAAAAGGTAACAGCATCCAAGTAGGATTTATCTGTAGCAGCACACCCAACGCCACACCTACCAATGCTGCATGACCAACAGCGTGACTGAAAAAAGACAGTTGGCGCAAGGTAACAAAACTACCCAACATTCCACCAAGCATTCCCATTAGTACAGCTTCTGCGATCGCCCGCTGCATAAAAGGATATTGTAATAAACTCACCAAGTTATTACTGTTATTGAAGAAATCCATAGTTATGGGGAGATGAGGGAGATGAGGGGGATGAGGGAGTGTGGGGAGTGTGGGGAGATGGGGAGATGGGGAGGTGGCCAAATGAGGGAGAAAGTAATTCTTCTTTCCCCCATCTCCCCATCCCCTTATCCCCCCATCCTCTTCTCATGCCCAATGCCCAACTTAATTATGATGATGTTGGTAGCGACTGAACCCTGGGCCGTAGGTTGCTAAGAGGTTTTGGGGTGAAAGGGCAATTTCTGGCTTTCCGGTGCAAACAATGGTTTGATTGAGACAAAGTACGCGATCGCAATGACGGCTTACCATATCAATATCATGGGAAACTTGCAATACTGTCCAACCTTCTTCCCGTTTTAATTCATTTAGCAAAGCATAAAAATCTGCGGCGCCTTGTACATCAACCCCAGCAAATGCTTCATCTAGTACCAACAATTTCCGTGGTTTCACCAGACAATAAGCCAATAAAACCCGCTTCAGCTGACCACCGCTAAGAGTACCAATAGCTTGCTGCTGTAAATGATAAGCATCAGTTCGCCGTAAAGCTTCTGTTACTGCTGTCGATTTTTCTGGGTCTTGTCTCCACAACTTTGAGAAAAATGAATCCTCCCTTTTGCCTTTTGCCTTTTGACTTTTGCCTTCACTTGTCCATCCTAGTCCAACCAATTCTCTGACGGAAATCGGAAAACTACGGTCAAAAAAGAAGTTTTGCGGCATATAGCCCAACAAGTGACGTAAACGCCCCAGCTTTGCAATTGGACGATCCAATATTTCAATCGTACCAGTACTTCGAGGTATCAAATCTAAAACAGCTTTTATCAGAGTACTTTTACCAGCACCATTGGGGCCAACTATAGCTGTATCTGTTCCTGGCAATAATTCAAAGGAAACATCTCGTATAGCTAGATAACTGCCTTGATATACTGTTAATCCTTCTACTTTTAAAATAGCAATGTTATTAGTCATCAGTTATTTGGCCAAACAGGGCATTGGGCATGGGGTATTTGTAAAGGATAAAGGACAACTTACAAACCTATTGACATGCTGTTTCTAAAGTTTGTAAATTACCTCGCATCGCTTGAAAATAATGCTGTGGATCTGTTTCACCAGTTTCCAGAGAATCCAAAGTACGCAAACTTAAGTTTAAGTCTTTTGAAAGACTGCTCAGTAATTTATTATCTACTCCTGGTTCGCTAAATAAGGCTTTAACTTTATACTTTTTCACAGCGTTGACTGCATTTTGCACATCTGTTGGTGAAAGTTGATCTTCGGGAATTTCGACCACAGCAACTTGCTTGAGGTTATAACGTTTGGCCAAGTATGGAAACGCATCATGAAAGGTCACAAATGTGCAACTCGGAGTTTTTTGTAATGTCTGCTGAAATTCGCTGTTTAAAGTTTCTAATTCTTTAATATAAGCCGCAGCATTAGCTTCATAACTAGCTTTATTCTTTGGGTCAGCAGCTATTAATCCATTGCGAATATTAGTTACTTGCTGTTTTGCCAAAACTGGGTCTAACCAAACGTGAGGATTACCTTGGGCGTGGTCGTGGTCGTGGTCATGATCTTCTTCATTTTTCGCCGTTTTTACAACAGGCGAAATTTCATTTAAGGGTTTAATGCCTTTACTTGCATCAATTTCTGTTAATTTAGAATTTTGAGCATTTTTCACAGTATCTTCCAAAAATTCCTCCAATCCTAAACCATTTTTTACTAATACATTAGCAGTGGCGATCGCTTTGACATTTTCTGGTGTCGCTTGATATTCGTGTACCTCCGTACCGGGTGGTACTAAAATTTCTACATCTGCGACATTTCCAGCCACTGCTTTGGTAAACAAATATATCGGCAAAAATGTCGTCACTACTTTAGTTTTTACCTGTTGTACTGTTGGCGTCGAGGCGGCCTCCTGTGCTTGTGGCGACTGTTGGGCAGTTGTTCCTTGATTCTGATTCGATTCGCTACACCCAGCAGCCATTGACAATATTAACAGAGCCATTAATGATACGATGCCGTTTCGTTGTCTATGTGTTCTAAATTTTCTCCAATTCACTATCACGGTGTTTCCTCCCCAAAACCAATGCTTGCTGTGACTTTGCCACAATTTTTGTTGACAATGATACTTATTCTACTATAATAATTATCATTCTCAATGAGAGCAGGCTTAATTATTACACGATTTATTTAGAGTGTAAATAATTACAACATGACTTTTTTAAGAGGACGCCTCTCCAATTAAGTTTTCCCAAAAGAATGAGAATTTATTGACATTTTTTGTTAAAAAGCTTGCATACTTCTGATAAGATTACTGACGAGTTTTTAATAAAATGTGCTTTTAAAAAAGCGCGGTTTAAGTGTGAATTTTAGATAGATGTGAGGAGAAAAATGCAAAAATTCTGTAAATATCTGCTAGTTAATCCAGCAGTATGCACTGCAACGCTATTTTTTAGTACTGCTGCATTTGCAGGTGAAACATCTGGGACTTCCCAAATCAATGAAGCGCAAGTTTTAACTAGTCCAAACGCCAAAATCCAGAACTTAGCTCAAAATAAGACAACGGCACAAGTTACCTCAGTGTCTCAGTTGTCAGATGTGCAGACTACAGACTGGGCTTTCCAAGCGTTGCAATCGCTGGTAGAACGCTATGGTTGTATTGCAGGATACCCAAATAGCACTTATCGTGGGAATCGGGCGCTGACTAGGTATGAGTTTGCTGCTGGTTTAAATGCTTGTTTAGATCGCGTTAATGAACTAATTGCTACAGCCACCAGTGATTTAGTTAACAAAGAAGATTTAGCTACACTACAAAAACTGCAAGAGGAATTTTCTGCCGAATTGGCGACACTCCGGGGTCGTGTGGATGCAGTAGAAGCACGTACCGCTGAATTGGAAGCCAATCAATTTTCTACCACCAGCAAACTGCAAGGACAAGTTGTTGCCGTCGTCAGCGATGTTTTGTCAGGAAATACAGTCAACGGTGCGGAAATTACAGATGAGAATACAACTTTGGGAGTACGGGCGCGGATAGAATTTGTTACCAGCTTCACTGGGCAAGATACCCTATTCACTAGAATCCAGGCTAATAATATTCTCAGCCCTAATATTGGTACACCAGAGGGCAATTTATTTTTTGCTGGTGAGGACGGTACCACCAGTGCTGCTATAGATGCACTGTATTACAAATTTCCCTTGAGCGAAAAAACACAGGTGATTGCCATTGCCAATGGAGGTGCAGCAGATGACCTCACCAGTACTGTTAATCTCTTTGATGGTGATGGTGCTTTTGGTGCTTTATCCACCTTTGGTACACGCAACCCAATTTATAACCAGATAGGCGGCGCGGGGTTAGGATTAACATACGAATTTAGCGAGAAATTAGCGCTGAGTCTAGGGTATTTGAGTGGTACACCTAATGACCCTACACCAAATAATGGTTTGTTCAATGGTTCTTATGGTGCCCTGGCACAGTTGACAGTTCAACCAAGCGATCGCATTTCTATTGGTTTAACTTACATCAATTCTTACAACCAACCACTGCTTACAGGTAGCAATGCAGCAACCTTTCAAAATATAGCAGCTATCCAGGGTTTACCAGAAGAAGAAGTAGGATTTTCCAGTAATTCTTACGGTGTGCAAGCATCCATCGGTATTACTGACAACATAGTTTTAGGCGGTTGGGCTGGATACACCACCAGCCGAAGCTTGAGAGGAAATCGTGGAGACGTTGACATTTGGAACTATGCCGTTACCCTTGGCTTCCCCGACCTCGGTACAAAAGGTAGCTTAGCAGGTATTATTGCGGGTGTGGAGCCTAGAGTCACAAGTTCTAGTCTCGTAGGATTAGCTAGAGATGAAGACACATCTTATCATTTAGAAGCATTTTACCAATATAAACTCAGTGATAATATCACCATTACCCCAGGAGTCATTTGGCTAACATCCCCAGATCACAACAATGATAATGATGATGTTGTTATTGGTGCATTGAGAACCACATTCAGTTTCTAATTTTCAAAATCTCAAAATCAAGACGCAAAAGATAAGTTTGCGTCTTTTTTTGTGTCTGATATCAATCCAAAATTGTTTGACTAAAACCCAAGAAAAAGTTTGCTGGTAATAACAAAAAGACCAGCCTCCCACAGCCGGTCTAAAAAATGTTTTTTCGCGTTGTCTTCTCAAGAGAGTTAAAACCCAATTGCGCGTTCCTAAAATGCAACGGGCAACTTTTCTTAACAATATTGTAACAGCCAACACAGATTTTTCAGGAAATTTCATCAAAAAAAGATATAAGCAAAGCTTAAAAGCTTCTATCTATAAGGAGAATTCATTACAACGCAAGGTAGAGGAGGGAGTGGGGAGATGAGGGAGATGAGGGAGACAAATCAATTCAAAATTCAAAATTCAAAATTAAAGAACTTTTGAATGCGTGACTTTTAAATGCCCAATGCCCAATGCCCCATGCCCAATGCCCTATGCCCTATGCCCTATGCCCTATGACTAATTGCGGTTTTCCCCAAAGGATGCTTTCTTGCTTATAAATGGCAATTCCCGGTTTCGCTCCTTTGGGTTTGTAGACGTGTTTTAGTTGAGTATATACTACTGGCACTTGGTCGCTCTGACGGGCGCGACTGTAGTAGGCGGTAAGATTCGCTACAAATTGTAAATCAGCTTCTTCGGCAACGGCACCGGGTTCAAGACGTAGTACTACATGGCTACCAGGAATTTCTTGAGTGTGGAACCAGAGGTCATAATCCCCAGCTACACGAAAAGTTAATTGGTCATTTTGGCGATTGTTACGAC
This sequence comes from Nostoc sp. CreGUA01, assembly GCA_034531095.2. GTDB lineage: Bacteria > Cyanobacteriota > Cyanobacteriia > Cyanobacteriales > Nostocaceae > Nostoc. Next base: position 35,433 of record JAVRBV020000127.1, on the reverse strand, counting down.
CGATTAATACTTCAAAGCCGCTGGGAGTGCGGTAATGATAAAAGTTGCTGCTGGGGGCTTCATTGCTGCTGCGATCGCGGTATTCTGGATCTTCTAGATATTTTTGCCCAATGAGTTCTTCGCGGATTTCTTCTAAAGCTTGCAAATCTTCTGGTGTTTGGTAGTTATCTATCTGGTCGATGGCAGCTTGTACTTGCTCTAAATAATCAATTTCTGTCTGCACTTCTAACAGTAGTGGTTCCACAGCAGAACGAGCGCGTTTCAGTTTTTGGTGCTGTTTGTAAAGACTTTGGGCGTTTTGGACGGCATTTTTATCTGGTTGCAGAGCGATCGCCACTGGCTCATTACTCTCAAAATCTGGGATAATTATCTCTTTCATCCCCGGTTCCCAGTTTTGCAGATGAGCCATCAATAAATCAGCTTTTTGGCGATATTCATCGGCTCGATCTGATTGCTGCAAGCGTGTCTTGAAGGTTTGAGCTTTGTTGCGTAATTTCCCCAAAATATTATTTAATTTTTGACTCAACTGATGGCGCAATTGGGAAAATAATTGTTGGTTGAGTTGGTCTGTGTAGTAACGGTTGAGTAATTCTTGGGTATCTTTAGCGCTTTCCACTCCACCCCAACCCATTACTGTGTAGCCGTCTTTTGTCCAAGCGGGTTGAAATCTACTCGCGTCCAAAGCTTGCAGCCATTCTTGCCAACGCTCAAACAATCTTTGCCAATCTTCAGGTTTGAGGGTGTCGGTAGATGTTTCTGATGGGATATTTGCTGCTAACAACATTGATTCTAACAGTGCAGCACTTAAACCACTATAACTTTTGAGTATTTGCCGCTTGATTGCTCCTGGTACTAAACTTACCCGTTCTTGCCAACGTTCTTGAGATTCGCTCAAATTGGGGATAGTCCCAGTAAGTTTCGGTGGTGTTTCGTAAGGTTGTCCGGTGAGTATGGGACGGACACTAGATTGTTGCTGACTGACTTGATGGGCAGGAGCGATGGTTATATTGTTAGCGTCAGTGAGAATGACATTGCTATACTTGCCCATAATTTCTACATACACATGATATAGGGCAGTTTCTCCAGGACGCCGAGCAAATTGTAAATCAATCACACGTTCCCAAGGAGCGATCGCTTCAATTGCCACTAAGGCCAAACCACCCAATTGGTGTATCAGTTGTTGGCTGAAGGTAAAAGTATCGGGAATTCGCGGTGGCGGATCGCCGATGCAAATATGTGCAGCTTGAGGATGCCAAGAAATCTCTAGCCAACCCCGCTGTTTCAAGGTGCGTAATGCGATGACAATAGTGTAGCGATCGCGTTGGTAAACTTGCTCTGTCCGCGATGGTAGCCAGTTCGTGCGTAGTTCGCTACAAGCAGCTTTGAGGGTGGTAAAGTCAACTGGTTGCACAAAAATTAATTATTAACCTTCAAATATCGATGCCCAGTATATGCTATCGTGTCTAGTTCGCACTCGCATAACAGAAAAAAAGCCGTCAGATTAATTAATGCTGACCGCCTTTGTCTTGCTACTAATCTTATTTATGTTGTCTTGTCTGTATACCCAAATCTTAATCTGCTTATTTTCGCTGTGCTGTAGTAGTTAACTTCCTGCTCTATATAGAGTCCCAACCTAGAGGTAGATTCGAGAGGAATGTTGCCCTATCAATTTATGCTGAATGTCCATCAGTTTCTATGGTTGCTTCAGTTTCTAAAGAATCACTCTCACTCGTTGGCTTTTCAGTCTTAAGTCTAATCCCTTGAATAAAATCCATAATAACTTTAGGAGGATTATTCAAAATTTTATCCAAAATATCAGCTTGCTCCTTCTGTTCTTCTATAGACTTTTGTTTGATGTAAAACGGTAAGACATTTGTCTCTAAACCATCGACAAATAAACTCAACCATACCCTTCCTTGAGTTGTCGGTTCTGATAATTTTAATTTGAATGTAATTTGATCTTCACTCCAGTCATTAGCTTGTTCAATTGACTGAATTGGTGTGTGATTAATAGCAACTAGGCAAGTGTGCTTCTTGTTTTGAGGATCTCCTTTAAGATTTTGACCATAAATTGTAATAATTTGTTCAAAATCATTACTTGATGGAACCAGTCTATGGATACGAGGTATATAAGACCGTTCGCCTTCTTCAATATGAGTAGCAACTAGCTCCATTGTCACTTTCATCGTATTTTCTATACGATCAATTGTCTGGGTGACTGCTTCATCAGTTAAGGTTCCTCCAGAAACATATTGGCTTTGAATATAAGTGCCATTCAGATTTAAACCCCAAATAAAACTGGTAAATGCAGTTTGTGCCTGCACAAGATTAGCCATAGCCTTCTCAATACGCTGTAATGGCTTAGTTATGAAATGAACGACGATTGCACCAACACCTCCAACACTAGTAAATATTCCAGCAAAACGTTTGGAATTATTATCGCTGCTAGCAATTAATATTATACCTGTTATCAAAAAAACTAAAGCAACTACAACCAGTAAGCTATTTAGTATTTGGTGAATTCGCAGTGTGTACTTTGCCTCGTTTATTGCTCCTTTCAACATCTGAGCAGCTTCTTCACTGCGAGTTTTAGAAGGATCTAGATAGTATTGAGCTAGAAGATTTTGACGTTCTTTGCGTTTTCGTTCTTCTCCCACTACTGCTTGTGCCAAAGCATCAACCGCAAATGGTCCGCCAACATTACCGAGTATGCGCGCTATATTTTCACGGATATCATCATTTTCTTCGTTAGGTAAGTGCCGTCCCAGTACTATTACTCCATGTTTTAGTAACTCTTGTTTGTTATTTTCTAGCTTTTTCTTTTCTGTATTTTTATCACCACCTTCTGATTCTTCTGGAGAGAAAAACCTCCCATCACTCATTTCAGCTAGTTGCTGAACAACTTTTTGAGAAATGCTAAGTTTTAATTTCTCTACTTCCTCTTTTTCAATAAGGGGGATTAGATATTTCACGATTCTCTTCTTTGGAATGTTTTTATCATTCAATTTTTTGACTTCATCAGACCACTTCAACGATCTACTCTTAACTTGTCCAATCCAATCATTGAATTTTTCATTTAATATCTCGCTATTCTCTCTTTTATCTTTCTCTTCTGATATATTGCTATTTTCTATTTTGTCTTTATCTTCAGGATTTTTATCTTCATAAAGCCTTTGTATATAATCATTTTTATTATAAATATTTGCCAGGATAATCTCCCTAATTTCTTCTTCAGGCTGCCATTCTTGATTGAACTGCTTAAACTTATTAACTAGAGGCAATATAGCATAAGCATTAGGACGCATCAAATCTGCTGCTTTTTGTACCGCTAGTGGCGACAGTAGTTCTCTACTCAATAAAATCCATTGAATCCATTCCTCTACTAAAACTGAGATATTCTCTTTTGCCTCCTTCTCTTCCTCAAGGTTTGTAATCTCTTTTATAGTTTCAACTAATTCATCAAAATCGCTCAATTGTTTGACTTTTATCTCTAAACGTTCTCGCAGTTGTTTCTTATTTTGATTCTTTTGAATCTCTTCCTGCTTTTCTAATGCCTTTAAAACTTGCTTAGCTTTTTCTCTGATGATTTCTTCAGATTCTTTATTATTAGAAATACGTTCTGCTGTTTCTTTTATCTTTTGATAATATTGAATAAAAATTTCTTCATCTATTTTTTCCCTTAACCATTTACTAGCTTCTAGAGATACACTCCTGTTATTCCCATATATTTTTGTCTCTGTTTTGATATCATTAAATGCCTTAATAATAAGTTCAAGAATTTGTTTACTAATTTTTCCTTTAGCTTTATTATCTACTTTCCATTGTTCGTCCAATTCATCTCGCAGTTTTTCATTGTCATCCCTCATTAAAATAAAGCAATATCTTTTTACTTCTGGTATCTTAATTTCTTCAATAAGTTTTTGAACGATCTCACTTTTATTATCGGGTTCAGTTAACTCGTAGATAGTTTCAAAAGCTTGCCAATCATAGTTATTAATCTTTTCTTTTTCTGAGGACGAAAATTTTTCGATAAAATTCCATAATTCTTGAATATAAATATTTTTATTTACAAGAAAATCTGGAGAATATTCATTTAAATTCTTGAAAAAATCAGTTGCAATTATAAACGGCTTCTCATTTTCATTTTCATAACTTTTCCTTAAAAGGTAAATACATTCTTCATATATTTTTTTGTTATCAATTTTAATCATCAATGCTTTAATTGCATTGATAGAACTTGTTTGGATAGCCTTATCAAGAAGAATATTAGAATAACTTGATGGATCGTCTTTAGCATCTGTAATAGAACCAGACAAGAGAATTAACAACTTCTTTAGATATAGTGAGTCATTCTCTAAAACTGAGCCAGTTTTTAGTAATTCTTGAATTATTTTTGTTTCAAAAATTGGTTTTTTACTTGCCTCATTCTTCGAGTCTGTTCTCAACAACATTGACCTTAACAAAAAAGGAGAGTATAATGAATATTCATCTTGACTTGTAAGCCATTCCTTTGCAATTTTTGCTTTTTCAGGATCAGAATCAGAAACTTTACTTCTGTATTTCCAATCTTTAAAACATAGAAGTTCGGTTAATTGGTGAGCCAACGCTGACTTTTCGTTATTATAAACTTTGAGGATTGTGTCAAGAATACCTTTAACAATCTCACGCTTATCACTTTCTAAGAAAATACTGCGTAATTCTGGCAGATCCTGCTGCTTTGTCGAACCCACTTTTCCAAGTTTTTGTGCAGCTTCTTGACGAACTTCCAATGATTCATGCTTCAAATTCTCGATCAGCAATCGAACAAGATCGGCTTTAGTATCTTGATTTTCACTAATATTAACAATCGCCTCCAAGGCACTATAACGAACATCAACATCACTATCTTCTGAGGCACGCAATTTTAGCTCTGGAACAGCATTTTGGGCTGCTGAACCCAGTTTTCCAAGTCCTTGTGCAGCCTCTTGACGAACTTCCCAAGATTCATGCTTCAAATTCTCGATCAGCCATGAAACAAGATCGGCTTTAGCATCTTGATTTTCACTAATATTAACGATCGCCTCCAAGGCACTATGACGAACATCACTATCACTATCTTCTGAGGCACACTGTTTTAGCTCTAGAACAGCATTTTGGGCTGCTGAACCCAGTTTTCCAAGTCCTTGTGCAGCCTCTTGACGAATTTTCCATTTGTCATGCTTCAAATTATTGCTCAGCCATAAAACAAGCTCGCCTTTAGCATCTTGATTTTCACTAATATTAACGATTGCTTCCAAAGCACTGCTACAAACATCAATATCACTATCTTCTGAGACACACCGTTTTAGCTCTAGAACAGCATTTTGGGCTGCTGAACCCAGTTTTCCAAGTCCTTGTGCAGCCTTTTGACGAATTTGCCAATCATCATTTCTTAGGTTTTCTATGAAATTTTTAATAAGAGGTGAGCTTTTAAAATAATTTTGAATATATTCATGATTTTGCTCATGTTTATCAATTACTGCCAAAATTTCAGCACACAGATGATCGTCATTTGTTTTCTTAAGCTTCTTTTTTAGATTTTCAATAATTTCACTCTTAATGCTACCTGGCTTATGTTTTCCAAGTTCTTGCACAATTTCCAGAACTATTTCATCACGATCATCATCCTTATTTAGCTTTTCTCCAAGATGAGAGATAAAAATCTCATCTTTTAGATAATCTTTACGAATAGTCACAATTGCTGCTAAGATGCTTGTGCGAACTTTATCCTCATTTTCGTTAAAGTATTGTTGGTATAACTTCTTGAGCGATTCGCTGATTTTGTTCTTAAATCCTTCTTCCAACCCAAGTATCTCAAGTTCCTGTGCCGCCCTGCGACGAATTGCCCATTGATCGTTTTCCAGAAATTTTATTAAATCATCAATCAAACGTTGCAGGTCTTGGCCTCCCTCATAAATTTTAATAATTGCTTCCAAAGCATTTTGACGAACAGCTTCATTTTTTGTTTTTGAGGAAACTATGTTTTCTAATTTATGATAAAGATCTGCATTTGCTGCTTTACCTAGTTCTCCCAATACAGATATGATCGTTGATTTGTAATCCCATTTATCCTCCCGTTCTTCTAGATCTAGGAGTTGAAGATAATTGTTGACTTGGGACAATATTTCATCATTAATTATTGTATCGTTCAATTTTTTAACAATAGCATCTTGTTCTTTTAAATTAGCAAGCTTTTCTTTTGCTCCGGTATTGTCTATAAAATTAAGTGCTTTAAATGCACAATGGCGCATTTCGGCATTATTGCTTTTCTGGAATTTCTCAAGTATAGAAATAACTATGCCTGAAGCATTCTTGCTTTCAATCTTTGCAACAGCTTCCAATGCAGTACATCGAACATCACATTGTTCCCCCTCTGTTAAGGCTCGATACTGCAATATAAAAATAGCTTCTCTAGCTCTTGAACCTAGCTTCTTAAGCTCATCTGCTGCTTTTTGACGAACTTGCGAAACACTGTTATCAGTTAACCATTGAATAAGTTCCTCGACTAAGGCGTCTTTGTCATCTTGAATCTCTACAATTGCTTCTAAGGCACTAATACGGACAGCCGCTGTACCATAATCACTATAATTTACAAAGTTAGCTACTATATCTTGAAGAGACTCAAGCGCACGCTTTGCACGTGGTTCTTTTGCCCGTCTTTTAAGTTCTTTTGCAGTTTCCTCGGCCAGTCTCCAATTAAAAGTACGCCAATCTTTCTCTAAACTCTCCTTGAGTTTCTCAATTAAACTGTTGATATCTTCTGATCGCATTAAAGGCATAGTATTTCTCTCAGTTTGGCAGAAAAAACGATTGTGTGTTGAACACAAAGATTAGCAAAGACTTAGGTTGAATTTTATAAAAAATTAGTATTAAATCTTGTGTATAAATATTTATTTTTATTTTAAAACTTTTATCAAAGTATTTTCATATATATGAATCCAATTTGATTACTGAATTCCTCGTAGAGAAAGGAAATAGGGAATGGGGAACAGATCAAAAGAAATAAAGATGTACTGAGTTTTGTTAAAAAATAAAGTATGAGTCCTATAGACATTTTCGATTTCAAACTTGAGATTATTTTTATTTAATCAAAAATAAATCTCTGGCAATTTTACTGTTAAGGTAACTCCAAAAAATAAATTATCTAATTTCTGGATTTCACTACAACTTGCTCTCCTCCCTGCTTCCTTCTCCCGTTTTTTCAGAGTTTTATGTATTAACAGAATTCATTTTTGCATAAAAGATTATCAAAATCTCCCAATAAAGAGTTAAAAAATAAAATTTCTTTCTTTAGATAGATAACAAAATCTCTAATTTTAGATGGGTAAAAGAATATATCGGTACAATGATCGTAACTTATGCAGTTTTTAGCGAATCTGCAATAAAAGTTTGAAAACTTACCCTGCCACACTATCTCAACCATTCACGACCATTCCCGATCAATCTCACATCTGACCAATGCCCCGATCATCGCAGTATAGTGATGGGCAACGGCTCTGTTAACTCGATTTATTGAGGATTGAATTTAAAATTGGCAATCGCTCACGACACCAAGGCCATCGCGTTGGTAAACTTGCTCTGTCCTAGAGGGTAGCCAGTTCGTGCGTAGTTCGCTACAAGCAGCTTTGAGGGTGGTAAAGTCAACTGGTTGCACAAAAATGAATTATTAACCTTCAAACATCGATGCCCAGTATATGCTATCGTCTCTGGTTCAGACTGGCACGATCTGAAAAAGGGTTAGGTTAACAGGCTACATCTATATATTATGTAGGGTAGCACAGCTGTGCTACCCTACAGTTGATAATTATGTGTTATTCATTGCGAATTACCACAGAAGGTTATTGAGTAACCAATGCTGGTTCTAGTTTTTTATCTGTTTGCAAAATCTCGTTGTAGAGTTCGCTCAGTTGATTGGCGACGCCGTCCCAACTAAACTTAGTTTCGACGCGCTTTCTACCAGCTTTACCCAGTTGATCTCGCCATTGTGGATTCAACAGAATTCTGTCGATCGCCGAAGCAAAAGCACTTACATCTTGGGGTGGTGCTAATAAACCGGTTTCTTCGTTAACTACAGTAAACTGAAGTCCACCGACATCACTCGCCACCACTGGTGTACCACTGGCCATGGCTTCGATCGCCACGAGTCCAAAGGGTTCGTAGTGGCTGGGAACAACGCAAACATCAGCTGCTGCGTAATAAGTTGGTAAAATATCTTGACTCAAACGACCAGGAAGAACGGTAAAGTCACTCATCCCTAATTCGTTGACAATTTGCTCAATGCGATCGCGTTCAATTCCGTCGCTGTTACCAGGAGTGCTACCACCACCAATAATTAGCTGGAGGTTCTTGGAGTCTCGTAGTTGAGATTCATTTACTGCACGCACTAAGGTTTCTATACCTTTGCGTGGATCAAAACGACCGACATACAATACAATTTTGGCTTCTTGATCGATTCCCAATTCCAATCTGGCTGCTTGTCGTCCAATGGAACCAAATCGCTGAATATCTGTGCCGCAGGGAATGATATCTATATTACCTTCAGTGGAAACGAGCGATCGCATATGTTGATTTTCCTGCGGACTCGTCGCTACAATTCTTTCTGCCGTTTCCAGCACTTCTTTTTCCACTGCCAGTCGCTGACTGGCAATCAGCGGAATATTCTCTATTGTGTTATATTTTACTGCTCCTAGAGAGTGGTAGGTGTGAACCTGTTTAAGTTCTTGGATTTTCTTCAACTCCATTCCTACCCAACTAGAAAGCCAGTAATTAGTGTGAACTAACTCGTACTTTATACCGTTTTTTACTTGGAATTTGAGAAAATTCTCCACAAATTCTGGTAAATATCCAAAAATATCATCTCGTGGCACAAACTCCAGGGGGCCTGCTTTTAAACGAATAGTTCGACAATTCTCGCTATGTTGAGCGATCGAGTCTTGCTCCAGACTAACCTTGCGGGTAAACATATCAACTTCCCATCCTAGCTTAGCTAGCGCTTCACCCACATGGCGCACGTAAACATTTTGTCCCCCGGCTTCTTCTTTCCCTATTTCAATCGCCGGGTCTCCGTGGACGGAAATCAAGGCGATACGTTTTTCGGTGGTAGAGTTCATAGTTTGTGTGTTGCGGATTGTAACAAAGTTTTAGCAGATTCCAAGTTGGCGTATCCTATAGCACGCTTTCTTGAATTATTTAGGAACTTTGATTAATATTGATTTTAATTTAATATGTCTAATATTTTTTTACATCTTCTGCCAGAAGTATACTTTTAGATTAAGTATATGTATTTAATTGTTTTATATGTAAATGGCTATATTTATATCTATTACTTCTGATAGATGACATTCCATTCTTTATCTTGTGGATAGAAAGCTAATTCCATAAATACATGTATTGAAAATTAATTACCTTAATTGTGTTAATTTTGTCAAAAATTCTATTCTTTTTTATACTCTGTATTTTCAGTATTCTGAGTTGTTTTATTTGATATTTAGATAGCTACAATGCTTTTTTGACGATACTTTCGTATCTAACATTATTTGATTGAAAGTTATACAGGCACACTAAAATATACTTTTTTTATACTTAAATGACATCGTGCTTGTAATCTACTGAAATCTAGAAATTTACAGATTAGGAGATTTCTAAATATTCAGTTTGGGTTTCTAGCTCCTGGGAGTTGAGTATATTTAACTTTAATTTAAAATTAATATAATCTTAATTTATGTGTTTTTTATGTCCAGTAGTAGTTGCTGCTGACCAAAAATAAAACTTGATTCTAGGTTGGAAATATCTCGAATTTGCGAGGAAAAATATCAAACGATTAGAATTTGCACGCCAGTAGCCACCCTTTTCCTAACCAGGACGCTTGGTGATGATTTAGCAAAAAAAATGGCAAAAATTTAACTCCCCCAGTCTTAGTTACCGAAGGAGTTTTTGTGTATAATTTTTGCGGTGTGAAAAATACAGTTGAATGACTATAGGCAAATGTAAGATCGACAAGGCAAGCCGAAATTGGGCTTTGCACCATAAAACTTACAAAAATAGCTACTAGATAACAATCAACAATTAAAAATTAAAAATCAAAAAAATAATTCTGATTTTTAATTTTTAATTTTTCTCCCTTGAGGATTAATTCGTAGTTTGTGCAGCTAGCATTTGCTTGAGCTTTTCTAATTCGGAAGCCCAACGGGGATCTGGACGAATAGCGTCTGAGTCTGTAGTCGTAGCGTTTTCACGAGAACCACCGCCACTACCGCCACGACGAGGCTTTTTAGAAGCTTTCTCACGACGACTACCTTCCTTGTTGGCGCTAGGAGTAGGATTACTACTGGCAACATTAACTGGTTTAGGAGCTTGCTCCTCGCCCTCCTCACCCTTTGTACGAGGTAATGCCTTCTCTAACTTGATGGGAGTGTCTTTAAACATCTGACCATTATACTTTTCAATTATTTGGTCAGCTTGTTCGTCGTTGTTGACCGTCAAAAAACCAAAACCACGGCATTTGCCGGTTTTCCGGTCTTTAATTAATTTAGTAGTTACAGCATCACCTTCAGCGGCGAACACTGCTTGTAGATCTTGACGATCGATTTCTTCTTTGGGCAAATTACCTATATATAGGCGAACGGACATGAACTATACCTCCAACAGATGAATGAACATGGCAAGGTGAGAAAACCATTACTTGGCTTTGGCTTTTAAAATAGATGCTATTAAGAAAGACTGCCACCAACCAATTTTTTTGTTCCAAACTATCAACCTATACAATACAGTTTTTCGTTGGGATCAAGCTTATTTAATCTGAAGGCCCACACTACGATGAGCTAATAACACCTTAATTCTAAGAATTGTAAATTTAATAGCCTACTATCTGCCAAAGTACACGCTTTCTCCAATGCCCTTTTTCGCAGAATAAAATACCATCCTTTACATTACCACGGTATTTTCTACCTAGCTAGTTTAGCGCACACATTTTCGACTTTAGTATTATCGCATCGTAGCATAAAACACATTTTTTATTCAACATAGGATTTTTGGAAACAAAAACCAGCCAGTGGCTGGTTGATTTGCTGCTGTGTTGGGAAGATGAAAAGGTCTCAAGAGGGGAAAAGCATCCGAATCCATCGCAAAGCTATGACGCTGAGTTATGTCGGTTGCTATTGTTCGTGTAAATAAATGTAACATTTTGAGATAAAACCTGCAACTTTTGTTTACATTTTGGTTTGTCATTAGTCCTGTTTGCCTAATGCCCGATGCCTAACCAGTGAGAAAAATGTATGCACCCCAAGCCTGAGCTGCAACTGCTAAAGCAGTAGACCAAATGGGATGAGGGCTATAAATGGTTTTACCGGTTTGAGTTTCTAGGGTTTGGATATCGATCCAAGGTGTTGCTCCTCGTCGAAACCAACCTGTGACGATAATTTGCCGACCAATCAAATCCTGGTGATTGACTGACTGTCCTAGCCAAGAAACGTGGTGTAATTTCACTAAGCCCGCGCTTGATTGTAAAATTAGATCTTGAGCTAGGGAGTTGCTAGTGCCTTGACGACCTAATAATTTGCCTACAAAACGCACGCAGATGCTGTCAATAGGTAAGGCAGAAGGGTCCGCTAACAAATTGGGCAGGCAGTCATCAGTTTGTACAGTGGCAGGCTTCATATCGGGGAAGAAAGAATTAATCCGAATCACTGTACCAATGCTAAAACCAATCAAAAGGCAGCCTGTGATGAAAGACCAATCCTCGTAAATCCACTTGAGATTTAAAAATCGAAAAGTGAATGCTAATTGCCATGCTAGCCACACCAAACCGGCAAACAGAACTCCCAGAGGAATTCCCAACCAGGGAGCGATTTGTAATAGAAAAGACTGTCCCTTAACTTTTAATGGTTGTTCGTTAGGAAAATGTAATTCGGTGTCTAGATGCCAGTGACGAGCTATTTGGCAGAGGCGTTGGAGGCGATCGCCCACCAAAGGATGGCTATTATTAATGGTAAACCATCGGCGATAGGGATTGACAACATCCCATTTCAAAAAGGATTCAAAAGAAAGATGACTGGCAATAGTGCCTAAAGAAAGACTTTGTTGGTAGCTGATTGGGGCGACGATATTTAAGCTTTCCAACTGCCAACTGGTGTGTTCTTGTTTTTCGATATCAGTTGCAATGCCAATGGCAATTTTGAGTAAAGCACGAATCAAAGCATTAGGATTACCAGTAATTTCAGCTGCGGTGCGATCGCTATAATAAAGCCGCAACCGCGACAAGCATAATGCAGTCCCAGTCAGCAAACACCAAATTCCATAAATCAAACTCGCCACAATTGTCACAGGAGTGCGCCAAATTTTTCCTGATATGCCATCACCCAACTTTGATACTTGCTCATATACCTTATAAGTTGGTATTGTCACCAACAACACCAAAGACATAACCACAAAATCCCAATGAGCAATATGTCCTAGCTGGGTCGCGTAAATGACGGCAATTTCATCATCTGCTAGTTGTTCTAGTAGCCCTTGACTGACTACGATTCTCGCGTTCCGTGGTAAACTACCGTAAGTAAGAATAATTGGTGCAGCCATTGGCAAAATTCGCAGCTTGGGTAACGGCCAATGCTTTTGTTGGCAACAACGTTGTAACACCCGAACAGCTTCCCGACTATGGCCATTCAATATATCTTTCGTAAGTTCTCGTTGACCATAGAAGTTTGCCAATAGCAGATCCAGCAACCAAGGTGATAGCCCCATTAAAATCGCCAACGCTATGAGCAAAAGTCTTGTAGGGTCATTGTATAAAACCTGCAACGGTTCTACATAGGGCAGCTTGACTAAAGCCTGGTTGACGAACCCCAATGTGAACTTGAGGATTTCTCGCATCACCCAAAACAAGGCGATGAATGTTCCCGCCCCCAGGAGCCGCAAGGGAATTAATTTGGGCTTACGTAGTGGTTGCCATGCCCTAGCGCGTTGTGCTTGTCGCCAATAAATAACACCGAATAATTTGGCTTGGGTGCGGGTGACAGAACCCATGAAGCCATTGAGGGGCGGTGGTGGTGGTGGTGGTGTGACAGTAGCTTTGAGTTTAGCTAGTGGCACCATCGTTGGAATATTCTGGTTCTTGGTTTGTGTTACTTCATTTTTTGGCTTCTCCTCTGATTTAGGAGTATCTGGGGGCGAATTTTCAAAGGCAACAAATCCAGTTTCGACACTTTTGGATTCTGGTTCAGGTTTTTGACGTTTTGTCAAGTGTTCGAGAGCGCGTGTTGCCCACTCTTGAACTTGGGGATTGTTACTCTCAGTGAGATTTTGGCAAAAGGCGATCGCTTTAGAGACTTCGCCAGTGCGGGCATAAGCCATCACTAAACCAACCCTTGCTTGTAAGTTAGCAGTGGCATTACTTTCACTGCTAGCAAGAGGTTCTAAGTGAGCGATCGCTGTTTGGTAATTTCCCTGCTTGAGGGCAACTAAACCAGCCTCCAAAGACGATTTGGCATGTGAAGGCATAGAAATTCAACAATTTTGGATTTTGGATTTTGGATTGAGTCAGAACTCAGAATTCAGAACTCAGAATTCAGAATTCAGAACTCAGAATTTAATTTTGTACTAGTGGGGGATGCGTTAAGTGAGTTTAAGACCTCATTAAATTTTCTACTTGGTCGTCTTCAATCAGCCCAGAATTGGAATTTTGAGTAATTAATTCAGAATTCAGAATTCTGAATTCTGTATTTTTCATTCCTCCACTGGTTGTTGACTAGAAAATACTGGGGCGATGGCGCTTAATTTCAACTCTGGATGGTCACCCTCTAATTGTTGGCAATTCCATTCGTTCCGGAATAGCAACACTGGGCGTCCCATACTGTCTTTGACTGTAGTGGTATTGAATAAACGTCCCACTTTATTTAATGCTTCCCAACCACCTTCAACCCAACGGGCGACACTGTAGGGTAATACATCTAGTATGGTTTCTACACCATACTCATTTTGTAAGCGAAACTGCACCACTTCAAATTGCAACTGACCCACCGCGGCTAAAATTGGATCGCGCTTGGCTTCATCAGTTGAATACATAATTTGCACAGCACCTTCTTCGCGTAATTCCGCAACGCCTTTTTGGAATTGTTTAAACTTCGAGGGGTTGGGATTCCTGAGAGTTGCAAACAGTTCCGGCGAAAAATACGGAATTCCTTCATATTCCAGCTTTTGCCCCGTGTAAATTGTATCCCCGATCGCAAAAACACCGGGATTGTTCAAACCGATCACATCGCCAGGATAAGCTTCATCAATCGATTCCCTCTCCTGAGCAAAGAGTTTTTGCGGACGGGATAGACGGACAAGTTTACCAGTGCGAGCGTGATTCACCATCATATCTTTTTCAAACTTACCTGTGCAGACCCGGACAAATGCGACGCGATCGCGGTGTTTTGGGTCCATGTTTGCTTGCAGTTTGAACACAAACCCAGAAAACTCCGGGTATGTAGGTGGAACGTCGCCAACACTGCTGATATGGGAACCGGGTTTGAGGGCATAGTCTAGGAAGTACTTGAGGAATAACTCTACCCCAAAGTTTGTCATGGCGCTACCAAAGAACACTGGCGTCATTTTGCCATCATGTACCAGTTGCAAATCTAGCTCTGGGCCAACTCCTTCCAACAGTTCTAGATCGTTTTTCAGTTGATAGTACAGGTCTTGTTCTAGTAGCTGTTCTATTCTCGAATCACCTAATTCCACTATGGTATCACGAGCTTCTCGGCTACCGTGGGCGCTGCGCTCAAACAGGTGAATTTGTTGCTTGTGTCGGTCAAAAACACCTTTAAAGCGATCGCCCATGCCAATCGGCCAGTTTACTGCATAGGTTTGCAACTTCAATTCTTGCTCAATTTCATCCAAAAGTTCTAAAGGTTCTCTTCCTGGGCGATCGAGCTTGTTGACAAATGTAAAAATTGGGATACCCCGCAGTTTACACACCTCAAATAATTTTCGAGTTTGTGGTTCCAAACCTTTTGCCGCATCAATCAGCATCACTGCATTATCGGCGGCGGCAAGGGTACGATAAGTATCTTCACTGAAGTCTTGGTGTCCCGGCGTGTCTAATAAATTTATTTGACAGTCTTGATATGCAAATTGCAACACCGTGGAAGTAATGGAAATACCCCGTTGTTGTTCCATAGCCATCCAATCTGACGTAGCCTTGCGCTGTGCCCGCCGCGCCTTGACCGCCCCAGCTTCGTGAATTGCACCTCCGTATAGCAGTAACTTTTCTGTCAGCGTCGTTTTACCAGCATCAGGGTGAGATATAATTGCAAAGTTGCGACGAAGTTCAACTGCGCGATCGAGGTCAGACTCAAGTTCAATTGGCATAACTGTATTTGTTTGTAACTTAACTTAATTTTTTTCGACTTTGGTAAGTCTTTTAATCTTAAGACAACGATGCTCGTGATAGGGTCGTAATATAACCAACAATCTGACTAAATTAGGAGAAAGGGATGTACGACACAGACAAGCGAAAGCTTTTATCCGCCTTGTCTCATGCAGCCATTTTTTTCAGCACGGCTATTGTATCTGTAGGTATACCTATTGCCATACTGCTTGTATCTGACGATCCTGTTGTTAAAGAAAATGCCAAAGAATCCATCAATTTCCACTTTAATGTCTGGTTCTATGGAGCGATTCTAGGAGCATTATTTTTTCTATTCGGTTGGCTGGTCTTACCACTATTATTACTCGGACCGCTAGCAGGTATTGGCTATTTGTTGCATTGGGGACTAACGATTTGGGCAATCACCAAGGTTTTCAGCAATCCTGATACACCCTTTCGCTATCCCTTTATTTTACGGGTGTTTTAGTATTAATTATGGGCATGGGGCACGGGGCATTGGTAATTTTTGTCGGTTATTTTTTTATATTGCTGTTGGGCTAGTAGTTTATACACAACTAATAGTTAGAATTTTGCCAACAGAAAGAAGATCTGACAATTTTCAATTGTGAATTTGGAATCAATTATTGTTTATCAATACAATCCCCAATGCCCAATGTCCAATGCCCATTTCTTATATTGTTTTTCTAATTCGTCAGATAGATGTCAATCAAGCTGTAAAATACAAAATTGCCCTACAGCTTGATTCAGGTAGGGCAAATGTCAGTTAAGCACTTTTTGTAGTCTGTCTGATTGCAGGAAACTTTTATCCTGCTTTTGTGACGCTTTGTTTTGTGTCCATTGCGTTGTTTTTCTTCATAAAATTTTATGTTTCCTACACATCGCCCCCGCCGTCTGCGTACCCATCCCCAACTGCGCCGGATGGTTCGTGAGACTGTTTTGACAACAAGCGATTTAATTTACCCACTATTTGCTGTACCGGGTGAAGGAATCGCTAACGAGGTGAAATCCATGCCTGGAGTCTACCAACTTTCGGTAGATAAAATTGTCGAAGAGGCAAAAGAAGTTTTTGACTTAGGAATTCCTGCCATCATTCTATTTGGTATTCCCGCTGATAAGGATGTAGATGCTACTGGTGCTTGGCACGATTGCGGTATTGTCCAAAAAGCTGCAACTGCGGTAAAAGCAGCAGTGCCAGATTTGATTATAGTTGCTGATACTTGTTTGTGTGAGTATACCAGTCACGGACACTGTGGTTATTTGCAAGTTGGTGATTTGACAGGACGAGTTTTAAACGATCCAACTTTGGAATTGTTGAAAAAAACAGCAGTTTCCCAAGCAAATGCTGGTGCCGATATCATTGCGCCTTCTGGGATGATGGATGGTTTCGTGCAAGCAATTCGTCAGGGTTTGGATGAAGCTGGATTCCAAGACACACCGATTTTATCTTATGCTGCTAAGTATGCTTCGGCTTATTATGGTCCCTTTCGGGATGCAGCTGATTCGACGCCGCAATTTGGGGATAGAAGAACTTATCAAATGGACCCAGGTAATAGTCGGGAAGCAATTAAAGAAATTGAATTGGATATTGCCGAAGGTGCTGATATGCTCATGGTTAAGCCAGCTTTGGCATACATGGACATTATCTGGCGGGTGAAGGAAGCGAGTAATTTACCAGTTGCAGCTTACAATGTTTCTGGTGAGTATTCGATGATTAAAGCTGCGGCTCTGAATGGTTGGGTTGATGAGGAGCGTGTGGTTTTGGAAACTTTAACTGGGTTTAAACGCGCTGGGGCAGATTTGATTTTGACTTACCATGCTAAAGATGCAGCGCGATGGTTAAAGTAGGGTGGGCGATTGAGTAAGAGTTTAGAAATCTCACGCAAAGACGCGAAGGCGCAAAGTTGTGTTTTGGTGTTTGGGTGTAAGATTTTTTGTTTATGGCTTGGGCTAGTGCGAAATTGAAACAACTTTTAACTGGTCCCGGCGTTAGCGTAGTGGTAGCGAGTTTTCTCCCAGGGGGAGACGCCAAGGGCGAACGAGCGTCGGAGTCCCCCGCTATACCTTCCAGTTAGGAGTTAGCATGAGCGCATTCGCACATATCCTAATCATCAGCACAAAAAAGCGATCGCCTTTATCGCGTCAAAATCACACACAAAGCCCAAAACATTTGCTATGACAGCTCATCAACCATGAGTGTCATCAGATGTTTAACCTATTTCTGCTGCTTAACTTTGCTTCGCTTATCGCCTTTGTAGTTGGGTTAATTAACCCAAAATTGATACTTCGCGGCGACAACCGCACTCGACGCAAAAGCTCTGAAATTTATTTGTCGGCGTTTGTGTTTTCCTTTGTTGGAATGCTCGTTTTTGTTCCCAAGCCTGAGCCAGCAGCGTTAGTTACAGCGACGCGATCGCGCCTTAGTGAAGCGAAAGCGGCATCAAAGGAGGTAAAACCAACCCCAACGCCAACACAGCGAAAAGTTGGATCGCCGGAAGCCGGCGATCCAAACTTTTCAAGACAAACGCCGCATCTTGAGGTGAAACCGTCGCCAATTCCCACGCCGACACCCACACCAACGCCAACACGGGAGGCGAAAGCATTTGCCAAGCCCACACCTGAATTCGTCGCCTTTGACCCAAGTGTGTGTAAAACAGATGCTTATCTCCCAGTTAACGGAGCGAGTATCGCACTCTACACCACCTGCCAATACTTGAACACTAATTTGATTAAACCTGAGTCTGTTTCCGTCGTCACTGGTGCAAACGACAAAAACAACAATGATGTTTCAGAGTTAATGGCTGAGTCAGGATTTGAAGGCGTTACTTGGCGCAATTACAGTCTCGATCCAGAGTCTAAACGGGATGTGTGTGTTGAATACAAGGACGAATCTGTTTCTTGCTTTACATTCTCCGACCCTAACCAGACAGCAGGCGTACAAATTCAACCACAGGACACTGCGAACATTCCTACAGGTGCTAGCTGCGGGAATTTCGCTACTCAAGCAGATGCACAAGCAGCCAACCCACAACTGGACAGAGATGGCGACGGAACAGAGTGCGACTCGCTCACCAATCAAACTGGTGGATCATACGTCTATTCCGGAAGTAGTGGTTCGTACCAGCATAGGAGGCGGCGACGTAGGAAAAGATAACAAATCAAAGAATTTACATAATCCGTGTTGTACTTGTCATACATGTATTGCAAGTGTGATAAAAGTTATGCTTAGTGTCAGGCTAGACGAAGAAACAGAACGGCAGCTGGCGGACTTTGGATAGTGATTTTGATATTTATCGGCGTTACCGAAAAAAGCCTTTTGAACGGGTGTTTTAGGATGGCGATCGCTACTTCATGATAATTTTTTTAGCGGACACCACTAGCTAGGATTCCTAAAATTTTATTGACATCTTTAAGATAATATTCACTTAAATCTATCTGGATAGATTGCCCTTCTAATTTTAAAAATTGCCAAATACTTCCAGTGGTGACAGTTCCATAAATTATCAAATTTTCATTACCTGCTCGTTCGTTCAATATTCTTGCTGCTAACATTTCGGCTACACATTGTCCTAAGCCAGCAGGAATATTTTCTTTTTTAGCTTCCACAATAATAATGACTGGTGCAGTGATAATTAGTCTTTCTGGAGAACGGGTAATTATAAAATCACAGATTCCATTTAATCCTTGTGCAGGATCAACATTGAATTCAACACCAGAAAACAAATTTATTTGGTCATTTAATTGCCTTCTCAAATCTAGTAATATCGGAGAAATAATCATCTCAGAGCGAGCTTTTTCACTATTACTGGCAATAGCTATAGGTACATTATATTGAATAATCTCTTTTAATAAATCACTGCATTCCATATCAGGTATATTAGCAAATATATCACTTCTTTCAATAGTATTTATTTGAAAGTTCTGTTTGACTTTTTCTAAAGTAAAATCACTATATGACATATCAAAAGATACCTTCAGAGAACAAAATTAAAACTGAATCTAGTCCCAGAGTAATCCTGAAATCCAAATATTGACAATTAAATTTTTAGGGTGCGTTAAAGCAGGGCGTAACGCACCGTATGATATTGGTGCGTTACGGCTATATATCATTTGCTCATACACCCAAATCCTTACACAGCCGTAACACACCCTACTTAATATTTACTTTATAAATAGGCTCTTACCGTCTAGGTAAATTAGAATTTCATTTTCTTCACCAGCAAGAATTACAATATATATTTTTTGTTCGTTCATCGATTCGCACTAAAAACACAGGTAAATACATTTTAGTAGCACAAAAAGTTAAACAACGTTTTCAATTGTTCTACAGTAGGCATATTTAAATTATTACTACAACAGATTTTTTACTCTGACCTAAATTGATTTTAGTTAGGTTAGCATCTTTCAACTGTGAAGTGTTTAAACACATTTTATGTATATTACCTACGTGATAATACATAAATACAAGATTCACTTGTTTGCAACAGGGGGACGCGATCGCTTATAAAAGAAGATAGTTAATAAATTTTCCTCAATTGTCATTTAATGTCAATTGATTTAATAAAAGATTTCAATATTTTTTTGAGGGGAGCATGGGATATGGATATGCAAGTCCTGAGAGAGCGTGCTGGTCTTAGCCGTGCGGAGGTTGCCTTCAGACTTGCAATCAGCGAAACCAGTGTTCGCAACTGGGAAGCTGGGCGTACTGAACCGACAATGACGCCAAAAAAATATTTAGATGCTTTGCGTCTGTTCAAATGTACACCCGAAGAGTTGGCAGCGGCAAGTGAAAAGTCAATTAATCAGCGACATAAACGCAAACCAGGTAGACCGAGACGTTTTCCAGACACTCAAGTGTCTCAAGTAACTGATTCCCCAGTTTGTAGCTGACTAGTCAGAAGTCAGAATTCAGAAGTCAGAAGTCAGAATTCTTCTTGATAAAATCTAACTTAAGAGTGTAGATTTATCGATCTGCAACTCCTAATCTAAGGTTCGCTAGCTGTTTTCGCGGCCTAATGTTTCTCAGGTACTTGGTGCGTCGAGCTGATGGTAAGGCAGCACCAGTCAGGCATTTGATCGTCACCGACTCATTGTGCCTCTGTTATGGATAGGACTTACGCACGCTCTGACGAATTCTTGGCGTCTTCTCTACGAGACGCGAAGCGCGAAGGCAGTAGCTTGGGGCAAGCAACTCTGCGTCTACGATGAATTAAGCTTTTGAGCGATTTTTGCGTAAGTCCAAATCGAGTTAAAGTTTGATGTTTGATTTTGCTCTCGTGAAGAGAGTTCCGCTTCTACCAGTACTGGAAAGATAGGATTTTGATATAGTTGTCTCGGCGATTAGTACCTGCTTAGAGGGAAAATAGCAATTAAACAGACAGCATAGGAGATGAGAAATCACAAACAATCAACAAAGAAACTTTTTCGCAATTTTGAGGTTGATGCCTGGGGCGGTTCGTTTCAACAACCCAAACTCTAACTAGTGCGATCGCTCACGGTATTTGCCACAGCCACACGATAAAATTCTAAAACCATAATCGTACTAAAGGTCTAAATGGCAGAAACACTATTCTTCAACGCCTTGCGTGAAGCCATTGATGAAGAAATGGCGCGTGATTCGAGCGTATTTGTTCTCGGTGAAGACGTAGGACATTACGGCGGTTCCTACAAAGTTACCAAAGACCTGTACCAAAAGTATGGCGAACTCCGAGTTCTAGACACCCCCATCGCCGAAAACAGCTTTACTGGGATGGCGGTGGGAGCAGCGATGACTGGGTTGCGTCCCATTATCGAAGGTATGAATATGGGCTTCTTGCTCCTAGCGTTTAATCAAATATCCAATAACGCCGGGATGCTGCGCTATACTTCTGGCGGCAACTTCAAAATTCCGATGGTAATTCGCGGTCCTGGAGGTGTGGGACGACAGCTAGGGGCTGAACATTCCCAGCGATTAGAAACATACTTCCAAGCCGTTCCAGGGTTGAAAATTGTTGCCTGTTCCACACCCAGAAATGCTAAAGGACTACTAAAATCCGCTATCCGCGATGATAACCCGGTATTATTCTTTGAACACGTTCTACTTTACAACTTGAAAGAA
This sequence comes from Nostoc sp. CreGUA01, assembly GCA_034531095.2. Lineage (GTDB taxonomy): Bacteria > Cyanobacteriota > Cyanobacteriia > Cyanobacteriales > Nostocaceae > Nostoc. Next base: position 13,954 of record JAVRBV020000127.1, on the reverse strand, counting down.
GACTTACCAGAAGAAGAATATTTGCTGCCCCTGGATAAAGCAGAACTTGTGCGTCCAGGTAAAGATGTCACCATTATTACTTATTCGCGGATGCGCCATCATGTGTTGCAAGCGGTAAAAACTCTTGAAAAACAAGGATACGATCCAGAAGTTATTGATTTAATATCTCTCAAACCATTAGATTTTGATACCATTGGTGCATCAGTAAGAAAAACCCATAAAGTTATTGTTGTGGAAGAATCCATGCGAACTGCGGGTATCGGAGCAGAAGTCATCGCTTCAATTAACGATCGCTTATTTGATGAATTGGATGCACCAGTACTGCGGCTTTCTTCCCAAGATATCCCCACACCATATAACGGCAATCTGGAAAGACTCACAATTGTCCAACCAGAGCAAATAGTGGAAGCTGTGGAAAAAATGGTAGCGTTGCGGGTTTAAAAGTGAGGAGTGAGGAGTGAGGAGTTATGAGTTAGGAGTTAAGAATTTGAAAGTATGAGTTTTAACTCCCAACTCCCAACTCTCAACTCCTAACTCCCAACTCCTAACTCTCAACTCCTAACTCCCAACTCCTAACTCTCAACTCCTAACTCATAACTCCACAAAAGAGCGCTATTATAGCCTTTGTCAGTTGCGAGTTATGGTATGCAAAGACAGCGATCGCTATTAATTTTGATTTTAGTGCTGGTAATCGCCGCGATCGCGGTGATTGCTACGATTCCGATACCTCTTGGACTTGACTTGCGGGGAGGTTCACAGCTAACAATTCAGGTGAAACCATCGGCGGAAATTCCCCAAATCACCGAACGAGAATTGGAAGGTGTGAAGAAAGTTGTCGAAGGTCGGATTAATGGTTTGGGTGTTTCTGAGCCAGTAATTCAAACAGTCGGTGCAGATAAGATATTGGTGCAACTCCCAGGAGTCAATGACCCAGAGCAAGCTGAACGGGTGCTGGGAGGTACGGCGCAGTTAGAATTCCGGACGCAAAAGCCGAACACAGAAACTCAACTGTTAGCTTTCCAAACATCACGAGCTGAATTGAAGGTAAAGCAAGAAGAGTTGAGAAAAAGCAATGATAAAGCAGCAATAACCAAAAATCAAGAAGATTTACAGAAAAATAATCAAGCGATCGCTGAATTGTTTGAAAGTACCAACCCGCCGCTAATTGGCAAATACCTCAAGGATGCCTATGGCGAACCCACTCAAGGTAACAATTGGAATGTTGCCATTCGCTTCGACCAACAGGGTGGTGAACTGTTTGCTCAGCTAACAAAAAATCTTGCCGGTACTGGGCGCAGTATTGGTGTTTTTCTCGATAATGAACTGATCAGCGCTCCGACTGTGGGTCTAGAATTCGCCTCCACCGGTATTACTGGAGGCTCAGCGGTGATTACCGGTCGGTTTACCGCACAAGAAGCCAATGACTTGGGTGTACAGCTACGCGGTGGCGCATTACCCGTACCAGTAGAAATTGCAGAAATTCGCACTGTTGGGGCAACTTTAGGTCAAGACAGCATCACTAGCAGCATCTATGCTGGTGTCGGTGGTCTGATTTTAGTATTAGTATTTATGGTGGTGTACTATAGACTACCAGGAGTAATTGCCGATATCGCACTATTGATCTACGCCTTGTTGACCTGGGCTACCTTTGCTTTGTTCGGTGTCACCTTGACTCTGCCAGGTATTGCCGGTTTTATTCTCAGTATTGGCATGGCGGTGGATGCAAACGTACTCATTTTTGAACGGACGCGAGAAGAATTGCAAGCAGGTAAATCTCTTTATCGTTCTGTAGAATCTGGTTTTTATCGCGCCTTTTCCAGTATTTTAGACGGCAACGTGACTACAGTTATTGCTTGTGCTGCACTATTCTGGCTAGGGGCTGGCTTGGTAAAAGGTTTTGCTCTAACTTTGGCTTTGGGCGTAGCAGTGAGTATGTTTACAGCAATTACCTGTAGTCGCACCTTGATGTTTTTGGCAATTACAATTCCCGCATTCAAAAAACCAGAACTTTTCTCTCCGAACCTGCCAACATCTAATAAGGCAGAGGTATCTTCATGAAACTGAGTATTAACAAATCGCGATCGCTTTGGTGGGCTATTTCTATTGCCATCATTTTGGCTGGTATCATCTCAATGGTGATTTCTTGGCAAAACCCCGACATCAAAGCACCCCTACGTCCCAGTTTGGATTTTGTCGGTGGTACACGATTGCAGTTTGAACGAGATTGTTCCAAACCCGATAACTGCGACCAGCCCATTGATATTAATGTTGTTCGAGAAGTAGCTAAAGCCCAAGGATTGGGAGATAGCAGCATCCAAATTGTCGCTGACAAAGGCACTGGTGCTGAAAATGGTATATTAATTCGGACAAAAAGTTTGGATCGCGAGCAGCGTACCAACTTACAAAATGCGTTAAGCGAAAAAGTCGGTACTTTTGACGACCAAAAAAATCAATTTGACACCGTTGGCCCGACTTTGGGAGCAGAGCTGTTTAGGTCTGGGGTAATAGCTCTGATAGTTTCCTTCGCGGGTATCATTCTTTACTTGAGCTTTCGTTTCCAGCTGGATTATGCGGTATTTGCGATCGTTGCGCTATTTCATGATGTGTTGATTACCGCAGGGATTTTTTCGATTTTGGGTTTAGTAGTAGGTACTGAAGTCGATAGCTTATTCATCGTTGCTCTACTGACGATTACGGGTTTCTCAGTCAACGATACAGTGGTGATTTACGATCGCATTCGAGAAACCCTGAAAATTAATCCCGATGGAGCGATCGCTGATATTGTGGATGATGCTGTCAACCAAACCTTAACAAGGTCTATTAACACGACCTTCACTACAATGCTGTCACTGTTTGCTATCTTTTTGTTTGGTGGTGAAACTCTAAAAAACTTTGCCTTAGCTTTAATTATTGGTTTTATCGCCGGTGCTTATTCAAGTATTTTCATCGCCAGTACTCTCTTAACTTTATGGCGAGAACGTAGCGGTCAATCCCAGGGGGTAGTTAATGCTGAGTCAATTGATACATCTACTGGTAATTAGTAATTGGGCATGGGGGAGCCACTGACGGATACGCAGGGGTCTCCCCAAGTGGAGCAAGTGGCGTCATTGGGCATTGCGGGAAAATAATTAATCATAAATGAGAAATGACCAATGACAAAGGACAAATGACAACTGACCCATCATTCGCTCAACAAGTAGAAAGGCTATACCAGCTTCACGTATATGGCAGATGGTTATTTGTGAGCTGTTTATGGCTCACTGTTGCCCCGATTTGCCTGTGGAATTTACGTACAGAAATTGCTCTCTGGCGACAATATTTTACGTGGGTAGCAGTGCGATATGGACTGTTCTACAATCCACTTTCTACCTTTGGTTTAGCCTTTTGTATCGGTATGACTGCTGCTGTATTAGTTTGGCAAAGTCGGAATATCTTAGTGGGATTACCAGAACAAGAAAAACAACGTTTAGAAAAACAAGTTTCTCGAATACGTCAGCAGGGACCAACTCATCCTTTATGGAAGTGGGTTTGTTATTGAATATTGCCCTAGCTGGCTAAATTTTCTCTCTCGTTGCATATAGATATACACATTCAACAATTTCTAGCAAAATATGACTTAGCAATAGCTAAGATACAGTCAAAGTGAGTGCCATACATGAACAATCCTCAAATTCAATTTAGCGATCGCAAGTCTGAAATTGACCTTTACCAACTCCAAGAATTGTTAAACATTTCAGCTTTCTGGGCAAAAGGCCGCAGCATTGAGGATTTAAGTATAGCCATTGCCAACAGTGAGCCAGTGATTTCCGTCAGGGATAGTCAGCGGTTGATTGGCTTTGCTAGAGCAACATCCGATGGTATATATCGCGCTACAATTTGGGATGTTGTGATTCATCCAGAGTATCGAAATAGTGGTTTGGGAAGCAATTTAGTGGAAACCGTTTTGAGTCATCCCCGCATGAGATGGGTTGAGCGCGTTTATCTGATGACTACTCACCAACAGGAATTCTACAAAAAGATTGGTTTCCAACCCAACACTAGTACTACGATGGTACTACATAATCTAGCTAATCTGAATTTGGTTGCTGATTCAGAAGTTCAGCTTCAAGAATCACCGAAATAGTGCTGTCTGGGGAGTGGGGATTTAGGAATTTAGTGAGTCCTCACGAACCTCGAATGGGAGCGAGTAAATCATCGACCCACTGCTGAACGGCTGGGGAGAGTTTTGGAGGGGGAACCGCCTGCCGATAATCAATGCGGACGTGGTAGCTGCCGCGATGGTAAACACCCAACACGATGGCTTGTAAATCGACCTCTAATTCTGAATCGTCTGCTTTGAGTGGTAAAGAAAATCTGGGGATTGGCTCACGCAGTTGAAATTCATACAGATCTGCCATTGGGCGGATAGCGGCTCTACTCACTACGATACGATAGTCGCTCGTTTCTTTCACCCCGATCATGGGCATGGGTGGGTTTTCTCGAAGTAAATCAATTTCAACCAGATGAGATGAACTCCCCAGTATCCGCTGCCGTTTCTTCTCATAGGCAGTTCGCCCTTCACCTTTGCGCTTATTCTTCGGTGATAGCACTTCAATGACGGTAATCACTTGATGCGTTCCAACTTCACGCACCTCCAGATAGCGTTCTTTGACTTCAATTGGTATGGGTAGCTGGATTTGTTTGGGACGAGTTTCGGTAGCAATGGCCACAGATTGCACTGTAGGAGTTTTAGAGGTTGTTAGCACAATCGCATCTGGAATTCCCACCAGTAATTCAGGATTGTCATCATCCAGATAGCTGCGGGTTTCGACAGCGACGTAGTATTTGGGTTGCAAATAAGGGGTGAGCGCATCGGAGATTGCCACAATCAATCGGTTATGAAACTCTTGCCACAGAGTAGGCAATTCCAGATAGGGGTTCATGCCAGGAAAAAGGTATGGCATCTATGAAACTCCCACAATGCAAGTTTATTTTTTTCATCCAGTATACCTCAACGACCTGGAATCAGCACTCAGCACTACTCAATAGGGGAATAGAAATTTGTAGTCTGCTCATTTCCTGGGATGGTTCCTTGAGAATTGGAGAAAGCAAAATTTCTAGTTTTCCTCCCATAACTTCCACCAGAGTTTGATTTATTAATAGCCTCATTGCCGGAGAAAGAGTGGCGTTCTCCTGGTTAGCTTTACTGGGCTGATTTTCAGATTTTATGGAATCAATTGGCTCACTCCAAGGTATGGTATGGGTTGGTACATCCAGCCAAATATTCACAAAATTACTTGTAGAAACGGTGCTGCTAGAAATATAGATGCTGCCTTCTTCCATTTGAGTAATGGCAGTGTCTATTAAACTAATTAATATTTGGCGGAGCCAAAGATGATCTGCTAAAACATAAATTTCTGGGTCGGCAGGTAACAATTGCAAGGTAAAATTGCGATTTGCCGCCAGCATATAAGTTAAGTTATGAACTTCCTCCAAAATATTAGCTAAGGGTCTGGACTGAATATCTAGTTTATTTGTACCATGCTCAGTTCTGGCAACGTTGAGAATTTCATCCATTAGCTTCAGCAGTTTCAGCGTTCGCTCATGAGCTTGGACAATAAATTCTCGTTCTTCATCTGGACTTTCACAAAGATCTGACAAAATTAACTGATGTAAACCAATTAAACCATTGAGAGGCGATCGCAATTCATGGGTCGTCCGTGCCAAAAAACCAGCTTTAAACTGGCTCATTTCCCTTGCCATTTGGTATGCCAACTGCGTTTGCTGCATCTGTTGTGATATTGATGGCATATCTTGTTGGTCTAATGGCACTACTGGGGATAAGCTAGATAAAGTGTTTGGCAATCGCACAAATAATCGACGAAAACCTAAACCTATTGCTATTCCTACTCCTAAATATATCCAGTGACTCCAATTCATATTTTGGCAATTATTAACTTGTTAATTGACCACAACAGCCTAAATTAAAATTCTGAGTTTCTCAGCTGTTGAAACCAGGAAAACAACATTATAGCTATCTATATCTGGTTATCATTCGATAGAATCTAACTTTATCGTACATTTGAGGGTTTAAGACCCCTACCTCTACAGGTAGACCCAATTTCAGTCGGGGTAACAGTCCCCTTCTGAAATTGTCTTTAATTTTGAATTTTGAATTTTGAATTTTGAATTGTTAATGCACCTTGTCGCAAAATCTCCCAATTAATCCCTGTCCATTTGGCAACGGTGGAAGGTATACCCAGTCCCAGGGTTTGCTCCTGGGATTCTGTTGTTTCGACAGTCAGAACGTTGGGAAACTGAGCTGCAATTTCAGCCATTGTTTGCAAAGGCGGTTGACCAGAGAAATTAGCGCTAGTGGTGGCAAGAGGGCCTGTTTGTGCGAGAATATTTCGAGCGATCGCATTGTTTGGTACTCGAATTCCAATTGTAGTTGGGTCAGTAGGATTCATAACTTTTGGCAAGCGCTGACTCGCTGGTAACACTAATGTCAGTCCTCCTGGCCAATATTTATCTGTTAATTCTTGCCAAATTTTATACTCATTAACACTACCTTTGACATAAGACCACAAGTCCTCAGCACTAGCAGCCATGAGAATCAAAGGTTTGTCTTGACTGCGTTGCTTAGCCGCAAAAATTAATCCGGCTTTATCTGGTATCGCCGCCAGCGCCGGAACCGTGTCTGTAGGAAAGCTGACCAAAAAGCCGGCGCGTGCGCCAGCTATGAGATTTTCTAGACAAACTTGGGCCATATCTACGAAAGAGTTAGAAGTTAAAAATGAACGTCAGTTCTAGAAAATAAAAAAATCGTCAGAAGTAAATTTGACAAGTCCTTAGATAAATTTCAAACGACAGAATTTTACTTTTCTTACTTTGCAGACATCAGTAAGTGAGTGGGAATAAACATAACTATATTACGAAAAGTAAATAGCCCTGAAACCGTTGCCAAAGACGAAGTAAAAAGAACAAATAACAATTTTCATCAGTTAGCTTTATTTGCGCCGACTTATAATTTGAGATTACAGTTGAAGCGATCGCTGTTTATTCATTAAGTTGATATGAGTATAAATGATATGACCCATCGAATTCATGTTTTATAAGCTAAGACAAAGCGTTCAATTCCAGCTAAATCACTATGAATTTGAATATTGTAATAGCTTCCTTGATTTTGCAAAAGTCCTCGCACTGTATCTGCCTGTCCTGCCATCATCTCAATCAGCCAGACACCACCAGATTGCAAATAGCTAGGAGAAATATCTATCAAATGGCGGATGCAATCTAAACCATCTGCACCACCATCCAAAGCTAGATGTGGTTCGTGTTTAACTACTTCTGGTTGCAAACTAGGTAAGGTACTGGTGGGTATGTAAGGGGGATTCGACACCATACCACTGAACTGACCTTTCAGGAATGTCAGTGGCTCCCACCAGGAACCTTGATAAAATCGAATGCGGTCAGCAAAACCCAAATTATTGGCGTTGGTTTGGGCGATCGCCAAAGCTTCCGGACTGTAATCAACAGCATGAATTGTTGCTTTTGGCAAGACATCTGCTAGTCCGATGGCGATCGCTCCACTGCCGGTACCCAAATCTGCCCAGTGTCCAGAAGCATTGCCAGCAGCTGCTACAGCCAAATCAATTAAGCACTCTGTTTCTGGTCGGGGAATCAAAACCGCATTCGATACGGCGATTTTAAACTGACGCCAAGGTGTAGTTCCAGCAATGTACTGCACTGGCAAGCGTTCATTTAATCGCCTCTGCCACAATCGATCTAACTCTTCCAGAGGCAATTGCATCTGAATTTGCGGCCAATTTTTAAAAGACTCCAAACGGAGTGCCAAACGGTCTAAGCCGGCGACTTCCAGAAGTAGCCAATCTATCTCCGTTGGTGGAACATCACTGGCGATCGCTGCAACGAGGGCTGCATTGCGCCACTGCCAAAGTTGTAAACCAGAAACTATCAGATGTTTCTCCCCCATACCGAATGGCACTAAGTTAATCGCAAAGCCCTGATATAACTGGCTTTTTGAGTGTGGGGAGTGTGGGGAGAGAGGGGAGTGTGGGGGGAAAGATTTCTTCTCTATCCTCCCACACCTCCCACACCTCCCACACCTCCCACACCCTGCCCTGACGAGGTTTCAGCTTTTCTTAGTGCCATTCTCCCCCACGCCTCAACCTTGGAGTGCATGACCATTATTTTTTCGGAGCAGGCGCAGCGGCGGGCTTGGCAGCTGGTGACTGATTGGGAGCAAGCGATCGAATAAAATTGATAGACTCCCGTGATGGATATAAAACAATTTTACTGATACTTGGATCGTTGCTAGTATTAAGAGCCTCCATCACACCGTACAAATCCACTACCTGAATTTCAGTGTTTTCTGCTTCCTTGGGCACGGCTTTTTTAAATTCGTCTAACAGAGCCACTGCTTGCTCTTTCTCAAAAAAGAAAGGAATGTAGCGCTCGTTACCTTTTGCCAAGGGAATGGTCAAATAGCTATTATCCTTTTTAAATTTGGGCACAAACAAAGGAATACCGTTGAATTGCTCAACTTTTTTACCACTTGCGTTCAGCATACTTGTTGCCGACTGTACTTGTTGCTGGGTCGGGACTAAAGTATAAATTACTGAGTCTGACTTCTTTTTGCTTTCTAGGACTATCTTATAGTAGTCTGCCAAAGACAAAGGTCTTACTTGTAGCGTGCTTGCCAGTTGAGGATTTTCTTTCTTGAGCCGATTATCAAGGAATTTTTGAGCATCTTGCTTGCTAATAAAAAAGCCCACTTGAGAGACGGTCTTGGATTGGTTATTCCTGGAAAGAACTACGAATTCACCTTTAGGATTTGTGAGGGTGAATACGGGTACTTCCTGTAGCTTTTTCACTACCTGATCTTGTGGTAAAGCCACCGCCTCTAGATTGCCTAGCCCTGGCAGATTACCTATTCCTGAAAGCCCTCCCAAAAAGACACTCCCAGCTATACCTAATGTTGCGCCCCAACGAACCAATGATTTCATGACTGCTCCTCGCATCAAAAAGACAATTAAATTAAACAAATGGTTGGATTTGCACAGCACCAACTAGCTTCAGTTATATAGCAATCTATTTTAGTTGTGAAAATTTATTTGTAAACAACTCATGGTGTCAGTTGCCTGTTAAAAGTCAATGAACAAAGTAAAATAATCCCAACTATTTAGGATTGTTATAATATCGCGTTTACCAATAGACTATGCTAAAGTTGTGTTTTTGTCGATTTGACTTTGCTATTCACTGCCAAATCCTGTAGATGCCTATTTTATGGCTTGTCAAACAGTCAAAAGTCTTTCTGAGCCTGAAAATAATAAATGCCATTTGATTAACTTTATCTGATATTGGGTGACGGCATGACTTTATAAATCGTTCCATCTGGGGTTAACTAAATATCTTCTCAAATTTATACAAAGTACAGTATTACGAGTACCTTATTTCTGAAGGACGAAATTTAGCTAACATACTTCAAAAGCCAGACTAATACCAAAATAACCAAGTTGATTTTCTGCGTAAAAACATGCAATTTAATTGCATATTTTAGCAACAAAGCTTTAGTCTATTTGCCCGAAATGGCAGGAATTTTTCAGATATTTTCTAGATTTAGTTGATTACTGATACACAAAACCTCAACAAAACCATTAGCTCTAACTTCCCATGTATAGAAATTTGCTAATAGAATCTCCCTTGAAGTATTAAATATTGACCCATATCCCCTCTAAAGCCTCTGAAAAAGCTGGAAAATCATCTCAAAGTTTTCTTGATTCACAGGGATTAGGAAATATACAAGTATTAAATACAACAGCTAGCTGCTCTATTCGCCAGTCGCACAGAATTCAATTGGAGAATTCTTTATTGGTAAAAGTTTTTTTTGCTGCGATCGCAATTCAGTAAATTTTGACATTTTATTCAAACCCAAATTTATTAATAAGTCGGGGTTTGATTAATCAAAATATATTAATTAAATCGGGATGACAGGATTTGAACCTGCGGCATCCTGCTCCCAAAGCAGGCGCGCTACCAAGCTGCGCTACATCCCGGCTGTGTCTATCTACTTTTTGCGGTTCGGTTTTCACTTTCCACCAAAGCGATCACCCTTTCGCAAAAGCACTAAGATTATTATATCACATAACACCATTCGTGCATAAACTTCTTTATTCTCTGCAAAGACGGAATGGATAGCATCTTTACATTAAATAAAGGTTTTTCCGCCGACTTAGATTTACAACAAATAAATTTGCTTGTTTGTCGGCTGAACCTTCACAAACGACATCAAAATAATAGAGTTTTACTATTATACCTGATTTTATTGTACAAATCGGGTTTTATTTGAATCGATTGTCAGTGAGGATACCAGAACATGCCTTTAATACCTTCTGGATCTGGCATAAATCCCATAGTTCGGTAGAAATCTACAACATGAGGATCGGCAAAGAGAGTCACATTGCTAATCTCTTCACTCCTAAGTTTCTTAAGGACGTATTTCATCAGCGCCTTGCCCAGTCCTTGATTTTGAAAGTCTGGGTGAACCACCACATCCCAAATAGTGGCATTAAAGGCATGATCTGAAGTAGCGCGGGCAAAACCAATGAGCCGTTTTTGGTTTCCTCTTACCTGCCACATTGAGGCGACGAGAAAACTATGCTCAATAGCTTTTTTGACTTTTCTTAAAGGACGACGCGACCAACCAACTGCATCACAGAGTTCTTCTAGTTCATACAGATCGATGTCTCGGTCTGTACTGAAGACGATGCGAGCCTCTTTTGAAGAAGCTTCGCTAACACTGCCAGGGCTGGAGTTGCCCGTAGTTTCTGCTGTATGTTCTTCAAAAGGGTTTGTTCTAGTTGTCGCTACAGACTCAGGAGTACTAAACCAAGTTTTCCAAAAACCCATGCCAACGTGGTTCGGGTAATATAACTGAATTGGTTTCCACTCTCTTTGAGTGTTGATTCATGCTTAACGTAGCTAGCCCCAATTACTACCCCTGACACTCAAAATTTTTGGGTTGTTTTCGAGATTTGTAATCGTAACAGCTAGTTAGGGCGTGTTTCACACCAACCATCTTCAACTTTAGCATTTTGTTTTGACGTTCTCACCACCCTAAAAGTGCGATGATTCTAAAAATCACTTTTTAGGTTTTCTCTTTCATCGACAAACCTTAAAATCAACTATCCATTGCTGGCAGTACTTAAACTAATTAACCGTTCAAGAGAACCAATCAACGAGTCTAACTTAATTGATCCCAGAGGGGTGTATCTCCAGAGACTTACTAGTATATTGAAACTAGCGTTATCGTGCGCCCCACGATACGTTTATAAGCCACTGCGGTCTTGGGCTTTGCCCAAGTGGAGCAAGTGGCGTGGGGAAAAAATATGATGTTTTCTGGTTGGTGCTACTTTGTTGATTTCGCTAGCTTTTTTATACTCGTATTCCCCTCCGAGTTGTCTTTATTGTTTCCCGACAAGAGCGTGTTTTACCCATTTGAGTCGTCCCGTATCGGCGGATATTCTACCTGAGACAGATTAATTTTATCACCAAGCCGTCCTAGAAACACGGCGGCTATAAACCGAGTTTTTCCGTAAACCATACTAAAAATTCAGCAAAAGGGAAGAATATAAGTAATTCAAAATCATGCCCTGTTGTGATTCCTCTATCTGACTATGTGGAAAACAACCCAAGCCGCTGCTGCTGTGACTTTTCTCGAAATAAATATAGAAAACCCAATTCTGGCAAAGATCCTGTGAATTGTTCGTATGCAGCTTAAATGCACGTTAGCTTAGGAGTGAATCGTATATCAGGGATTTGAATAACCGGGAAAAATCTTCCCAACCCCCAGTTCCCAATACCCAGTCCCTAGTCCCAGGTGACGAAAGCAAGCGAGTCTTACCCTTAACAATGGCTTCTGGTTTAAAATCTTCGACACTGGAACTCCTAAAGCGCTTTAATCGAGCGTTTCCCCAGTTTTATGAGCAATTCGTCAGCAGTGAGATTCAACTGCAAAATTTACGGCTAGCCTACCGTCTCTATAAAACTAGACGCGCTGTGATTGAACTCAAACCCGAAGGTAGCAAAAGTGCCTTGCATTTTGCCTACCGGAACCAGTCTTTTCTGCTCAGCGATATTTTTGGTGTACTAGCAGCTTACGGTTTAACAATCCACGGTCTGAGTTTATACGGTCAGATCCGTCCGCCGATGTTAGTTTTTATCAAACTGCTGGTATCTCGTGGTAGTAAAGCCTTGACCGATAAAACCGCAGAAAACGTCTGTCGCGCAATTCGTGAGGCTTTAGGAGGTCGGTTTGAGGTAGAAGAAATGCTGGCAGTAGAATTCAATCTTGATACTGGCTTAGAGCAGGTACAAACTGAGTTCTATGTCGATCCGGTTTTTCATCTCCCTGCCCTAGTGATTGAAGCCGATAATCAACCAGGATTATTTTACAAAGTGATGTACGCCATCTGGCAGGAAGATCTGCTGGTAGTCAATGCTAATTTACTCGTTTGGCGCGGACGTACACGGCTAATTCTCTACTTGTTGGGACCCAATGAAAGCTTGATTCCTGAATATCTGGGTCACAAAATTGCTGAAGGGGTGCGACATAGGTTGCTGGGTAAATGAAAACACTTCGTATTTAGTCGCACCCGCCCTTAAGGGTACGATATAAGTATGGCAACTATTGAAATCTTGGGCGTTCCACACGCATACGAGCTAACGGCTCCCACTTCCTGCCCCCACGCTTTAGTCTTTATCCACGGTTGGCTTAATAGCCGTGGATACTGGCAACCTGTGATTTCCCGCCTATCAGATGATTTGCAGTGCGTGTCCTATGATTTGCGGGGTTTTGGTGAATCCCAGTCCCAGGTAAAAACTGATTTTAGTCGGGCACAAACTTCTGTGAGTCTAATGCCCATCTCCAGTGGTGGGGTTGGTTCACCTTTCGATTCTCTTTATACTCCTGCTGCCTATGCTCAGGATTTAGCAATTCTTTTGGAACAGCTAAATATTACTAGCGCTTGGCTAATTGGTCACTCTTTGGGAGGTACGATCGCTCTATGGGCAGCAGATCAAATACCTGAGTCTGTTAAGGGAGTTATCTGTATCAACGCTGGTGGTGGTATTTACCTCAAAGAAGCTTTTGAGCAGTTTCGCTCGGCGGGTCAAAAATTTTTGCAAATTCGTCCGCGGTGGCTGTCACAAGTGCCCTTAATTGATTTGCTCTTTACCAGAGCCAGTGTGGCACGTCCTTTAGAACGCTATTGGGCACGTCAGCGGGTGATTGATTTCGTCGTGGCTGACCCAGAAGCCGCCCTGGGAGCTTTGTTAGACTCTACAACCGAAGAAGAAATTAATCGTTTACCTGAGCTAGTATCTCACCTGAAGCAGCCAGTTTATTTTTTGGCTGGTGCGGAAGACAAAGTGATGGAACCCAAGTATGTCCGTCATTTAGCTAGCTTTCACAGACTTTTTCAATACTGTGGTGACAATGTTTTAGAAATTCCTAATTGCGGACACTTAGCTATGTTAGAGCAGCCAGATGCAGTAGCTGATTACATCCGGTCGATAGTTAAAAGTCAATAAAATGGGGCATGGGGCATGGGGCATGGGGAGATGAGGGAGATGAGGGAGATGAGGGAGCAGGGGAGGCAGGGGAAAAGGTTAAAGGGTAAAGGGTAAAGGGTAAAGGGTAAAGGGTAAAGGTTAAAGGGATAATATTACCCATGCCCCATGCCCAATGCTCAATGCACAATGCCCAATGCACAATGGCCAATGCCCAATGCCCAATGCCCAATGCCCGCTTCTCAACAGAGTGATACAACTTCATCACCTGACTCAGGGCTAATCTAGATTCAACGCCCAGGGTCAGGGGGGATGTATGACCGGAGGATAGATGTTCGGCGGCGGCGCAGCCAATCATGGCGGCGTTGTCAGTACAGAATTT
>JAVRBV020000126.1:0-10960 GCA_034531095.2 Nostoc sp. CreGUA01 | reverse complement strand
AGTTCTGAGTCAAAAGCTCAGTTTAAAAAAAGAATTGTATCGAGACGCGTAGCGCAAGATACAAAGCGTCATTTTTTCAATCTCACGTTTTTAAACGTGAGTTCCCTACACCCTACACCCTACACCCTACACCCTCTGAATTTGTATCAAGGTCTATAAATTTTGCTTGATTAGCTGCATCAGGCGGGTTAACTTAGATACTCACCAAGGAAAAATTCCGCTTATGCGCCTGACTTCACTGGATGTTTTTCGCGGTATTACCATCGCTGCGATGATTCTCGTTAATATGATGGGAGTTGCAGATGATGTATATCCTCCCTTCGCCCACGCTAATTGGCACGGCTGTACACCAGCTGACTTGGTATTTCCTTTTTTTCTCTTCATTATCGGTGTAGCAATGACTTTTTCTCTGTCGAAGTACACCGGAGGTAATAAACCAAACTCGGCTGTTTACTGGCGGATATTCCGCCGCGCCGCTATTCTCTTTGTTTTGGGATTGCTACTCAACGGCTTTTGGAATAAAGGTGTTTGGACTTTTGATTTCAGTAGCATCCGCATTATGGGAGTGTTGCAACGCATTAGCATTACTTATCTACTGGCTTCTTTGATAGTTCTCAACATCCCACGCAAAGGTCAATGGATACTAGCAGCAGTGCTACTCATTGGCTACTGGCTAGCGATGATGTATTTACCAGTACCCGATTATGGGGCGGGAGTTCTGACGCGGGAAGGTAATTTCGGTGCTTATGTTGACCGCCTAATTATTCCCAAAACACATTTATATAAAGGTGATGGTTTCAATTTTATGGGAGATCCAGAGGGACTTTTCAGTAGCATTCCGGCGATAGTTAATGTCCTCGCTGGCTACTTCACTGGGCAATGGATACGCAGCCAGCCTGTACAGTCCCGCACAAGTATCGGGTTAGGATTATTTGGAGTCGGTTGTTTAATTATTGGTTGGGCGTGGGGGTGGACATTCCCCATTAATAAAAAATTGTGGACAAGTTCTTATGTGGTTTTGACAACAGGTTGGGCGTTATTGTTGCTAGCAGCTTGTTATGAACTCATCGAAGTACGGTTGATACGTCGCTGGGGTAAAGCTTTTGAAATTATGGGTTTAAATGCGATCGCTCTTTTCGTTGCGTCTGTTTTATTAATTAAAATCTTAGTCAGAACCACCATCGGTACAGGAGAAAACGCCCCCAGTTCCTACAATTGGATTTCCCAGAATCTTTTCACATCTTGGGCGGGGGCGCTTAACGGTTCTTTGTTGTTTGCCATAGTCACGGTGTTGTTGTGGTGGGCTGTTGGTGTTGTAATGTATCAGCAGCGCTGGTTTGTGAAGGTGTAAAGACTCAGGAGTGCTGAGTGCAGATAACCTGAAAAACATTTAAATTGCTGTAAATCGGGGATCTAAACGTGTCCAAAATCACAACGAAACACTTTTCAAACAACCTCTTAAACAACCTCTCAATAAAATAAGATCGTTATGTTGGAATCTGCAAGTGTTACGAATCGGTGGGTGAATACAATTGATTTCCAAAATCCAGAAGTGATTGCGAAAGCCGTTCGGATTATGGAAAATAATATTTATTGTACTTTGTCTACTTGTTCTTTAGATGGTTATCCTTGGGCATCACCTTTATTTTTTGCCTATGATGAAAACTGCAATATTTATTGGAGTTCGGCTATAGAATCTAAGCATTCGCAGAATTTATATAGTAATGGCGGGAAAGTGGCGATCGCTATTTTTAATTCGAGTGTTTCAGAAGGTACAGCAGATGGTTTATATTTTTCTGGAACGGCATCAGAATTAAAACCAGAAGAAACAGAAAAGATTCTGAAGCTACTTGTAAATCGCGCTAAGAGAAAACACAATCGCACAGCCGCCGATTATTTAAATGATTCACCCCGCAGAATATATCAATGTCAACCTCAACAAGCTTGGGTGACTGGCGAACGATTACCTTTTGATAATCAATTAATAGATACAAAAATTCAAATATGTTTGGAAACTCTCCGACAGCATGTCAATAATAATTGAGAATTCAGAATTCAGAATTAATCAAGATTAGATTTGTAAACTCACTTCCTACCCTTGGGGAACGCCAAGGGATAACGCAATTGACTTGTGTTCAACCGGACATGATATCAAAGAAAATTTGGTGAATTTGGATGGAAAAATTAATTAAATTAGTGGAATTTTGGCTTTGTGCTATTATGATAGTTCTGGGTTTAATCGGCTGCGGCTTTATTGGTAATTCAGGAGATGTAGTTGAGCGAGTGAGTGATGGTGATACTTTAGTAGTAAGGGATGCTAATGGTAAAAATGTGACCGTGCGCTTTGCTTGTGTAGATGCGCCAGAAATAGCTCATACTAATAAAGAAAAGCAGAGTAAAAGTAGTAGCGATCGCAATCAATTTAGTTGGGGTGTAAAAGCTCAAGAACGCGTGCAACAACTCGTCCAACAAGGAGGGGAAAGGGTAACCTTGAATATTACGGATAGCGATCGTTATGGGCGGAAAGTTGCAGAAGTGCGTTTAAAAAATGGCACTTTTATCCAACAAATATTATTGCAAGAAGGTTTAGCAAAAGTATATCGTCCCTATTTAAATAAATGTCCGAGTAAAGACTTAATTCAACAAGCCGAAGCACAAGCCAAAAACCAAAAGCTTGGCATTTGGAGTGATACTAAATTTATTAATCCTTGGGAATATCGCGCTTTATATAAAAAATGAAAAAGGGCATTGGGCATTGGGCATTAAAAAGTCACGTATTCAAAAGTTCTTTAATTTTGAATTTTGAATTTTGAATTTTGAATTTTGAATTGATTTGTCTCCCTCATCTCCCCACTCCCCATTCCCAATTACGGCTGATACCGGAGGCTAAAATAAAAGCCATCATCTTGAGCGTTATTACCACGATCGCTCAAATCGATAAATGGAAATCCATAATCGAGTCGTAAATTTAAATTATCAATGCCAAAGGCTTCATTCCACAATAATCCTAAGCCTGCACCAATGAGAAAAGTTTGATCGGGTAGTGAATTCGGATTATTTGACTTATTCCAGACGGCTCCCATGTCAACAAATGGTGCTAGTTGAATGGTGGATAATCCAGATTCATTGCGCTGCACTGTGATTCGATCTTCGATCGCTACCCGAAATCCATTATCTCCTGAGCGCACATTTTGACGATATCCTCTGATTGATTGTCCGCCGCCAATGACGAATTG
The DNA here is from genome assembly GCA_034531095.2 of Nostoc sp. CreGUA01. Lineage (GTDB taxonomy): Bacteria > Cyanobacteriota > Cyanobacteriia > Cyanobacteriales > Nostocaceae > Nostoc. The sequence continues at coordinate 7,724 of JAVRBV020000126.1, read as the reverse complement.
CTGGGAAGGTAAGAGGCTATCTGGTGTTAGCTGTAACTCTGCTTGGATAATTAATAATTGGTCGTTGCTGAGTCGCTGTACGCGCTGTATTTGACCTAGCCAACTGAAGAAGCGACCATCGGGTATGGGATCATTGTTGATTGTGGCATCTAAGATGTCGATACCAAAACTAAATTGCGATCGCAAGAACCAAGCACCTTGGGGTTCGCGTCTGATATAATCTTGACCAAACTTAATGACGCTGGTACGACTAACTCCATTGGCATCGGGACCGATACCAAAGGGGGTTGCTAGGTCATCGAAGAGAAAAGTTTGACCGTCTTGATAGGTAAATCCTAAAGATAAGGCAAATTCTTCTCTTGGCGATCGCATCAATGGTTGGCGATAATTGATTTCATAAAGATCCTGGTTTGCCCGAATACCAAAGGCATCGAAGGGCGCCTCGGTGATTTCGTTACGATTAAATGCAGCTCTGATTTGCACCTTCCCATCCATCGCATTGACAGGAACCTGATATCTAAAATCAAAGATGTCGGAACCACCAGTAAACGAGTGAAAATAAGAGCCTGCTAACTCATCCCCCATCCCAGTTAAATTACGATGGCGCAGTTCAACACCCAATCTTTCGGCACCAATACTCGGAGGCGAATAATTATCTACACCCAAGCTACCAGTTAAAGGATTTGCCTCTTCAACTCTCACAACCAAAACACTTTGACCGACTTTACCTGTGGGACGCAGACGTGCTTCGATGTTTGTCAACAAAGGATCGAGTCGCAATAGCTTTAATTGGTCTTCCAACTTCCCAATATTTAGAGGAATACCGGCACCTAATTCGATGCGACTACGAATATAAGATTGGTTTAATCGCTGCGTTCCTTGGATGTCTATCTCTGCTAAACGTCCTTCAATCACGCGAATGACTACAATTCCGTCGGCGGTGCTAGGTTGCTGAGTCTCTGGAATCGCCCTGGAATTGAGATAGCCTTTATTTAAATAAAGTTGAGTAACTGCGTCTGCGGCTTGTCTGATTTCTTCTAAAGTCAAGTCTCGTTCTTCAAAGGGCTTGACAACTGCATTCAAGTCATTTTCAGTAAAAACCGTACTATCTATAACCTGGATTTTCCGGACTCGAATGCGTTGTGGTGTTTCTGGTTGTGCTGGGGACGATTCCGGGTTTGGCTCAGTTGCCGGAGAAGGTTCTGTTTCCTGTACGATTTGTAACTCTGGGTAACTGCTATCTCGATCTGAGGTTGGTGTAAAGTTATTAGCTGTAGCTTTAAGTCCACTGGCAGTTAAAATCCAGACCGCAGGCAGAACTAACAAGCCACACTTGAAACTGAAACTGTGCTGATTCCATTTAGTATTTGCCAGACTTTGCCAAGCGTCTAACCGATGAGAGAGATAGACAATTCTTGGCTGAGTCATTGCTTTCGGGTTAACACGAGTTTCTGTTCCTTTTCTCATTTCTTTTCGCTAGGGTGCCCGGTGAGTGGGGAGATGGGGAGATGGGGAGATGGGGAGATGGGGGAGAATAACCAATGCCCAATGCCCAATGCCCAATGCCCATTTATTTGTGCATGAATATTTGAATATCATATTTTTGCTATTCAAATTTAAGAAAATTTGTAACTAAAAAATAATAAACTGCAATGATTACTTAAGTGAAAGCCCTGAGCATTATATTCTGGTAATAGGTAGAAAACTTGGATTACTGCGATGTCACCACTGATTTCCATTGTCATCGTTAATTACAATCGGGAGGCTTATCTTCAAGAAGCGATCGCCAGTGTCTTAGCCCAGACATGGCAAGACTTGGAGCTACTCATTTGGGATGATGGTTCTAGTGATGGATCGGTGGCGATCGCTAAAAGATATGCTCAACAAGATGGCCGAGTGCGGGTAATCCAAGGACACCATCAAGGAGTTGCTGCGGCTTGTAAAGCGGCAATTAACCAAACTAGTGGCAGTTACATCGGTATTGTTGACAGTGATGATATCCTTGCCCCTACCGCCCTAGCCGAAACTGCCGCCGTCCTCAACCGCTACCCAGAAACGGGATTTGTTTACACTGACTATTTAAATATCGATGCAGACGGTAAACTTCTCGGTTACGGTCACCGCTGTGATATCCCCTACTCTAGAGAAGGTCTGTTAGTAAACTTCATGACTTTCCATTTCCGCCTCATGCGTCGTTCTGTTTACGACCAAGTGGGGGGTGTGAATGCGTTCTTTACTAATACTTCCTATGATTACGATCTGTGTTTAAGACTTTCCGAAGTTGCCGAAGTATGCAGAGTTAAACAGCCTCTGTACTTCTACAGAATTCATTCCCAAAGCATCTCTGTGAGGAGAAAAACAGAACAAATACTCTGGTCAAAAAAGGCGATCGCTCAAGCACTTTGGCGACGGGGATTAGCAAATAAGTTACAAATCGATGTAGAATTTTCCACAGGTCGTTTTATCTTGCGGCGCAAAAAATCTTTACTCTCCAGTATCGCTGCTTCAGTCCTAGTGATTGCGCCGCTTTTGAGTACCATCAGTCCCACCCAAGCACAGCAAATTGTTCCTGCTGCTGACGGTACAAACACAATTGTGACTCCCAACGGCAATCGACTTGATATCACCGGCGGTACAACTTCTGGTGATGGTGCCAACCTCTTCCACAGCTTTCAACAGTTTGGAATTTCACCAGAACAAATCGCCAACTTCCAAGCCAGTCCAGCGCTACAAAATATCCTTGGTCGAATTACAGGCGGCGATCCTGCCATCATCAATGGCTTAATTCAGGTGACTGGCGGTAGCCCGAATCTATTCTTGATGAATCCAGCCGGATTTATTTTTGGAGGAAATGCCAGCTTAAATGTACCTAGTGCTTTTACGGTGACCACAGCCAACGGCATCGGTTTTGGCAGCAATTGGTTCAATGCCATTGGTGTTAATGATTACAGTGCTTTAGTGGGAAACCCCAATGGCTTTGCCTTTAGTACTAGCCAACCAGGAGCGATTGTGAATGCGGGAAATTTGGCAGTGGGTACGGGGCAGAATTTGAATTTATTGGGCGGTACAGTAGTCAATACTGGGCAAATTTCCGCACCGGGAGGACAAATAACCGTCACATCCGTACCGGGTCAAAATTGGGTGCGCCTGAGTCAGCCAGGAAATGTCTTGAGTCTGGAAGTTCAGCCCCTGGCCTCTAGTAGCAACCAGCCCAATAACTGGACAATTCCCATTGCATCTTTACCAGAATTGCTCACCGTTGGTAACACTGACACTGGGTTAACTGCCAATGCTGATGGAACTGTACAACTAACAAACTCTAACATCAAAATTCCTGCAACCCCAGGGACAACCATTGTTTCTGGCACTGTGGATGTATCAAGTCAAACAGGCGGGACAGTAACTGCTTTGGGTACAAAAGTCGGCGTAATTGATGCCAATATTAACGCTTCTGGAACCAATGGTGGCGGTACCGTACTAATTGGCGGCGATTACCAAGGTAAGGGAAGTTTACCCAACGCACAGCAGACTTATGTTAACTCCAACTCCGTAATTAATGCCGATAGTACTTTAAATGGAAATGGCGGACGGGTGATTGTTTGGGGTGACAACGCAACCCAATATTTTGGTAACATTTCGGCACGTGGAGGAGCAAATTCTGGCAATGGTGGTTTTGTAGAAGTATCAGGCAAAAATTTCTTAACCTTCAACGGTTTGGTAGATACTTCAGCCGCCAATGGTAGCTTTGGTACATTATTGCTAGACCCCACCACGTTGACTATTATCGATGGTGGAGTAGGGACTTTTGATGGCACAGCTGACAACATTGCTTTTGGCGATGCAGATATTGGGGCGAATACAATTTCATGGGGTGCGATCGCAGCTTCAGGTGCAAATATCAACCTCCAAGCCACAGGCAATATTACCATCAATGACATCACCGGAGCGACACCCACAGTCACAACCGATGGTGTCGCTACATTAAACTTAGGTACTGGCGGTAGCTTCACCCTCTCCTCACAAACCGGTTCTGTCAACTTTGTTGACCCTAGCAACACAATAGCCACAACTGGAGGAGCAATCAATATTTCTGGTGCCAGCCTATCACTGGGAAATTTCGATACAAGTAATGGTAGTGGAACTGCTGGCAGCGTTAATTTAACTGCGATCGGTGGCATCACAGTAGGTAACATTGTTACCACTGGCGGGGGCTACTCTGCGGGTAATGTCAACTTGTCTGCCGGTGGTGACATTATCACAAATAACATTAATTCCTCTTCCAATGATGCAGTCGGCTTAGGTACGGGTGGCAGCGTAGTAGCAACTACTACAGGCGGCAGTATCACCACAGGCGCAATTAATTCCTCTTTAGTCAAGCAAGGAGGCGGCACTTTTACCGGCACGGGTGGTGCAGTAACCTTAACTGCCACAGATAATATTACTGTGAATGGCGGTATTGATACCTCAGCAAGCACCGATGGGGTGGATGGTGATACAAGTGCTACAGGCGGTGCAGTTAGCTTAACTACGACAAATAATATCACAGTGAATGATGCTATTAATGCTTCAGCGATCGCCGTCGGATTTGATACAGAAACTGCTACAGGTGGCGACGTTAGCTTACAAACTAACACTACTGCTGGCAGCACAATTCGTTTTACTAGCATCAACACACAGGCCATAGCATCGCTTGTTGACGGTACTGTGGCTGGCGGCGATGTGCAAGTGCTGACAAACGGACTAGTTCAAGGAACAGGGACAGGTACTACCATCACCACACCAGGAATTTTATTAAACCCTTTCAGTGAAGAAGGATTTGTTAGCGTTACCGGGGGTAGTGTCACAATTCAACATGATGGTGGGCCGGATAATGTGCCATTTACCGTAGGTGATGCAACAAGTATTAATGGCACATTTGGAACAATTGATACCGGAGGCGGTGCAACCATCACTGCTGCTAGTTTTCCAGTCTTGCCAACTAACGGAGATGCCACTGGCACCCCAGCCAGCATTACCATTACATCCGTAAATACCCCGCCGACGCTGACAACAAACACCCTCCTCTCATCTAATGCCGAAGTCAATGAAACCTTAAGCTTCACATTTACAGCCAGCACTAGCGATGTCAATCTAGATAACACCACTGTTTTTGTTGATGTCATCCAAGCAGGAACCCTAAGACGAGGCGAAACGGTTTTAGCTGCGGGAGACACATTAACAATAGGCGAAACATTAAATTACACACCACCAACAGATAGCACAGGGCTAATAAATGCATTTACTGTCAGGGCTAGTGATGTTGTTTCATCTTCAGAACCTGTACAAGTAGCAATCAACGTGAATGTACGTGATGAGCCTAACGTCCCCGATGTTCCTCCCTGCTCATTTCAGTGCGGTCCAGGTAACCCAGGCGATCCTAACCCGGGCCCCGATCCAGGCGATCCTGTGATTAACACCGATCCTACTCCGGAAGATGACTTCACAGATGATTTTGGCGATTATTTAGGCATACCCAATCCCAAAATTAAAACATTGGATGATGCCAAAGAAATTGCTCGCAAAATTGAGGAAGCAACTGGTGTAAAACCTGCATTTATTTACCTTAGTTTTGTGCCTGTGGAGATTATACCAGAGAGAACTAAACAGCTGAATACCCTACTAGAAAACGATAGCGACGAACTGGAAATAGTAGTAGTTACTGGAAAAGGTGACCCCATTCGTAAGCGCATCCCAGAAACTACCAGAGCTAAAGTTTTACAAGTAGCTCAACAATTTCGTGACCAAATTGTGAGTCCCCAAAACCGCCGCCGCACCGCTTATTTGCGTCCATCTCAACAACTTTATCGCTGGATAATTGCACCACTAGAAGCAGAGTTGCAAGCCAGAGAAATTAACAACTTAGTCTTTCTACCAGACATTGGTTTACGTTCAACTCCAATAGCAGCGCTTCACGATGGCGAACAATTTCTGGTAGAAAAATACAGTATTGGCTTGATGCCGAGTCTGAGTTTGACTAACACACTGTATACAGACATTAGAAAATCCCAAATTTTAGCGCTGGGGGTTTCTCTTAGTACTCAAGGACAAGTGCCTTTACCAGCCGTTCCTGTGGAAATTTCAACATTGGTATCCAAACTCTGGCAAGGTAAATTGTTGTTGGACAAGCAAGCCACCTTAGAAAATCTCAAAAGTGTCCGCCGTCAACAACCTTTTGGTATTATTCACATGGCGACCCATGCCGATTTTGTGACTGGCGGTTTAAGCAATTCCTATATTCAACTGTGGGAAGACAAGTTACGCTTGAACCAGTTGCGGCAGTTGCGGTTAAACGAACCCCAAGTCGAAATGATGGTGCTGAGTGCTTGTAGAACAGCTTTGGGCGATAAAGAATCAGAACTTGGGTTTGCGGGTTTAGCAGTGCTAGCAGGTGTGAAAACTAGTGTTGCCAGTCTTTGGTCTGTTAACGATTCTGGTACAGCAGCATTGATGACGAAATTTTATGAGAATTTAAAGACAGCTCCGATTAAGGCAGAGGCTTTGAGACAAGCTCAAGTAGCTATGGCTAAAGGGCAGATTTACTTAAAGGATGGTCAAATCCAAGGTTTGGGAGTGGTGGGGAACTTGCCTTTGCCTGCTGAAAGTTTTGATGAAGCTGATGAATCACTGATGCATCCTTATTATTGGGCTGGATTTACAATGGTGGGTAATCCTTGGTAAGCTAACCCCAGCCCTAAAGGGCGGGGCTTTGTAGTAGCCCTGAGCTATCTGTGCTGAGTTCACAACACAAATAACCCGAACCTCCAGGCAAGCTTACAGATTGCCCCAAAAGAGAAATCATTTTTGCACCATTCAAATCAGCAGACGCTCGAAGACTCGCTAACGCTACGCTATCACCATGCCACCCACAATTACCACACTTAAAACGTTTATCCGACCTCAACCCAATGTGCAAACATTGATGGCAGGTTTGGCTTGTGTAGGCAGGTGGTACGGCAATCACCTCAACCCCTTCCTTAATACCTTTGTACTCAAGAAAGGAACGCAATTGATAAAACGACCAAGAATTAGACCGTCTGCGCTCAACTTTACTCCTTGGTTGAGTGTTGGTGCGATCTCTAATTCCGGTCAAGTTTTCAATAGCAACAATAGATGCGGTGTTTTTGGCTTGTTGAATAATTCGATAGCTGATTTGATGGTTGAGCCATTGCTGAAATCTTCTCTCACGCCCCGACAACCGTTGCAAAATCTGCCTTACCCTACGGCGAGTAGACCTTGTGCCTTTCGTAGCTTTCTTTTGGAGAGAACTTCTTACTCTAGAAAATTTGTCTCTAACATCGTTGATTTGCTTTCCATCCCATTTGTCCCCATTGCTAGTTACAGCAATATCTCTGCGCCCAAAATCAACACCAATTACGTTATTGGATTTAATTGGTGTCGGTGCTTCATCCTTGATTTGAATATGAATGTAGTAGGAACCATCCCGATGCTTGCACAACTGTGCCGATGTCGGTTTCTTGCCTTTGAGTTTACCTCGCTGGTAGTTGCCAATATCCAACTTAATATGCTCTCTGCCTTCGGACAAAGTAAGGCTAACAGTCCAGTCTTTCTCCCTAAAAGCAAAAATCCTAGCGTCGTAGTCGGCGCTAGTTGGCTTAAAGTATAAAACTTGTTTGTTCTTTTGTTTGGCAGTTTTGCGATTGGCTCCCACTCTGGCACAAGCCCTG
>JAVRBV020000125.1:0-55297 GCA_034531095.2 Nostoc sp. CreGUA01 | reverse complement strand
TAGACGACAGGTTTACACCAATCGCCCAAGAGGGCAAATCTCCCCAAGCGTAAGTTCCCGTGTGCCCCACGGTACTGATTCCGATTCTCAAAATATTGATTGCTGCATTGATATCTCTATCTTCCACATATCCGCAATCAGTTTACAGTTATTGTAAAACCGAGCTATTGCACTCCAAGAACGTTCAGCAGCGGACTGTCTCGCCATTGAGTTCAGTTCATCGGCAAAGGGAAATTCACTTGCTAATGCCGCACAATATTTGTTTAGTGCGTACTTATCTACCTTGTGTTTGTGAAACAAAGGATTCTGGTTCCTGCCGTGTTTAATGATAAGTCTTTAGCCGGACAGGATATTACCCGATGAACGATCGCTCTAGTAGAATCAACGCAAATTCGCATATTGACCTAAGTCCTTATCTCTGAGAATTTGTCCCATTTTTTGATACTCCCGACGCACGGCTCGAATTAAATGTACCATCTCAATGACTCCTCGATCGTCTGCTGCTAAAAAAGCTGCTGTCAGAGCAATATTGCGAATATTAGCTCCTGTAATTTCAAAATTTTCTGCTAAAAATTCTAAATCCAGATTGGGGCTACAAGGGGCATTTTTTGGGAAAATTTTCTGCCAAATTAGGTGACGATTCTTGATATCTGGTAAGGGAAACTCGATAATAAATCGGAGTCGGCGCTCAAAAGCTTCGTCCATATTACTACGGTGATTTGTGGTTAAAATTGCAATACCGTCGTATTCTTCCATTTTTTGCAACAGATAACCTACTTCGATATTGGCGTAGCGATCGCGGGCATCTTGGACTTCAGAACGTTTGCCAAATAAGGCATCTGCTTCATCAAAAAATAGGATGGCATTAGAATTACTGGCAGCAGTAAAAATTCGATTTAAATTTTTCTCTGTCTCACCGATGTATTTACTAACTATTTGTGATAAATCAATTTTGTAAAGATCTAATTGTAGTTGATGGGCAATCACTTCTGCTGCCATAGTTTTACCTGTACCGGAAGAACCAGAAAACAGCACATTTAGACCTTTTCCGAAAGATAATTTTTCAGCAAAACCCCATTTTTGATGTACTAAATCTCGATATTCTGCTTCTTTGCAAATATCTTTTAGTTGTGTTATTTGGTTGGGATGCAATACAATATCATCCCATGTATATTTTGGTGTAATTTTTTGGGCGAGGTTCGCTAAATCGTGACCGAATTGAGTGCGGGCTGCACTACATAAGTTGAAAAATGACGATAGTGGTTTTTGTGTTTGGCGATCGCTTTGATCAATTTGTTGCCAACGTGCGGTATTATAGGCAGTGGCGACGGCATCGGCAATTTGGTCTGGGGTGAGAAGAAAGCGATCGCTCAACACATCTAACTCTTGATCCTCAATCGTGATTTGCGCTGCTTGCAAGTGAAGTTGCCAACAATCTCTGCGTTGGTTTAACTCAGGAATCGTAAACGGAACTGTAATTAACCCAGTTACATTTGTGGCTGTGGGTATCCAATTTTTCACCCCGGAAAGGATGGTAATACCCCGATTTTTCTCTAATTCTCTGAGAAAGAATTGATAGAGAATTTGATGTTCTTGGAAGTAAAGAATATCAAAGTTATCAAAATAAAGTAAACACTGAAAAAACCAAGCTTCTCGCCACAACAGTTGTAGTTTTTCCGCAAAATTCATTTTATCTTCTACTATCTGTGCTAAGTCCGCCACTAACAAAGAAATTTGCAATTTTTTAGCAATAATTTCGGCGGTGCGGCGTTTACCAGTAGTATCAGTTGCTTGAAAATAAAGCAGTAGGGGTTGTTGTTTTTGCCAGTCTTCTATGACTAAGGCTTCTAGAGATGTTTGTACATCTGGCTTGAGATATAAATTATTAAAATATATGCTTGATTGTAGTAGTTGAGAACAAGCAGTGAGTCGGGAATCTAACCCTGGTTGCTGCAATAGTAACCTCACCACTTGGGGGTCGAGAATGAGATGATGAGAAAGAAGTGTTGATTGATGGGATGGGGAGACAAGATGGACTAAACGATAGTGGATTAGGGGTGCGTTAGTAGTAAAATGCTTACGTCGTGATAGCTTTTCGGAAATGTTAGAACAAAGCAAGTTTAAGACCATATCTACTGTTGGTCTTTTGTTGCTCATATCATCTTGGAGATAAGCATAGATTTTTTCATAGTGACGATCTAATTCTGGTGCTAGGGAAATAGCTAGTATATCTAAGTCAAAAGCAGATAAGCTAAAAGTCTTTTGCAACCATGCTAAAAGTGAATCTGAGCGAATTGTAATTGATGTTGGCTCTGATGATATTTCAGTTTTTTGTAACCAGTAAACTCCCAGTTCTGTTTCTGGTTTTTGGTTTGTTTGGAGAGCAGAAATAGCTGTTTGAATCAGCCAATCTAATCGCAACAGGAGAGGTTGTAAGCCATTTAAATCAGCACTATTTTCTATTTCTGGGTACATAGTTTGAGTAAATATTTACGTCGAGCCTTGCTCTGATAAAATCTTCATACATTCCAATACAGTTCAGTTAAGCATTTCTCCCTTCTCTCTGCGTTCTCTGCGCCTCTGCGGTTCGTTAAAAATTGACTTTGACAAATAGTTTTGACCTTAACACCAAGCGTATTGTCATATATTCCTCTTTGTTCAATTTCTATATTAAATAGTTGCACTCTTTTTGAAGATTCAATTAAAAACCGAACCTGTTGAAAATAATCTTCAATCAACAAAAGTAATCTCCTCTATAGACTCTTTTGTTTTTTGTAAATGTGCTAACATTCGAGCTTCTCCGATCCATTCATCAAAATCAAAACTATGTGAAAAATCATCATTATTAAAACTTATGATAAATTCCTCTGTTGATAATTGATATTTGACTTCAAATTCTTGAAGACGTTCTTCTGTTCTTTTAATTCCTGCTGTTACACTATGTAATCTTTCTGACAAAGCACTTTGAATAATTCGTCTGAGTGAATCTGGATCTTTTGACCTGAGTTTGAGTTCAGCCATTATCTTTTCGTTTCCTGCTAATGTCGAGTTTACGAAGTATTCGTTCAGTGAGCAGTTGTTATTGTATGTGGAAATAGAGCAGAGTCTCTGGGCGATACCTGCGGGACGGTGCCCCTGCACACTTACTTTTTTATTTTATCAATCAGGCGATCGCACTCAGTTAGGTCATTGTTGTAAGTGTGTATTTCTTTTCTCACTTGCAGTTGAATTACCAATTAAGCCAGTTTGCCAGTTACCTAACAACCTCATATTCCACATAGCTCCTCTACCATGCTCTCCAATATGTTCTTGCAAGTTTTGGAATCCTGCTCCTTCGGTTTGGACAAATGTGTTAAAACCACCATTCCCATCAGGAACCACTCCAAAGAGTAGATGTCCTTTTACAGCTAAAGGAAAATCAATCCCCAGTTGGGGGCGTTGCGGATCTGCTGCTGCTATTTCGTTTGCGCTACCATAGTGCGAAGTTTCGTTACTTCCTGCCCGCCGTTTAAACATTTTTCCCGAACTTAATTCTTGCCGCGTCAATTGTGCATCGCTGGGTACACTATTGGGGCTTGATACCAGATAATCTAGTGCCGCCCGTGCGGCAGAACCAGCAGCAGTAGATTTATCCATCACATCATTGGGTCTGCGGATGCGTTCATTGGGATTTTTGGCTGCTAAATTTCTTGCCTTTGCAAAAAGCCGATTGTAGATAACTCCGCCATCATTAAAAATAATGTGAGCTCCTCTATAAAATTCATTCATCCCGGTTCTACCAAAAGCATTACTTACTTGTTGTTCTATATACGTTAAAACATCGTAATGGGTTCGATAATTTTGACGAAGAGTTGTTTTACGAGTTGTTAAATCTTGTTTTTCGCTGGTAGTCAGTGGTTTAAAAGGTACGACTTGGCCTTGGGCATTATTTACTAGTCTGGCTGCTCGTGCATTTCGTAAGTTAGTAAATTCTTCCGCACTAAATTTCTGCTCCCGATTCTGCAACGTTTGGATATCATTCCATGTCTGACACCTAGTCCCAAAAATAGTGAAGTACCCTTCCTTACTTGCAAGATACTCGTTTGCTAGCCGGACAGCATCATCGTTTGTCTTTTGGATAACATTATTTCTAGAATCGGTTAAAGCAATTTTTATTCCTTTGTTTTGAACTTTTCGTTCTACTGTATTATCTCCTCCACCCTGCTGCACCACATGGGTCAACTCATGGGCTAATAACTCCTGTCCCCTAGTGCTACTAGGCTCATATTCGCCTTTTTTAAAGAAAATATGTTGCCCTGTGGTAAATGCCTTCGCCTGAATCGATTGATTTAACTGGTTAGCCTGAGCATCCGTATGTACCCTGACGCTACTAAAATCCGCCCCCATCGCCTGCTCCATTGACTGTTGCAGACCTGAATTTAAAGATTGTCCACTTCCCTTTGCATTGTTAATGGCAGATTCCAAATCTTTTGATGCTTCCTCTGTTCCAATTCCTCCACGACACTGTATGTTCGACTGAGTTTCCATGTCTGTTGACTCAGACCAAGCGGGTGCATGGATATCTTTTACCACCTGGGATGCGACCAGATCGGCTTGTTGTTCGTACTTATCGCCCACTTCTCCTATCATCAGCTTCGCCTGGATTGGTGCGCTAACTTGCCCCGCATCACCCCAAAGTTGGGCGGAAATCCCATGAAATTCCGGCATCCACGGGGTTTGTTTCCCCGCCAAAATCTCTCGCGTTGACCTTGAACCGATCGCATTTTCTAACTGCTGTCTCTCATCCCCACTCACGCTATTTGGGTCTTGTTGCGCTCTCTGTATTACTCCAGACAACGACCCATAATTCGGACTGGGGGCTGTTTGTTTATTTTTTGGTGTTGACTCAACAGAGGGTGAAGCTTTGCAAGATATTTGCTTGCGATACATGGATTGTCTCCTCTATCCAAGGAAGGATTGTAATTAAAAGTAGTACTCAACTATACTTAAGCTTTACTTAACTATTTCTGTTAATTAAAAATTTGACGTGTTTATTATATAACGTAACTTGCCGCCTCAAATTTTACACGTTTTTAAGGTAATACCGATAAAAATCCCAAACCTATTTTCAGTGCAACAGCAAAATTCTGCAATAGCAAATTCTTGATTTCAAATATATAGAAAGATTTTCACTACATTACAGTTTTTATACTTATTACTAATACTTGCAATGTTTATTGACAATACTTAATGTATATATTGTTTATTAAGCTACTAACTGGTTGTATTATTTGGAACTAACAGTCATTTTGCTGCGATCGCCTGACAAAATGTGCTGAGTGATAAAATTAACATTGTTTATATAATGTTAGATGGTCTAGACACCACTTTAGAATTGCTACTAAAGCGAGAACTTCCACCGGATCTTCCTTCTGAAGACACGGAAGTTTTTATCAGTTTTGTGACGCCTTATCAAGGAGCAATTAAACAAAAGCCAGCGATTAACTTATTTCTTTATGATGTGCAGGAGAATCTAGAATTACGTAATAGTGCATGGTCAGTGGAACGCCAAAATAATGGTAAAGCCATCAGAAAACGTCCCCCAGCGAGGGTGGATTGTTCCTATTTAATTACTGCTTGGCCGCAAAATGAAGAAGATGTGCAGACAGAACACCAACTTTTAGGAGAAGTGATGAAGGTGTTACTGCGATATCGCAAACTTCCGGAAACTTTTGTTGCAGATAATTTGGAAGGACAAGAAATTCCTCTGAGATTAATTAGTTTACGTCCGAGTAACTTACAAAGTTTTGGGGAATTTTGGCAAGCAATGGGAGGTAAAGAAGGAACTAGACCCAAGGTTGTTTTGCATTGTACTGTTACGATTTCTGTACCTGTAGATGAAACAGGGGAAGAAGCACAATTGGTGGGAGTTTATCAACCCGACTCTTAATTTAGGAGTAGCGATGCTCGAACTATCTATAGTTAATCAACAAATAGCGATCGCAGGTAAAGTTTTGCAAGGAGAAACGGAAAAACCTATTTCTGGTGCCATAGTAGAAATTGTCGAAATGCCAGAAAAACTCCGGTCTATTTTATCTCTCAAAGCATTACAATACGGTTCGCAATGGCCAAAATTGTTCGAGCGACCTGACCGCAAAATTACAACCAATTCTGGTTACTTTTATTTTACTAATTTGCCTCCTGGGGAATATGTTCTAGAAACATCGTTACCTACGAGTCCAACTCTATACAACGAAGTGAAAACAACAGTTCAAGTACCTTCTCCTGTGGATGGTAAAGTTTCCACGACAATTCAGGATGTTGTGCTTTTACCCACGGGAATTCAAGGCATAATTACTGATGCAAACGATCCGAAAAAGTTGGTTGCAAATGCCAAAGTGCAACTCCAAGATAGTAGAGATAGTACCATTAGCGACCAAAAAGGTAATTATCGTTTAATCGGATTAGAATCGCCAAAATCCGGTCAGCGTACCATCACTATGATTGTCTCTGCAACAGGGTATCGAGAAGTTTTGCAATCACTCAATATTCAGCGTGGAGAAGTAATTAGCGAGCAAAATTTTGCTCTCAAAGCCAAATAAATATGGCTGTTTATTGTATCTTATGCTAAATTAATTTGAGAAAATTCTCAACCGCTTACTAGGCTAATATTTTCAGCTTTTGATATTCATGTGTCAGCCAAATTTTGATGCTGAATTAAAATTTGGGATGACAAGTAATTAATAGTCAACACAGTTCTCTTTCTGAAAGTTAATTTTTTTAGAGGTTGTTTTAAAAGTGTTGTGCTGTGATTTTGAACAGTTTAAGATCCCCCCACTACACCCCTTAAAAAGGGGGGAAGCGGAATCAAAGTCCCCCTTAGAAAGGGGGATTTAGGGGGATCTAGAACGTTTTGCTAGCGACAAGAGAACTTTTCAAACATCTCCCGACTACGCATGTTTTTTGAAAGCCATAAATAATTAACTAATTTCTCATATACCAAAGCAAGGAGTCAATGAAATGCCAACTTATCTTTCCCCTGGTGTTTACGTCGAAGAAATAGCTTCTGGTTCTGCCCCAATTGTCGGACTTGGAACCAGTGTTGCTGCTTTTATTGGTACTATTTCAACTACTAACAAAACCTATAATATTAACAAAGTACAAGCGGAAAGAATTGGCAGCGGAGATGGTACTAAAACCGCTTTTGACCTGAGCAATTATCCCGTAGCAACTAGCGGGTTTACAGTTAAGGTTGGTGGACAAGAACAAACAAGCGGTGTTTCTCTCACAAATGATGATACTGCCAAAAAATCTCAAATTGTATTGACTACAGCACCTGCTTCTGGAGAAATTACTGTTGATTACTATCTCCAATCTGCCTCAGCAGGGGAAATTAAATTAGTCACCAATTTTAGTGAATTTAAGAAATTTTTTGGTGACTTTTTAGATCCCCAAGATCATCAAGAACAAAATATTTTAGCTCATGCGGTTTATGGCTTTTTGAGAAATGGTGGAACTCGTTGTTATGTCACCTGGATAAGTGGAGAAAGTAAGATTGGTGATATTTTAGAGCAGTTTGAAGCGATTGATGAAATTAGCATCATTGCCGCGCCAGGAAATTTAGCTCTTAGAGATGATATCAAAGACCATGCTGAAAAACTAGGCGATCGCATTGCAATTCTTGATAGTGAAGATACCATTGACCTCAGCGGCACAGGAATTATAGATGCCCTCAAACCCTTCAATTCTACCTATGCAGCTTTGTATTTTCCCTGGATTCAAGTTTTCGATCCTGCTAGTAATAGTAATATTTATATTCCCCCAAGCGGCCATATCGCCGGCGTTTATGCACGGGTTGATGGACAAAGAGGAGTACACAAAGCCCCTGCCAATGAAACTATTTTGGGAGCCTTAGATTTAAAATATAATCTCAGCAAAGCTAAACAAGATGGACTCAATCCTGATGGCATTAACGTGATTCGCAAGTTAAACGGAAATATCCGCGTTTGGGGTGCGCGGACTTTGGGCGGAAATGCAAATACAGAGTTTAAATACGTCAATATTCGCCGTCATTTCAGTTATTTAAAAGACTCCATTGATAAAGGAACTCAATGGACTGTTTTTGAACCCAATACCCCCGAACTTTGGGCAAAAATTCGCCGCAATATTAATGCTTTTCTATTGATAGAGTGGCGCAAAGGTGCATTATTTGGTATTACACCCCAAGAGGCTTTTTATGTGAAATGTGATGCCGAAACTAATCCCCCAGAAATTCGAGATTTAGGTCAAGTTGTCACAGAAATTGGCCTAGCAGTAGTTAATCCCGCAGAGTTCGTAATTTTCCGTCTCAGTCAATGGAGTGGTTCGGGGAAATAGGGAATGGGGGATGAGGGGGATGAGGGAGATGGGGAGATGGGGAGATGGGGAGATGGGGAGATGGGGGAAAGAGAATTAATGCTTCGCCATCCTCCCACACCTCCCAACTTCTAACTCCCAACTCCCAACTCCCAACTCCCAACTCCCAACTCCTAACTCCCAACTCCTAACTCCCAACTCCCAACTCCCAACTCCTAACTCCTAACTCCTAACTCCTAACTCCCAACTCCCAACTCCTCACTTATCAGTCAACATCTAATGCCAACTTTAGAGCCAAAAATACCAGGGATATCGCTAAATTATGTCGTTCCTAGTCCAGAGTCTGAGTTAGTGACGGGTGTACCGATATTTTTTGGTTTGACAACATTAAAAACGGGAATCAATGAACCAAAAAAGCTAACTTTAGCGACGCATTTTCAGCAGTATTTTCAGCAAACAAAGGGATATTTGGCAGATGCGATCGCAGGTTTTTTTGAAAATGGAGGTGACCTTTGTTATGTTATCGCCTTAAGTGATAATTCTCTTAATACTTTGCAACAAGGTTTGGAGGCTAGTGAAATATTAGAAAATGTTGATTTAGTTTGTGTTCCTGACATCATGCTTGGTTCAGATGAGGAAGTTATGCAAATGCAGCAAACTATTTTAGAACATTGCGAACGTATGGGCGATCGCTTTGCGATTCTTGATGCTTTGAATAGTGCTGATTTAGAAACCCTAAATCGGCAACGGCTAAGGCTTGCTAGTCGCAATGGCGCGTTATATGCACCTTGGCTAAAAGTAGAAAATCGTTCAGCAGACATCCCTCCCTGCGGTCATATTGCGGGGATATATGCAAGTTGCGATCGCGCTGTTGGAGTACATGCCGCACCTGCTAATATTCCCCTTGCAGGGGTACTGGATCTCAGTTTTTCCCTCACTTCCACACAGCAAGAACAGCTTAATCCCACAACGGGAGGGGGAGTCAATTGTATCCGTAGCTTCCCAGCGCGAGGAATGCGAGTTTGGGGAGTGCGTACCCTCAGCCCTATTTCTGAATGGCAATATGTGAATGTGCGTCGTTTATTTCTCACCTTTGGACGCTGGGCAAATCGTAATTTAGCCGATACAGTATTTGAACCCAATGCTTTTCCTTTATGGGTACGATTGCAAAGAGAATTAAGCGTTTATTGTGAATCTTTGTGGAGACAAGGTGCCCTCCAAGGTGGTTTGCCCCAAGAGGCATTTTATGTCAAATGTGATGCCGAAACTAATCCCCCAGAAATTCGTAAAATCGGACAGGTAGTAGCAGAAGTTGGTTTAGCACCCACCATTCCGGGAGAATTTATTCAACTTTTACTAGTGCAAAGTAGTAGCGGAATTACAGTTAGTTAATTCAATTGAAATTAATCACAGGAGGTTCTTTTATGCCCACAATTTCTAATCCCCATGACCCCTACAGTGGTTATAATTTTTGGGTGGAATGGGATGGCATTGTTCATGCTGGTTTTCGTGAATGTAGCGGTTTGACAGCAACTCGCAACGCAGGAACTTATCGAGAAGGAACAGATAAAGCATTAAGCCAACGCCAAATTCCCGGTCTAAATAGTTATGGAAATATTACTTTAAAACGGGGAATTACTGACAATCAAGAATTGTGGGAATGGCACAAAAAATTACAAAATGGTGAGACAGACCGCCGCAATTTGTCGATTATTTTAGCTGACGATAAAGGAGAAGAAAAAATTCGCTGGAATTTAGAAAATTGCTGGCCTACCACTTGGAATGCCCCAGATTTTAATGCTACCTCTGATGACGTGGCGATCGAAACTTTAGAACTAGTTCATGAAGGTATCACCGTTGGTTAGTATTTTATTTGAGTAAAATCATGCAGCAAACTGAATTTCCTTTTATCTTGCCTCAAGGATATCTCGACTCGGAAGGTAACAGTCACCGAGAAGGCACTATGCGCCTTTCAACTGCCTATGATGAAATTGCCCCAATTCGAGATCCAAGGGTGCAGAAAAATCCCGGTTATTTGGTGATTATTCTCTTAGCAAGAACCATAGTCAAACTAGGAAGTTTAGAGCAAATTAATACCAAAATAATTGAGGGTTTATTTTCCGGAGATTTAGTTTATTTACAGGATTTTTATCAAAGAATTAATCAAAACGGTCATAGTCGTTTGCGGGTAGCTTGTCCCCACTGTGAAGGAGAATTTGAAGTGGAAACTGTTCCTGTGGGGGAGTAGTTTGCTACCCCACAGAACGACTACTGGAGGAGGTAGCTTACCTTGCTTACCATTTTCATTGGTCTTACGAACAAATTATGGCCATGGAACACCAAGAACGTCAGCAGTGGGTGACGCAGGTAGCACAAATTAATCAGCGACTTAGCGAGTAAATAGAAAATAATGAATCCTAAACTGATTGCGCTGAATGCAGCTTTAGCCGCAGGTTCAACGGCTAGTTTACTGGGACATGACCCCTACATGGCTTATAATTTTGCTGTGGAAATTGGCGGAGTTGTTGTTGGTGGTTTTAGTGAAGTTAGCGGTTTAAGTAGTGAAATTGAGTTGGAATCTTATGAGGAAGGAGGCTTAAATGATTACATTCATAAGTTTCCTAAACATACCACCTATCCCAATTTAGTTTTGAGTCGAGGATTAGTCAATATTGATTTGTTTTTTATTTGGTATAAAGCAAATAGTCAAGGCTGGATTCAACAGTTAAACGGTACGATTCTTTTACTTAATAATCAGCAAATTCCGGTAATGTGGTGGACGTTTAAAAAAGCGTATCCCGTGAAGTGGGAGGGACCAAACTTTAATGCTAGTAGCGACGAAATTGCTGTGGAAAAAATTGAACTAGTCCATCAAGGAATTTCTAAGTTATAGAATATGGTAAATTCTTTATCCAATTGGCAAGATGCTCTCAATTATGACTTGGTAAATCGCTTGACTCGTCCATTACGTCAACCAGGGATGATGAAAATGGGCATGAGTCGGCGCATTATTAATCGTTGCGATCGCTTTTTAAATCGCCTACCTCTACTCAATCAACAAATGCAACGTTGGGGTAATACTAATACTCTATCATCTGAGCCTGTTCCGATTGTTTATGCACAACCTATTTCATTAGCAAAAGAACAGCAATTAGAGAATAAAGTAGATAATTCTCAGCCAATTCTCTCCCAGGTTCAGCCTGGGGGTAATATAATTCAAAGAAAATTAGATTCTTCTCAATCTTTACCAATTAGAACAGTTAGTAATACTACTGCGAACATCAATAATACAAATTTTTCAAATTCTAATTTAGCAAATGAAACAAACCAATTTTTGAACCCAATATATATTTCTGATTCAGAAATTCCTGTAGTTTCACCTCTAACGAATTCTGAAGAATTCCCAAAAACCGCAGAAGTGGAGTTAGCAGCTTTCACAGAATCGCCAATATCTCCACTTACCATAACCGAATTAAATTTCAATCACCCATCTCAACATATTTTAGACGCAACCTCTATTTCTGCATCAGAAATTCCGGTAGTTTCCCCCCTGCTAATTTCTGAAGAATTCCCAAAAACGGCAGAAATGGAGTTAGCAGCTTTCACAGAATCGCCAATATCTCCAGCTACCATAACCGAATTAAATCTCAATCACCCATCTCAACATATTTTCGATGCAACCTCTATTTCTGCATCAGAAATTCGGGTAGTTTCCCCCCTGCCAATTTCTGAAGAATTCCCAAAAACGGCAGAAATTGAGTTAGCAGGTTTGACAAACTTGCCAATATCTTCAATTAATCAAACCCAATTAAATCTCAATCATTCATCTAAATCTGATTCAGCAATTCCCATTGTTTCCTCACAACCGATTTCTGATAAAGCACTACCTATTGTTCAAGCAAAACTACAAAACTATTCCCAGTCATCTCTTACAACTGTCAATAATTTGAATATGTTAGTTGAACAACCAACCCAATCAA
Source organism: Nostoc sp. CreGUA01 (assembly GCA_034531095.2). Taxonomy (GTDB): domain Bacteria; phylum Cyanobacteriota; class Cyanobacteriia; order Cyanobacteriales; family Nostocaceae; genus Nostoc. The sequence continues at coordinate 42,983 of JAVRBV020000125.1, read as the reverse complement.
ATAGTTATGCAGAAAATTTAATATCTCAAATTTATTCCCAAGAACTTCCCATAGTTCCTGTACAGGCTCTAAAATCTCAAAATAACTTGACTAATAAAGAAATAAGCAATTCTATTTCACCAAGTTATCAAAATCAAAACGTAACTATCATCAACACACAACCTATTAATATCTCTGATTCACAAATTAATCAAACTAATAATCAACAAAATATCTCTTCTCTTCCCCTTGTCTCTGTAAGTTCTTCAAATAACCCATCTTTAAAGCCTCAATCTTTGCCTTTACCCTTAGCTAAAACTACTCCATCATCAAAGAGTAATAGCCAACAACCAAACTTATCGAACCGCAATTCAACATCAAATCCCAGTTCTTCATCATCGACAGAAACTTCGGTTTCTCCCATAGCAACCAGAAATGTTGATATTGACGTTAATGCTATAGCTAGTCAAGTTGAACGCAAACTGATGCGAAAGTTAGTCATTGAAAGCGAACGCAGAGGTAAAAACCGATGACATTAGAAAAACTAACGATTAAAGCCGAAAAAAATAACCCCGGAGATTTCGCCGAGAAGATTGAAGTTCTTTTTAATCCTACTGAAATTACCATGATTATCCCTGGTGGGAAAATGGAACAATATGGATTAGTCACTACAGAAGACGTAACAACTTTAACTCTCAATTTATTTTTTGATACAACTCTCAATAAATATCCCCCAGAAAACGTACAGAAATATGTCCAAAAGATAGTTAATTTAACTCAACCTCGCATTGGTCAAAATAAAAAAAGACCTCCCCGCTGCAAACTTATATGGGGGACTATATCGGGTAAAGATAGTATTTTATTAGCTGATTGTTTTTTAGAAAATGTAACTAAAAAGTTAACCCATTTTCTCGAAGATGGAACACCTGTACGAGCCACCTTAGATTGCTCTTTTAAAGAGTGGAAAGAACCAAAAAAACAGAAAAAAATTGAAAATCCCATAGATGACCCTGTGAGAATTGTGAAAAGGGGAGAAACATTGAGTAGTATTGCCAAAGAAGAATTTGGCGATCCTGCACTCTGGCGCATAATTGCTGACGAAAATCGTTTAATTAATCCCCGCAAATTACTACCTGGAACAGTGTTAACTATTCCACCTCTGAGAATAGCTAATGTTACTCAAACAAGGTAAAGCATGTCTAAAAAAATTAGTGGTGATTTATTACTTAGTCCAAACATTAAAATTTTAATTCAAGGTAAGCCTATTTCCCCAGAAGCAGATGCAGATTTTGTATCAGTAAAAGTATCTGAAGATTTAGACACACCTAGTATGTTTGAATTGAAATTTGTCACTTGGGATGTAGAGAAACAGCAATTTACTTGGATTGATGGGGATCTTTTTGAATTAGGTAACAAAGTTGAAATTCAGATGGGATATCAGAAAAATCTCAATACTGTGATGGTTGGCGAAATTACTGGATTTGAACCGGAGTTTTCTCAAGATACAACCCCCATGTTAGTGGTGCGTGGTCATGATTTACGACATCGTTTGTTGCGCGGTCGCCAAACAAAATCTTTTACCCAAATGAAAGATAGTGATATTGTCAGTCAAGTTGCAAAAGGCAAGGGACTCACTCCAAAAGTAGAAGATACTCAAGTCAAATTAGAATACGTTTTACAACATAATCAAACTGATTGGGAATTTTTGCAAGAACGAGCAGCACGAATTGGTTATGAACTTGTGGTGGATGATAGAACCTTATATTTTCGTCCTCATAATAATGCAGAACAAAAGCTTTTTAACTTAACTTATGGAGATGATTTACACGATTTTTTACCTCGTTTAAGTACGATGAATCAAGTGTATCAAGTTAAAGTCCAAGGATGGTTACCGAAGGACAAGAAAACAGTTATTGCTACGGCTGCATCTGGTAAAGAAGGCGATAAAATGGGAGGCTCGACTTCTGGAGCAAAAGAAGTACAAAAAGCCTTTGGGATATCTAGTCATACCATAGTCAATCAACCTGTATCGAGTAAAGCAGAAGCCGAGCGAATGGCATTGGGACAATTTCAAAATACGTCACTGGCATACATTAATGGCGAGGGAACTTGTCAAGGTAATCCCCATTTACGGGCTGGAAAAGTGATTGAAATTGCTGGGGTAGGTAAAAAGTTTAGCGGTCTTTATTATATCATAAGTGTAGAACATGATTATACAAATAATGAAGGCTATAAGACTTCATTTACTGTTAGGAGAAATGCCACATGAACGGACTAGATTTGTTAATGCCTAACGACCAACATCGTCATTCTTATGGGGTAACAGTTGGATTAGTTACCAACAATAAAGACCCAGAAGGATTAGGAAGAGTCAAAGTGAAATTTCCCTGGCTATCGGCAGAAGAGGAAAGTTACTGGGCAAGGGTTTTAACTCCAATGGCAGGGAGCGATCGCGGTATTTATTTTTTGCCAGAAGTTAATGATGAAGTATTAGTTGCTTTTGAACAAGGTGATATAAATTTTCCTTACATTTTAGGTGCTTTGTGGAACGGAAAAGATAAACCACCAGGGAAAAATGATGATGGTAAAAATAATCAACGAATCATTAAATCTCGCAGCGGTCATCAGATTATTTTAGATGATACTGATGGCAAGGAACAAATTATTATTCAAGATAAAACAGGGAAAAATAAAATTCTGATTGATTCTCCAAAAAACACAATGAATATTCAAGTTGAGCAAGATTTAACTATTCAAACTAAAGGGAAAATTGCTTTAACAAGTAGCGATGGTGATATTTCCATTGAATGTAAAAATTTGTCAATACAAACTCAAGAAAATTATCAATTAGAAGCAGGTAAAAATTGTACGATTAAAGCTCAAGCAAAGTATGAACTGGAAGCAAAATCTGGTTTAGGTCTGAAATGTACCGCTGGAGTAAAAGTAAATGATGGTTCATTGGAGGTGATGTAATGGAGATTGATTTTTTAGGTGTGGGATGGGCTTTACCTGTGCAATTGGATGACAATTATCAAATTCAAGTAGCACGTTATGAAGATGCTGTGCGTCAATCGATTTGGATGATTCTCAGTACTGCCAAAGGAGAACGGGTAATGCGTCCTGATTTTGGCTGTGATATTCATGAAAAAGTATTTGCTCCTAATAGTTTAGGAACAGTTGGGCAAATTGTTAGTGATGTCAAAGATGCCTTAATTGAATGGGAACCTCGGATTGATGTTTTAGATGTAGATACAATTCCCGATCGCAACCAACCAAGTTTGATTTTAATTCAAGTAAATTATCAAGTCCGGACAACGAATAATATTTTTAATTTAGTTTATCCTTTTTATTTGCAGTAATTATCGTACATTTGAGGGTTTAAGACCCCTAACTCTACAGGTAGACCCAATTTCAGTCGGGGTTTAAATCCCCTTCTGAAATTGCCTTTAATTTTGAATTTTGAATTTTGAATTTTGAATTGTTAATTATGGCTTCCTTACCTCCTAAAATTGACCAGCGTACCTATGAAGAAATTGTCCAACAAACTGAGAGTTTGGTGGAGCAATTTAGCCAATGGAAACCTGCAACTGAAGGTAAAATAGATGCAGGGGGAGCATTAATTCGCATCTTTGGTCGGATGGTCAAGGTAGTAAGCGATCGCCTCAACCAAGCTTCTGAAAAAAATTTCCTGGCTTTCCTCGATTTAATTGGGGGAGAACTCAAACCACCTGAACCCGCTAAAGTTCCTTTAACTTTTTATTTAGCACAAGGAAGTCCCACAGATGGATTCGTTCCGGCTCATACTCAAGTTTCAGCACCACCGGTAGATGGTTCAGACGCAGAAATTGTGTTTGAAACCGATGGGGAATTGGTTGTCACAAAGACGCAATTACAAGCAGTATTTGTGCGCGAACCCAGTGAAGATAAATATAGCGATCGCATTCTCGAAGCAACAGGAGAAAAAGATGCAGCTTTCTTAATTTTTCATGGCGATCGCCACATTAACCATTCTCTTTATATTACTTGTCCCGAAATTTTTACTTTACCAGAGTTAAAACAATTCAAATTAATTCTTACTACTAATAGCACTAATCGATTGCCCCTGAATTGGTCTTATTGGGATGGTTTTCAATGGGAACTGATTCCAACTCCTAGCTTCAGTCAAAGTAATAATCAATCGATTATCACTTTGACTTTTGCTAATTTACTTATGCCGACTCCTTATGAAATTCAAGGAAAAACAGCGAGATGGTTACAAGCTAATTTAACTAATATATCTTCCGTATCTGGAAACTTACCTGAAACTTCTAATATTCAAGGTAGCATCACTATCGAGAAATCTAATTTAATTCCTGAAGTTTGCTTATTTAATGCTACTCCTTTAGACCTGAGCAAAGACTTTTATCCTTTCGGGGAACAACCAAGCATTAATGATACATTTTATATTGCTTTAGATGATACATATATTAAACAGAATACAATTGTTACTATTAACGTTAATTTAAGTCATCAACCTACTAAGCCAAGTAATTTACAAGTTACCTGGGAAATTGGAAATGGTCAAGTATGGCAAGAAATAACAACGAACAATAATCAAGTCAAATGGTTAGGGAATTCGTCAGCTATTCAGTTTACTGAAGCAGATATTATCCAGGCAAAGTTACAATTTTCAAGTCAACAAAATTTGCCTTCACCTAGCACAGTGAATGGAGAAACTGGTTATTGGATTCGCGCTCGAATTACCGGAGGTCTTTATGGAAAAGCAGCAGATGAGCGCAAATATCCTATTTATGATGACTTAGCGGTGATGAAAAAACCAACATCACAAACAGGAGTGAAAGAAATTGAAGTTGACACTGTGGACTTATTTAAAATTGGCGACACAATTCGGATTTTGCCTCTGACTGGTGGATTTCCAGAAGAAAATCAAATTAATAACATCAATGAAAACGATAAAAAACTAACGCTGAAAACCGGAACTTTGAACACCAGTTTAGCAATTGGAACTCGAATTCTGCGTAAATTAGTTATAACTGAGACGATTCCTGCAACTTACGACCCACCTTTAATTAAGTCATTAAAATTAACATACGAATTAACGCTGACAGAAAAAGCTATTTATTTTGCTGAAAATGATTTTATCTATTCTTATCCAGCACAATCTTTTCAACCATTTACACCTACCATAGATAGAGAACCAACTTTATATCTGGGATTTGATAATTCATTTGATAACCAAATAGTGACTCTTTACGCACAAGTTGAAGCCCCATTACCAGATGAAATTTTAGCTGATATTACAACAGAATCGCCGAAATTAACCTGGGAATATTCTAGCCCTGTGGGTTGGCAAGCATTAGGGGTACAGGATGAAACTGAGGCATTTTCCCAACGAGGTTTAATTAAATTTATTGCCCCCGCAGATTTCAGCCAAGAAGAAAGCTTTGGTAAACAATTATATTGGTTGCGGGTTCGTTGGGTGGCAGGTAATTTTCGAGTGAAACCTCGTCTACGTCGCTTATTAACTAATACCACTTGGGCAGTTCAGGCAATTAGTTTCCAAGCAGAAGTTTTGGGTTCAAGTAACTATGAAGCAAATCAAGTTTTTATTGCGAATAATATTCCTATTTTGCACGGACAAGAATTAGAAGTTCAAGAAGGAAAAATTCCTCCACAAATAGAAAGCGATCGCCTGAAGGTAATTCGAGATAATTTAGGAGAAATTGAAGAAGTTTGGATACTTTGGCAAGAAGTACCGGATTTTTACAGTTCTAGTGCTAGCGATCGCCATTATATTTTGAATCGTCAAACCGGAGAAATTCGCTTTGGAAATGGACAAGCCGGGATGGTTCCGCCTAGAGGACGTAATAATATTCGACTATCTTTTTATCGCACTGGAGGTGGTAAACAAGGAAATATCACTGCACAAACTATTAGCCAATTAAAAACTACTGTTCCCTACATCGATGGGGTAATTAACCTCGAAGCAGCAGCAGGTGGCACCCAACAGGAAAGTTTAGATCGTATCAAAGAACGAGTTCCAAAGCAATTACGTCACCGCCATCGGGCTGTCACCATTGAAGATATGGCAGATTTAGCTTATGAAGCTTCCACAGATGTGGCTAGAGTCAAAGTAGTTACACCAGATTTGCTGACAGCTAATTTTAGTCCATTAAATGAAAAATTTTGGCTCGATCCAACTCAATCAAATATCTCATTTGAAGATAGCCTCAGTGAAAAATTGCAGACAATTGATACTGCTGAAAAAGATAACTTTGAAAAAATGATGCGGGACATTAACCAGCTTGCAGGACAAGTTCAACTGATTATTTTGCCCTACAGTAGCGATCGCCAACCAACCCCTAGTTTAGCTTTAATAGAACGAGTTGAAAACTACATCCGTTCTCGTTGTGAAGCCACAATAAATTTAATAGTTACAGCCCCAAAATGGCAAGAAGTTACCATTACTGCAACAATAACTCCTGTATCTCTAGAAGACGCAGAAATAGTTAGAAATAGGGTGAAACAAAGCTTAGAAGCCTTTCTGCATCCTTTAACTGGCGGAACAGGAGAAGGGTGGAAATTTGGACGCTACCCTCAAAAATCCGATATTTACGCCATAATTCAATCCATTTCCGGAGTAGATCATGTTAATTCCGTAGAGTTACCTGCAACACAAACCAATTCATTATTAAACGCTGATTCTTTAATTTATTCTGGTAATCACATCATCAAATTAGAAGGTGATAGGGAATAGGGAGTGGCAAATAGGCGATAGTTTGGCAAATAAAATAATGACTAAAAAATATCAAATTCTCATGATGTTAAAGACTTAATAATTTGGCAAATATCTATAGAGATTGCAGAAAAATATTATCAAAAATTGAAATAATTCAAAACTCTTCCCCATTCCCCATTCCCCACCCAACTTATGACTTTACCTCTACCCAATCTTGACGATCGCACCTATGCAAACTTAGTAGAAGAGGCAATTTCTCAGATTCCCTTAGAATATCCAGAATGGACAGATCATAATCCCACAGATACGGGAATTATTCTTATTGAATTATTAGCATGGTTAACAGAAATGGTTCTCTATCGAGTGAATCAAATTCCTGATGAAAATTATGCTACTTTTTTGAGTTTACTTAAAGGAGAAGAATGGAATTTACCAATTAATGTTTCTACCCAGGAACGACAAAAAATTTTGCAATCAGAAATTCAGACAACTTTATTAGAATTACGCAACATTTATCGGGCTGTAACACCAGAAGATTTTGAAAAATTAATACTTATCGATTGGAATCAATCCAAAGATGCTGAAAATTTCAAAATTGCTCGAATTAAATGTTTACCATTAGTGAATTTAGAGTCAAAATCTGAAACTGACGCCAAGGCACATATTAGTTTAGTAGTTGTTCCGGAAAATAATCAAGAAAATCAAGTCAATAAATATGCAGCTTTATTTAAATTTCTCGACGAACGCAGACTTTTAAGCACTCGCCTGCATATCGTAGAACCTGAGTATGTATCTCTAACCATAGAAACAGAATTAGTACTTCAGGATGGCGCACAAGCAGAAAATGTCAAAAAACAAGCAGAAAATGAAGTCAAGATGTTTTTTGAACCCCTGCAATCAGACAAATATTGGCAGGGACAAGGATGGCCTTTTGGGCGCAATGTTTATCTATCAGAATTATATAAATTGTTAGATGATTTGGAAGGTGTAGATTATGTGGAAAGTCTGCAAATTAAAGATAAAGATAATAACTCTCAATCGGAAATTTATTTAGCAGATAATCAATTAGTTAAAATCAATATCGAAAAGAGTAAATTTACAATCTTGGTAGAAATCGGTAATGAACGCAAAAAAATTTGAACCTGAATCAATTAGCACCTATCAGCAATATTTACCGATAATTCTCCAAAAAGATGCCATTATTGGTAGGTTTTTGCTGGCATTTGAAAATATTCTCAGTGGATTAAATGAAACTCCCGAACGAGAGCAAATTATTACAGCTAACACTAAAAATCTACCAGGCTTAGAAGAAATAATTGATAATATTCATCTTTATTTCAATCCTCAAGAAACTCCAGAGGAATTTTTACCTTGGTTAGCTGGTTGGGTAGCCTTAAGTTTACGGGATGATTGGGAGTTAAAGTTTAAAAAAGCATTTATTCAAGAAATTGTTCGACTATACCGTTTGCGAGGAACAAAGCAAGGATTAATCAAGATTTTGCAGATTTATTTAGAAAATTCTGGATTTGGAAAAACTGTCGAAGTCTTCGACGAATTTGATTATTTTCCCAATTATTTTCAAGTTCAACTAACTTTAAAAGATCCCGATCCGGATCAGTATTGGCGACAGGCTAAAATTGCTAAAGCAATTATCGATCGAGAAAAGCCAGCACACACATTTTATACTCTAAAAATTCTCGTGCCAACGATGCAGATCACTAAGCGATCGCACGTTGCTTTTCCTTTCAAATTATTTGCACCACCACAAAATCAGAAATTTGTCCTAGAAGTAATAATTACCCCCAATCAACCTAATAATATTCCCATTAATCAATTAGCCAAACAGTTAGTTATTCAGATTCAAGGCAACTCAAAATTAATTAGAGGTTCTTCAGGTCAAACAATTATTAATAATCAATCTTTTGCAATCAAACAAAACTTAAATTATCAGCACCTACAAGAAAACTTAACAGGCTTTAATGTCATTTTATCAAATCGAACTGATAAGCAGTTTGTGGGTAATTTAACTATCAAACTCTATTTTTCAATCAATGAAACTGAGTATAACAATACACTGTTAGAACAATCTGTTGATTTATCCCCAGTTCTGAAAATTTGTAGTCAAAATGCTCAAGGAGAAATTATTGCAGGTAATACAATTTTTCAACAAGCATTGGGAATGAAATTAACAGAATTTATCTGGACTAAACCCTATAGTTTTCAGACATTTACACCGCCAAAAGTTCAAGAATTACAGCCTAAAATAATTGCAATTATTGAAAAAGTAGAATTAGTAGCTATTGTAGAAATTACCAAACCTAATCCTACCACCTTAGATATACTCAACAAAATTACAGTCGGTCTACAAGATACTGTTTCTGATTATCATTTATTGACACCAGAAACTATTATCGAAACTAATAGAATTATAATTAAGCGCACCCTCTACTACCAAGAATTTATGCAAACTATAGATCGATTAGCAGTGACGATCAAAAATCTCAACAATATTGACATTGAAGGTAAAGTAATTGTTCAAGCGTCTTTAAACATAAATCAACGGTTATCTAGTTATAAATTACTAGAACAAAACTTTACCCTGAAAAACGTTCCTCTCTATGATATTCTACAAATTTGCCGTGCAGCCCAGGTAGGAACTGGTAACACAATTTTAGGAACAACTAGTCAATCATTGAAATCAACTGAAGGATAAAAAAATGGCTAAAACCACTGATTTTACTAACTTTGCTAACGAACGTCCTAACTATTTTGCAGGTCAATATTTGCTAGAAGATGATTTTGAAGTTCAGCATAAATATTTGAGCGATCGCCAAAACTACTATCATCAAAGTCTGCATATTTCTGGAATTATAGAAGGGCTAGAAGTCGAAGTTATTCAAGAGCAAAAATCAGTTCAAATTAAATCTGGATCGGCTATAGATAGTAACGGCAATCTGATTGTTTCCAAAGTAAATATTACATTTTCTGACTTCAAGAATATTGCTGTCGGTGAACTTTATATTCAATATGCCCAAACCAAACAAAACCAACAGCAACAAGATGTAGTCGATAGCTATACACGCTGGATTGAAAAACCAATTATTGCATTTGCAACTCAAACTCCTGCAAATGGTGTTCATCTGGCAAAACTGACAATTCAAGATACTATTACTCTTGATGTTAGTGTGAGGAAATACTCAGGTTTATCCTTACCCAATGCTAATAATCAAGATTTGACTCTGCGTTCTGGAGGAAATGCCAATCCCAACTTAGCAGTTTTAACAGGTAGCTTAAAAATTGATGGAAATTTAGAGGTTAATACTAATCTTGTCATCAAAGGCGACAACTCTAGTTTATTACAAATTGGAGATGCATTCTTTGAAGCCAATCAAGGTGGGAATCGTGAATGGATGCAGCGAGGAATTAAAATTTTTGGTACTTCAGATAATCTCTTTATTGGCTTAAAAGATGAAGGTAATAATCGCAAAGATACTGTAATTGCTTGGGGAGACGATCCAGAAGATGATTTGCGATTTATTAATGTCCAATCTGGAGGAGGAGTTCAGGGTAATGAAGCTGTCAGAATCAAAGCAAATGGTAATGTTGGCATTGGCACAAATAATCCAGGTGATTATAAATTAAATGTCCAAGGTAATCAGTATAACAATGGGAATTTAACTGTTAATGGTAATGTGACGGGGAAAAATTTATCCCTAGCAGCAGATAATAATAAGCGGGGTACACTATTTCTCGGTGCAGCAGGAGACAATAACCACGCACTATATAATAACCTTTCTAACATCGATAATGAAGGGGTATGGGATGGAGTTAAGTGGAATGTCTTCAACGGATTAAATATTCGAGTCGGCAGTGGTAACTCTAAAACTACAGCCTTTTATATCAATAATCTTGGTAATATTGGCATTGGCATCAACGAGCCGGGAAACTATAAATTGAATGTCCAAGGTAATCAATATATCAAAGGTAATTTAACCATTCAAGAAGGTAAAGTTTCCCTCAACGGCAATCAACAAATTGTTTTTGCAGATACAGACACAACAAACAACCTCAAATTACAACTCTGGACTGGATACGGACTTGGTATTAATGGTTCTACATTATTTTATACTGCCGATGGCAACCATTCTTGGCGCGATCGCCAAAATAACGAAAGAATGTTATTAACCACAGGTGCAAATGGTGGTTTAACAGTTAAAGGAACAGGAAGTTCTTCTTTTGCAGGTAATTTAACTGTAACTGGCTCTTTATCGGTGGGTGTATCTATTGGTAGTACGACGAATATTGACCTATCAGGTCATGTTCAACTCAAGGAATATGGAGAAAGTAATTTTGCTTATTTTCAAGCAAGAGATGACTCGTCCAATCGGGATATTGGCTTCAAAATTAGAACCCAAATGAAAGGTGCTACAGAAAAGATTCTTGTAGAAGCAGTCACAATTGCACCCAGTGGAGAAATCCAAGGAAAGATTTGGTATTCCGATGAATATGTCTGGAGAAACGGTCAATCTCATATCAAGATGAGACACAGCAGTAAATGTGTAGCATTTCTCACATATGTGCAAGGGAAATTTGCAGGAGGCGGCGAACAAGTTTATACTTATATAGCAGGTGATGGATATTGGTATCTCGGTGGAAATCAGGGAGGTGCAGGTGCCGATATCATAGCTAAAGCAAGATGTATTGGTTCTCCGAATTAGTGCCGCCCAGACGATCGAATGAGTTTTAAACTTAATATAACTCTATGGCTGATTTCATTCTCATCACCGGCGATAAAGCCATGTTTAACCCCAACTTTGGACAAGCAATTGTTACCGTGCGTCCAGGAGATTTAATCGGCACAGGCAAAGATAAAATCAACGGCAAAGTTATCTGTGTCGATGGCGACGAGAAAAAAGTTACCGTTCCTGGCTGTTCTTATATAACCCCACAATGTAGTATTCCAGGAGTGGGAATGCTGTTCATTGAATCTCTGGCTAGCAACCAAAAAGCCCAAAAGACCAAATCTAAAAGTAAACCTGTACTGCTCAAAGGTGGGGAATTCAAAGCCAAATTTACAGTGCTTGTTCCCGCACAACAACCTTCTGCACCCAATCCCATACCTGATAGTACCCTCCAATATTCTGGTACTGGTACATTTATTTCCATGAATATAAAAGTCAAAGGAACCTAATTAAATCATGAAAGAACAATTAGAAAAACGCCTTGTCCAACTCAAAGCCGAATTTGCCTCAGGACAAAAAGTCATGGCAGATTTAGAGGCGAAACAAGCAAATCTGCGCGATACTTTACTGCGAATTAGTGGAGCAATTCAAATTTTAGAAGAACTCACATCTGCCACTTCACAAGATGAATATCAAAACAATAAATACGTACAAGAAGAAGCAAACTTTGAATATCAATTCAAAGAAGAGATACAACAAAATGTTAATGAATCCCAGACTGTACGCGCCACAAAAGAGCATAAATCCCATTGAGCGTGAGTAATTCCTCATGCTTACCCTGCTCCACAATTTGACCGCGATCCATGACATAAATACAATGACTGTGGCGAATTGTAGACAAACGATGAGCGATCGCAATTGTCGTCCGATTTTGAGTAATCATCGCCAATGACTGCTGAATAGCTGCTTCCGTTTCATTATCCACCGCAGATGTCGCCTCATCTAAAATTAAAATTGGTGGGTCTTTGAGAATAGCACGAGCGATCGCAATTCGTTGTCTTTGACCACCAGAAAGCTTTTGACCCCGTTCGCCGACGATGGTATCGTATCCTTCGGGTAGTTGTAGGATGAATTCGTGTGCCTGGGCTAATTTGGCAGCGTGCATGATTTCGTTGTGACTAGCGTCAAAACTGCCATAGGCAATGTTCTCAGCTACAGTACCGTGAAACAGAAACACATCTTGACTTATCCAACCGATACAACGTCGTAATTCTGCTAGTTGTAACTCCCGAATATCGATACCATCAATCAGGATTTGTCCGCCTTGGACTTCGTAAAAGCGCAGTAGTAGTTTGACTAAGGTACTTTTACCAGAACCCGTTGCACCAACAATGCCAATGTTTGCTCCCGCTGGAATGTGCAGTGATAGATTTTTGAGTACATTGGTGCGATCGTTGTAAGCAAAGGTGATATTGTCAATATGCACTTGACCGCGTACCGTTGTTGATGGAAAAGAATGGTTCCCCGTGGGAATAGCAATGGTCGTATCTAATAAACCCATGACTCGTTTAATAGAAGCCATAGCGCGTTGATACTCATCCATGATGGAACTCAAGCTGGCAAATGGCCATAGTAATTGCTGGACAATGAACACCATGAAACCATAGGTTCCCACCGTCAACTGATTATTCGCCACTGCAACACCGCCAAAAAATAGCGTGGCGATGAAACCCATGACAACCACTAATCGAATCGCCGGATAAAAAGCAGCAGAAAGAGCGATCGCACGGCCGTTACTTCGGCGATAAGCTTCACTTTCAGATGAGACACGACCTCGTTCGTAGCTTTCAGCAGTAAAGCTTTTAATTGTGGCAATTCCTGACAAGTTATTAGCCAAGCGACTATTCACCAATCCAGCTTTGTCGCGCACATCTGCATAACGGTTAGCTAGTCCCTTTTGGAATGCCCATGAACCCCAAAAAATAAACGGTGTTGGTAGTATTGCCAAAAGAGCTAAACTGGGAGCTACAAGAATAAATGAGACACCTACGCTTAAAACCGAGGTGAGAAATTGGATAATTTCCGCAGCCCCAGAATTGAGAAATCCTTCTAATTGATTGATATCATCATTTAATATTGATAGAAGTTCTCCTGTAGAACTTTCTTCAAAATAGCTCAGTTCTAATTCTTGTAAATGGCTATAGGCATCAAGGCGTAATTCGTGTTGTACACTTTGGGCTAGGTTGCGCCACAGGCGGCTGTATAAAAATTCAGATAGCGACTCAAAGCTCCAAATTAATAATGTTAATAATGATAGGATTCCTAGTTGTCCAATAATGTTGGTTATACCGATTTTGGCAATTAGGGAATTTTCTTTTTCTACTACAATATCTACAGCTATTCCTATTAAATAGGCTGGTGCTAGATCTAAGATTCTATTGATAACGGTAAAGGTTGCAGCACTCCATATTTGAGGGCGGTAGTTTTTGGCGTAGTTGAGTAAACGTGAGAGTGGATGCTTTTTAGGAGTTGGGGAAGAGTGCATAGCGATGTGTATTTTTTATAAATCATGCCACATAAGCATTTCAGAAAAACAGAGAATAATACCTGTTTGAAAAGTCAAACAGCCTCTAAACTGCGACATCATCATGGTCAGGTACGGTCTTTTCCAGATTTCGTAGCAATGGAATATTAAACCCAAGCAATCCGACCAAAAACATACAAACCGCGCTAATTACGTACAACATCGCAATTCCCGCACCAGCACCAGTCCCAAATATACCTCCCAAAATACCCACAAGGCTACCTCCCTGACTAAATGCAGGTATAAAGACATTATCTGCTAATGGTCCGGCAATCAAAACCGCAGCTGCTGAAGCTAATTGCAACAGCAAAGACCGTGCAGCAAAAACCCGTCCTTGTAGATTGGGAGCAACAAAGCCCATCCAAATCGCATTATTTACGCTACCACTAATGCTAAAACTCAAAGAACATAAAAATTGTGGAGGAATCCATAACCACATAGTTCGACCTAAACCAAATACTATTTTAGGCAAACCGACACCCATAATGCCAAGTAATATCACCTTAATTTTATTTTTAAAACCTCCCCATTTATTAACAATTAATACTCCTATTACACCACCACAACCTCCTGCTGTGATTATGCTACCCAGCACTAAAGTATCACCGCCAGTGCGTGCGAGAATCATTGGTAGAGAAAGTGAACCTGCGAGGTCATCGGTAAATGTAAGTAAGAAGTTAACAACTAACAGTAAAAGAAGACTTTTATGAGTATTTAAATAACGAAATCCATACCAGACATCTTGCCAAAAGTTTTCCTGGTTTTCTTCTGTTTGCACTGGCTGGGGTATCGGTATAAAAAAGAGAGTAAAAATGGCGACTAAAAAAGTGGAAATATCAATTAACCAAATACCAATTAGTCCAATTAATTTATAAAAAAATCCTGCTAAAGCAGGTGCGATGATAATTATACTATGACTGTACAAGAATTGAAGACTACTAGCACGAGCATAGTATTGCTTGGGTATCATTAATGGAACTGATGCGTCATATGCCAGAGATTGAAATTGACCAGAAGTACCGACTAAAGCTGCTGCCACATAAAGATGCCAAATTTGTAAGTCTTCATTGATATATAAAAAGAGGAGAACAATTGTTGTCAAGACCGCAACAGTGTCACCGAGCATCATCAATAGTTTCCGATTAAAACGGTCTACAATTACACCACTAATAGGCGTAATAAGAATACTGGGAATTAAACCAGAGAAAGCTACTAGCGTGAGAGCTGTTGCTTTACCAGTAATTGACCATGCCCAGATTTCCAAAGCAATGGCGGTTGTTACACTACCAATTCCAGAAACGAGTTGACCTAGCCATATAATCAGGAAATTTCGCAAACTGCTGTTAGCTAGTTGTTTTAACATTAATCTTATTTAGTTTGAGGAAAAATTAATGGCTCTTCAGTACCTGTTATTCTAAACTGAAATGAGAGCATCCCAGTTTTTTGCAAACAGAGCAAAAATCAGTCAGTCTAAGTAAGATGAGTGTATTTACCTACCTATCATACCAGAACAAAAGCAAGCTCTTCAAGAACATATTCAGGCGATGCCTTCGGCAAGCCGCTAAGGCGTCTACGCAAAAATACTGTACGAAGACACATCACTGGAAACTCATGTTCCTATCTGAGTGCTGTCTATTCCTATTCACAGCGTATACTGAGAGATTTTTTTACAAACTTACCGACTTTTCAAACACCCTGTGAATGATTTTGAACCAAGTTTTCCATAAAAATAACCGAAGAACTAGGAAAATCACAGCGACTTACGAAAAAGATTGTATAAAAAATTTTCAAATTTTGACAATTCTGGATGACGTAATTGCAGTGACAAAACTACTCGTTCTTCCTGACTTCTATTCCAGACTTCATGCTCAATGCTCTGATCGAAAAATAAAGTTTTTCCTTCAGTCCAACTCCGCGTTTCACTTCCGACCCTAAATCCGCAATTTTCTGGAATTATTAATCCCAAATGACAACCAATATAAGTATTTGCACCATCATGGTGTGGAGGTAAGAAAGCTCCTGGCTTTAAAACAAAAATTACAGCCTCTTCAAAAGGATCTATAAAAGATTCCAGCTTAGACAAAATATTTACAGTTTTTGGAAAAAAATATCTGGCTTTTTCAGTAAATTTACCATCAACCCACAATACAACTATTGACCAGTCATCTTTTGTGAAAGATGCAGGTAGTTCAATGTCAGTAATATATTCATAAACTGAACGATCGCTTGGATCAAGGGATGGAATTAAGAAATTACTTTTATTAGGAATATTCATTAAAAACTCACTTTTTATGTCTTTAGCACCTTCTTCAAGGATATTTGTCACTATTTTTAAAACGTTGTAATCATCAGGTTCATACCAAGGTTTAGAAGGAAGATCAAGATATAAAAACAACGCTGGTTTTTGTTGTGGATTCCAATCATCAATGTTTATATCTATCAGCCCAAAATAAAATTTTAGAGACTTTTCAAATCTATGAGCATTACTTTTTGGAAACAAAAATAATAATAATTTGAGTAGCAGAAAAAATATTTTTATCTTTACCTTATCTGACTTAGACAATGCTACTCTATGATTTTGGAGAGATACCTTATATTCTTGATATTCTTGCAAATTAGTCACTTTTCTTTTCCTCAATCAAAAGTTTGCTTTTATCGAGTGATAGAAGCATTTTATTTTTCAGCAAAGTTAAGGCTCATCTTTAACTCATGTTAATGAGTTGACCATTAATTGTTGCAGAAGTGTAGGCGAACGTTACTTCTTTGGGTGCTACTCTATTAATTTTACGTTGCCACTTGCCCCCAACATTAAAACTCAAGGCTTGTTGTATAAGCTTTTGAGTCTAAGCTAGGCGGTAACTCAGATCTTGCACCTCACGTACAACCCCTGATAAAGTAAAAAGATGTGCGATAAAGCTACCTGATTTTTATTGGCTTTTATCGCTAAATCAAGGATTTTACTTTTTTACTGAGTAATCAAATTCAATCAATTTTTCTTGGTGCAAGATGTGAGCGCCCAACTAGCTGCGTTTTTCGCCGCTAGCAACAAATGAAACCTGCACATTTTTCAGAGGGCTAAAAGCTTTGCCATATAAGGCTTCTAAAATGTGCAAGTTAGGAGGTAACTTAAAATTTACCTGCTGCAACCTCGTCAAAGTCAGTACTCATAGATACTTCTCTCCAAGCATCTAATTCTGATTTCATAAATTCTAATGCACCTTCAACAGTTTCTACCGTATCGGCTCCCAGTGCCAATCTGATAGGTGGATTATCGCTATCAACTACTTTAACTATCGCCAGAGCAGCTTTCCTTGGGTCACCTGGTTGCTTGATTGTTAGATTTTGTATACCCCGTATTGTCTGACTTATTTCATCAATTAAGGGTTTGTAGTCTTCAATCTGAGTTTCAGTTAAGACATAAGAACGATTGAAAAAATCTGTGCGGAATCCACCCGGCTCAACCATTGTGACTTTGATGCCGAAAGGTGCAACTTCGTTAGCCAAAGAACCGGAAATTCCCTCTAGTGCAAGTTTGCTGCTACCATAAATTCCTCCACCAGCACCAGCGCTAAAACAAGCAATTGACGAGAAATTCAGAATATGACCACTGCGTTGCTGTCGCATATGAGGTAATACTGCTCGGAGTACTTCCAAGACACCAAAAAAGTTTGTTTCAAACTCACGACGAACTTCTTTATCGGGAACTTCTTCAATGACTCCAGCAACTTCACATCCAGCATTGTTGACGAGTACATCAATGCGTCCGAAGTTGGCGATCGCCTTTTTCACAGCTTCCCTCACCTGTTCGGGTTTACTCACATCAAGTTGTACTGTTAATGTGCGATCCGAAAACTTTGCCGCTAAATCTTCCACTTGTTGTGGATTCCGTGCCGTTAACACCACAGTCTCACCTCGCTCAAGCACTGTTTCGGCTAATGCTCGACCAAAACCACTAGAGCAACCAGTGATAAACCATACCCGTGTCTTTTTAACTGATGAGATTACCATAGAAATTCTCCATTTTTAACAAGTGTTACTAAGTTAAAGAAATTTGGAAATTGCAGAAGCATAAAAATGCTGATATGCACGTAAATTCAGCATAGAAAACCCACCTTCACACACATATTCAGTTTCCTCTTCTAACAATTTATCAAACAGAATTCAGGAGTCAGGTGTCAGAATACAGGAAAGGTATTTTGCACGATTGGCGGATAGCGCAGCGGTAGCGAGTATTTTCGAGTCGCGTCAAGATTGCTGAATTCTGTTAGCGCAGCGGGGCGTAGCCCATTCTGAATTCTGTATTCTTCTTCAATCATGGTATTTCTCCTGATTAATTTACAAAAATATATTTTCAATTTCATTATTCAAGTTGAAGTTTATTCAAATATTGAAACTCTAAAACTGTCAGCATTAAAACTATTAACATAAATACAATATCTGCTAAAGTCATGCCAATATATATGCCTTGTACGCCAAATATCTTGGAAAATAATAGGATAATCGGTACATATAAAACTATGCTTCTTAATAAAATAACTACTAATACAGTTTTGCCTTTGCCTATAGATTGAAAAAGAGTATTACTAAAAAATGCTAAAGGCCATATTGGTATTAAAATACTGATAATTCTAAAATTCAAGATATCAACCTCCGTAAAATTAACATTTGGCAGAATCAGATTTAAAAATGTCTTGGGAGATACTTGCAAAGGGAACCAAAGCAATAGCAATAAAATAGTTCCAATTATGGCAAAAGTTAAGTATGCTTTTTTGAGTCTCCGATGATTTTTTGCACCATAATTCATACCGATGATAGGTTGTAATACTTGTGCAAAACCAATAATAGGAATATATACCAATGAAGTTACCTTTGCTGTTGCTCCAAAGAAAGCAATATCATTGTTTGTTCCGTAGTCAGAAATTGAGTTAAACACTACAAATTCTTGAACCAAGGTCATAACTGGGTAAAATAGTGATGATATTCCCACTGAGAAAATTGCAGGTAGTAAATCTGTTGCGATCGCCAACTTTTTGGGATTAAATGGAATAGAACTTTTACCAGCGAAAAAATAGCCTAAATTCATCATATTATAAACAACCATTGCCACAACTGTAGCTAAAGCAATACCTTGAATTCCCCAATAATATATAGTTGTAAATATATAATTTAATAAAATATTAACAGTGACAAAAATTAAGTTAAATATTGTAGTTAATCTAATTTGTCCCTCTGAATTTATGATTTGGCCAGAAGCTTCTCCTAATATCAAAAAGACGGAGCCTAGTATATAAATCTTAAAATATTTCGCTCCTTCCGAAGCAACTTCACCACTTCCTCCCATGAATGTAATTAATTGTTGGTCAAAATTATAGCCAATAATTGTAATACAAAAAGCAATAACAATACTCATAATTATGAGATTGCCAAAGATTTTGGACTGAGTTTTAATATCTCCAGACCCAATAGCTCGACTGAGAACAGAAGCAGAACCTACCCCAATCAAGCCAGCAAATCCATTGACTACACTTGTCAGTGGTAGTGCAATTGAGATACCAGCTAAAGCAGTTTCACCAATGAATCTTCCTGCAAATAAAGCATCAAAAAAAGTATTTAAACTAAGCATCAATACACCTATAATACTGGGTATTGATAATTTAAACATCAATTTAGTAAGATTGCCTTGAAGGATTTCATTTGTAATTTGAGATTGTTTTTGTGAAATCATTCGTTTACTCGACTTTAACCAAATGGCTAACACGATATTGCTTCACTGCTTTTAATTCCATTTGTTTTGTTGAGTTTAATGCACTCATGACTTCACCACAGCCTTCAATTCTGGCTTCATAGGCACCAGTTGTACTACCATCAACAAAATCAATCCGAACTTCTGCCCAGTTAGGATTATTTCCTTGGGTAACCTCTTCCATCGCCAGTACTTTACCTGCTTTCAAATAATCTAGCCAACTCCACCCAGACTGCATCCAAATTTCGCGCTCGGCAATTTGCTCAAATTCGCTTAAAGCAGTCCATCCTCGGTAGTATTGACGCAAACCAGAAACTGAACCATTTCGCTGCACCAATAAATCTAATATATCTGGCTTTAAATGTCCCCACAAACAGCCTTGGGGTAAATCAATTAGGGTAGGAGCAAACTGATGACCACCAAAGTGAGTTGTTTGCCAGACTCTTAGCTTTTCGTTAGCATATTTTTTACGTAATTGTCGATATAT
Organism: Nostoc sp. CreGUA01; assembly: GCA_034531095.2. Classification (GTDB taxonomy): domain Bacteria; phylum Cyanobacteriota; class Cyanobacteriia; order Cyanobacteriales; family Nostocaceae; genus Nostoc. Next base: position 22,769 of record JAVRBV020000125.1, on the reverse strand, counting down.
AGGAGTCCCAAATCTGCCACAAGCAAGGTCAACTTGAGCATGGGTGCAAACCATCAGTTCACGAATGTCACTTGTTTGTTGTTGATATTGTTGAAATTCTGATAAATCATTGGGTTGTTGCATTAACTGTTGGAATATTGCTGTTACTAAAGCAGTAGTTTTAGTTTCTGGAACAATAAACTCTTGTTTCTCAAACTGAGAAAATAGCTTTCCGGGGCGGTAATAATAGAAAACGCGGGTAAACCCTGGATGAGAATATTCGCGGTCAGGAGCAATTAGTATCGGTTTTAATTTAATCCCATGATTAGAAACTAACTCCTGGAACAAAGGTATCAACGATCTAATAGTTGGATTTTCCTCAAATATTTCTTGCGGCCAAGGTCGTGAAACTTCTATTATTAACCAATAATCGCAATTACCTGCTGTACCGATTGGGTCTTCTCCATTAGCTTGAGAAACTAAGGAGCAAAAACGGCAATCTTTTGTAAATAATTCATGAGTATGTTGAGTTTGCATATTTACTATACTCTGCTACAAAACACAAATAGTTTACAGAATCACACCAGATTTTTATAATATTTTTCAGGTATTTTTATAAAAATTATCATAAAAATACTGGTGTGTTACTAATCTTTTATACAGAGCATATAGCTTAAATTCCCACGGCGATCGCACTACAAAATATTCTCTTTTGGGTTTGGCAGCTTCGAGAGCTTGCAATATTACTGCTGTGACTTTTTCAACTGGTAAACCTCCACTACGATTTCCTATTACAGATTCTTCCATACATGTTTTAAAATTATTGCCATATATAGCTTTCATTTCGGTTGACATACTACCTAAAACTTTCTGACAATTAGCTTCTACTTTGTCAGCCTGTTCTGGGGTAATTATCCCCTCTGGTAATATAGAGAGTACTTCAATTCCACTAGAGCGTAATTCAATTCGCAAAGTATCTGTAATTGCCTCAAGTGCAATTTTGGAAGTAGATAAAAGTCCTCTATAAGGTACAGCAAATCTCCCACAAATTGCACTGATATTAATTATTCTACCTTTGGCTTGTCGAAGCATTGGTAAAAAAGCTTGTGTGGCTGCAATCTGACCAATAACATTTACTTCAAAATTCCATCTGATATCGTCTATCGGAACACACTCTAATGGTCCATCTACTCCAGAATATGCATTATTAATTAATGCGAATAATCCTTCATCACCGATGGCCAATGAAACAAATTCTGAAGCTGATTTTATTTCTTGGGTTTTTGTGATGTCTATGACGATGGGTGTTAAATTTCCAGATGCAGCCTGCTTTAGAGATTCACCATCTTTTTCTGTGCGGACTCCTGCAAAAACTTGATACCCTTGCTTGTCTAAGAAAAGCGCGGTTGCTCGACCGAGACCTGTGGATGTTCCTGTAATTACAATTGCACCTTTATTACTCTTTGTCATAACTATTTCCTGCTTAATTAAATTATTTGTCAAAGGAAGAGGATAAGCTAGTTCAACTTGCTAGAAAAACGCAAATATGCAAGAAGGACAATTAGCTTAAATTGAAAAATATGGTGTATTAACTGAACGAAAAACTAAATTCAATGGCTAGCTAAAACAAGCCAGAAACCAGTGGTTGCGATCGCTCTTGATATTGACGCACACCGCGCACAACCATCTTCACGCCGCTTTTTGGATGACATTGGTCACCCAAAAGCCTTTGTCGTTCTGGTCGCTTGTTAACCAGCGCTAGTTGATGGCGCGAAAGAATTGTTGCCAACACAAGCTTCATTTGAAACAGAGCAAAAGTCCCTGCAATGCAATTGCGGGCACCACCACCGAAGGGTAAAAATTCATAGGGAGAAAATTTTTTTTCTAGAAAGCGCTCTGGCTTAAATTCTTTCGGCTCAGGGTATAAATCTTCCCGCTGATGGGTTAGATAAATGTTTCCAATAACTGTTGTTCCCGGAATTAATTCATAGCCCATTACCTCTACTGGAAACTCTACCAGCCTTGGCATCATAAATAACGCACTTGGGTAAATTCGCAAAGATTCGTTACAAACAGCGCTTAAGTATGGTAGTGCGACAATGCTCATGGGGTCTGGGTTTTCACCAAGACTATCAAGTTCTGATAGTAGTTGATCGAGAATACCAGGTGAACGATGAATCCAATACAAAGACCAAGTAATGGAATGTGCTGCACCATCTCTACTCGCTATAATAGGCAGAAATAGAAGATCCCGCACCTCTTCATTACTTAATGGTTCGCCTGTTTCATTACAAGCAAATATTAGATCGCAAAGCATATCAGTGCGTGAAGCATCTCCTTGCTTGCGTCGTTCTTGAACTTCATTATATAAAAATTGAAAAATTTCTGTTTCGAGATAATTATAATATCCCCACGGACTAAAAGGAATTTGTGTGATTATATTCAGCAGTAAAGAGTCTTCATATTTAATTAAAGAGCTACATAAATGCTTAATTTTTTCATACCGCTTTCCTTCTCGCAATCCTATCACAACTTCTATGGCTACTTGCAAAGTAATTTTTAATATAGTTTCATAAGCAATAAAAGTTTTTCCGATAGCTTGTTGACTCATAATTTTTTTTGTGAGTTCGCAGATACGTTCTCCAAAAGCTTCCATTCGCTTCCCTTGGTAAGCCTTCATTAAAATAGAACGACGATGTTTGTGAACTAAGCCATCAATTTGTCCGATTCCTTGCTGTCCGACTGTAGACTTGGGATCTCGAAAAAATACACCAGAGTCTGTAATTTCTTTGGTATTAGTGAAAATTTGCTTTATCCCCAACGGATTGCCGACGTAAACTCTTGGTGTAGAACCAGACATTACAGTTACAATATCGCCGTAGCGTTTGTAAATAGCATCCATACAGTCAAGGGGATTATTATTAAGCTGGTGATTTAGCAGCCAAGTGGGTGTTTTTACTTTTGGCGGTAAAGTCATAAATATTACTTACTCCACTAACAATGGAAAGAAATGGAAAAGATTCAAGAAATGAAATTAAATCGACAGTTTTAATGAGTGCGATCGCCCTTGCTCTTGATGTTGACGCACACCGCGCACGACCATCTTCACACCGCTAGCAGGATAACAAATCAGACCTCCAAATTTGGGACGTTCTGGACGCTGACTGACTAACTTTAATTCATAACGTGAAAGAATAGTTGCTAATATCAGTTTCATTTCAAATAGGGCAAAAGTGCCGCCAATACACACACGAGAACCACCGCCAAAAGGTAGAAATTCGTAAGGAGAATATTGTTTTTCTAAAAAGCGTTCTGGCTGAAATTCCTTTGGTTGTGAATATAAATCTTCACGTTGATGTGTCGAATAAATATTAGCAATTAGTATTGTTCCGGGACTCAAATCGTAGCCCATTAACTTGATGGGAGACTCTACCAATCTCGGAAATGCAAATAACTGAGTTGGGTAAATTCGCAAAGCTTCATTACAAACAGCGCTTAAGTATGGTAGTGTAAAAATGCTCATGGGGTCTGGGTTTTCACCAAGACTGTCGAGTTCTGATAGTAGGCGCGATCGCACACCAGGTAAACGATGAATCCAATACAAAGACCAAGCGATCGCAGTTCCCGAAGCATCACCAGCCGCATATATCGGAGATAATAACAAATCGCGTATTTCTTCATTACTTAATGGTTGACCTGTTTCATCTTCAGCAAATATCAAATCGTTAAGCATATCAGCGCCTGAAAAATCTGCTTGCTGGCGACGTTTTTCCACCTCAGTCAATAACAACTGAAAAAGTTCTTGTCGAAGATACAGAAGATAACCATGTGGACTCCATCGACCTAAATCTCTTTCTCCAAAAATATTACTGAGAATTTTATCTATTGGTGATTGTCCATATCTGAGAATAGAAGTAAACAAATGCTTGATTTTCTCAGAAATCTTTCCTTCAGTTAAACCCATTACAACTTCTATACCCACTCGCAAGGTAATATCTTCAATTGTTGGATATGCAACAAAACTTTTTCCAAGTATCTGTTTACTAATAATCTGTTCTGTGAGTTCGCAGATACGTCGTCCACAGGCTTGCATCCGCGCCCCATGAAAAGTTTGCATTAATAATTTACGTCGATTTTTGTGAATTAAACCATCAAGTTGGAGAACTCCTTGATTTCCCGTCATCAACGCAAAACCGGGATTTAATTCACCCCTAGCTGCAATTTCCTTAGTGTTAGTGAAAATCTCCTTTATTCCTGAAGGATTACTCACATAAATTGTTGGTGTAGCACCAAACATGAGAGTGATTATATCACCATAACGTTTGGAAATAGCATCCATATAACCAAAGGGGTCGCTCTCGAATTGCAGACCTATTAACAAAGAAGGAGTTTTCGGCCCAGGGGGTAGTTTCATCAGCTTTTTTGACTCCCATTATTTAGAATACATACAGCATTATCAATACAATTTCTCAGATGTTTAGTTAATTCTTGAATATGAGGTTCAACGAGAATTGAAAAATGATCGCCAGGAACTTCAATAACTTGAATAGGTTGACTAGAACATTTACCCCAACCTAGTAAGGGGTCATTACTATACCATTCGGGATTATCAAAGTCATGAATAATTTCCTCCTTAGCTCGAAATAAAGTTATGGACTGAGGATAAACTTCAGGAACATAACTTCGCATAGCTTGAACATGGGCTTTAAAAAGTTTGTAATAACGAAGAAAGTCTTGAATTTCTGCATCTGTAAATAGAAAATTCACCTTTTTATTAATCAAATTGATTTGCTCAGTCAACGACAAATCTCGAAGTTCTTCAAAAGGAACTGAAAAATCTATATTATTATCAGTTTTTATTGATTCAGCTATGCGAAGTAAAAATTTGGCATCGTCATCATCTGTAGATTCAATGGGTGTTTCTGATAATATGGCATCGATAACAACCAGTAAACCTACTGTTTGTCCCTGTTTTTGTAATTGTTGCGCTATTTCAAAGGCTAATACACCGCCGTAACAATGACCACCTAAAAGATAAGGGCCATTTGGCTGTACTTTACGGATTTCTTGCAGATAACGAGTTGCTGTTTCTTCTACCGAAAGAATTTCTGATTTATCTTCTTCTAAAGTATCTTCCAAAGCATAAAGCGGATAATCTTCACCAAGCCTCTTGGATAAATTAAAGTATGGGCTAATATTTCCACCAGCGCCATGCATACAGAAGAAAGGTATTTTATTACCATTAGAGTTAATTGCTACTAAAGGAGAATTAGAACTCTGGCGGAATGGCTGACTAACAATAGTCGCTAGTTTTTCAATAGTTGGATTTTCAAAAAGAGTAGATAGGGGAAGATTATGTCCAAATTTATCTTGAATTTGAGCCATCAAGCGGACAGCTAAAAATGAGTGACCACCCAAATCAAAAAAGTTGTCTATTACCCCGACAGGGCTTTTATTGAGAAGGTTTTCCCAAAGTTTGGCTAAAGCTAATTCTGTAAAATTTCGTGGATTAACGAATGACTTGTTAGTATGTTGTTCGATGATTATATGGTTTTGCAACGCACGTTTGTCTACTTTACCATTAGGTGTAAGTGGAAGTTCATCCACTACAACAAAAGCAGAGGGTATCATATAATTAGGCAACTTTTGTTGCAACTCTGGCAACAATTGTGTAGCTATATCCTGTTGATTTGTGACGATATAGGCAATCAAGCGCTGATTTTCTTCAGCATCATTGCTCGCAATTACAACCGATTCTTGTACGTCTGGATGTTGTGCAATAACAGATGCAATTTCACCTAATTCTACACGGAAACCTCTAATTTTTATTTGTTCATCATCTCGACCCAAATATTCCAGATTAGCATCTTTGAGATATCTTACTAAATCGCCAGTTTTGTAAAGCTTTTTTCCTGGAATAAAGGGATTATCAATAAATTTTTCTGGAGTTAATTCTGGACGATGTAAATATCCCCTCGCTAAACCGTCACCACCAATATAAAGTTCACCAACAACTCCTATAGGTGTTGGTTGTAAATCACGATTCAACACATAAATCTGAATATTGTCTATAGGACGACCAATAAGTACGCTGTTTGCTTCCTCTTGCAATAAACTAGTGTCGTAATAAGTGGCGTTAGCGGAAACTTCCGATGAACCATAAAGATTGATGAGTTTTGCAAATGGTATCAATTCTTGGAAGGTTTTAACTAACTTAACAGAAAGTGCTTCTCCGCTACTTATCCAGAGTTTTAGCTGTGATAATTTCTTAATTATATGGCTGTAATTATCAAAAAATAAGCGTAGTAATGAAGGTACAAGTACGATGCGAGTAACTTTGTGATGCGCTAAAGTTTCTATAAATAATTGTGGGTCTAGTACGGTTGCATTGCTAATAATTACTGTCGGAATTCCACCAAGTAAAGGAGCAAAAATTTCCCATACAGAATCTACAAAACTAATAGCTGTTTTCTGACAACAAACTTCTCCTTCGGTAAAAGGATAGGTTTTCCATAACCAGTGTAAGCCGTTGACTGTACCGCGATGAGTTCCAAGAACACCTTTAGGCATTCCAGTGGAACCAGAAGTGTAGATAATATAGGCAAGATTATCAGATGAATAGATGTTAATCGGATTTTCTAAACTTTGTTGAGCAATTTCGTCTTTGTGGACATCTAAACAAACGATTTTATCTGAGAATAATGATAGTTTTTCTAATATCTCTTGGTTGCTAATTAACAACGATGCTTGGGAATCAGAGAGTATAAAATTCAAACGTTCCACTGGATAATTTGGGTCAAGAGGAATGTATGCACCGCCAGCTTTCAGAATAGCTAGAATTCCCACTATCATATCTAGGCTGCGTTCTAAACATAAAGCAACCAAAGTTTCTTTTGTTACACCCTGCTTTTGTAAATAATGTACAAGTTGATTAACTCTATGGTTAAGCTGACAATAAGTTATTTCCTCAGATTCGCTAATTAGCGCTACAGAATCAGGCGTTAGTTCAACTTGCTGTTCAAATAATTGATGCAGAGTTATGTCTTGAGGATAATCTGCACAAGTTTGATTAAATTTAAATAATAGTTGCTCTTGCTCAGAAGCAGTTAGTATGGACAACTCACTGAGGTGCTGTTCTGGATTTGTAACGATATTTTCTAATAAAGTTTGGAAGTTGCTGAGAAATTGAATAATTGTTGTTGAATCAAAAATATCGGTGTTGTACTCCAAAAATCCTGTTAATCCTTCTTCGGATTCAGATATAGATAGGAAAATATCTAGTTGAGCAGTACCGCTATCAAACTCCAAAGTACGCAAGGTTAATCCAGAGGTTTCTTCCACAGATGTTGGAGTATTTTGCAGGACAAACATCACCTCATAAAGTGGATTTCGACTCAAGTCGCGTTCGGGTTGTAATTCTTCTACAAGCATCTCAAAAGGTAAATCCTGATGTGCATAAGCATTGAGAGTTACTTCACGGACTCGATGTAAAAGTTCGCGGAAACTGGGATTACCACTGAGATTATTACGCAATAGCAAAGTATTAACAAATAAACCCAGCATTCCTTCTAATTCTGCACGGTTGCGGTTAGCAATTGGAGAACCAATTAAGATGTCTTCTTGGTTTGTGTAACGGTATAGTAAGATATTAAATGCTGCTAGCAAACTCATAAATAAAGTGGTGTCTGCTTGCTGGCTTAATTGTCTGAGTGCATTAGTTAAGGTTGTGGAGAACGTAAAATATTCTTTGGCACCAGCAAATGTTGTGACGGTAGGTCGCGGACGGTCTGTGGGTAATTGGAGTACAGGTAACTCGCCGCTGAGTTGTTGCTTCCAATAATTTAATTGAGTTGCGAGGAACTCACCTTGGATGCGATCGCGTTGCCAAATGGTAAAATCTGCATACTGAATGGTAAGTTCAGGTAAGGGAGAGGGCTGATTTGTAGAAAAAGCAGCATATAGCGTTGACAACTCCCGCAAAAACACACCACAAGACCATCCATCAGTGATAATGTGGTGCATAGTCACAAGCAAAATATGTTCATCTTCACTCAAGTGCAGTAAAGTTGCTTTGACTAAAAGTCCTTTGGCTAAATTAAAGGGTTTTGTTGCTTCTTTAGCTGCAAGTTGTTTAACATCTGATTCCCAATCTTTACCAGACAAATGCTCAAGATTAATAATAGGTAAATCCCAAGTTAATTTGGGTGCAATATTTTGTACTGGCTCTCCATTTACAAGTGTAAAATTTGTACGCCAAACTTCATGACGGTTGAGGATTTCATTCAGACTTTGCCCAAGGGCTGTGATATTCAATTGTCCTTTGATATGAAAAGCGATGGGAATGTTATAGAAAGAACTTCCGTGATAAAGTTGGTCAATAAACCATAGTCTTTGCTGGGAGAAAGATAAAGGAATGGTATTAGAGACTTGACGTTTGGGAATAGTGTCAGCTTGAAACTTTCCTCCCTTCCATTTTTCTAGAAGGGCTTTTTTGGCGGGCGATAAATTAGAGTATTTTTTATCCATTGTTAATAGTTATTTGATAATTAATATTTGTCAGGTGATATTTGGTTAATCAGTTTTGATTAAGATATTTTTGCGTCCTTTAATCCAATACGTTTCAGTTAAGGTCAAAACTCTTTGTAAAAGTCAATTTTTTAACGAACCGCCAAGGACGCCAAGGACGCAAAGAGAAGAAAGAAATGCTTAACTGAACTGTATTGTCCTTTAATCTTACAACCGGTTTCATGTATTTAGACCACAATCTTATTTCTTCCTTTCTTCCTTTGCGTGAGATAAAAATACTTGAAAATCGCTGTAAGAGTAAACCTCTTTTTATTTCACACACAGGCACAGATGTGAGAATGCAAAGATCTTGCAAGAGGTTAAAAAAGGACTTTGCATTACGACTTGCTAGCCAAAAGAACTGCAACTTCCTCTTCTGATAATTCGTCAATTTTTTCTAACATAAGTTCCTCAATCATTTCTGCTTGTTTAATCGGTATCATTGCTTCTAATAAAAGGTCGCGTAATGGTAAATCTACAGGAAATTTTCCTCGTAATCGAGAAACTAGTTGAGTTGCAATGATGGAATCTCCTCCTAATTCATAGAAGTTATCGTAAATACCAACTTCTGCAATTCCAAGTACCTCTTGCCATATTTGGGTAATTTGTTTTTCCAACTCATTTATTGGAGCAACATAAGAATTACTCAAATTAGGTCTGGAGTAATGTGAGGATGAGTCTACTTTAAGGGAAGATTTTGAATTTGGGGTAGAGAGTAAGTTAAAGGTGCGCTCCCATCTAGCCTTGATATCTACCGTGGAAACAACAACTTGAGTTCCTTGATTTAGAGATAATATTCGTTTAAATACTTCTACAATTTCTGTGGAAGTAATGGCTGATTCTGCTCCAAATTGTTGTTCAAGTGTTTTTTGTTCTTGAGTCGTATTTAGTTGTATATTATCCAAATTTATAGCGTACCACGGCAAAGAATGATTTCGATTGTGTCGGTTAGTAAAGGCATCTATGAAATGATTAGCTGCTGAATATAAACCTAACCCAAATCCTCCTAAAATGGAAGATAAAGAAGAGAATATAACACAGAAATCTAACTTTCTATTCTTTAAGACTTGTTCTAATACACTAATTTGGCGATGTTGAGAGTTAAATAAATTTTCTAATTCTATCTTACCAATTTCTGGAATTGAATTAAATATATTTTCACGCTGGATTCCAGTTGAATAAATAACCCCATGAATTTGACCAATATTTTCCGGTCTGAGGCTCTGGTACATTTGTTCATAGTTAGTTGTATCTGCACGCAAGACCAAAACTTCCACACCCAACTCAGTCAATGCTTGCAGTTTTTGAATTTTGCAGTTTACCTCGTCTTCTGGTCTGTGAGTTTCTAGCCATTGTGAATATTCATCTTTTTGTGGAAAAGCAGAATTCTCGATAAATATAAGTTTGGCTTGTAGAGATTTTGCTAAATATTCTGCAAGCACAAATTCAAGAGTTTCTAATCCACCGGTGAACAGGTAAACACCCTGTTTTCTCAACGGTATTCTTTCTGTAACTACTGACTCTAAGCAAACTGGCTCAAATGTTTGCACCCAACGGTAAGAACCACGATAAGCAACAACTAAATCTGAAGATACAGTTGTTAACTCACTTAAAAGTTGGCCAATAATATTTTTATTATTTTCTTCTTCTCCATCTTGGTTGTTTTTGAAGGCAATATCAATACATCGACAGGTTATATGAGGATATTCTTGAGGAAGAACTTTACATAAACCTAATATTGTTGCCTTTTCTGGGCTTATTTTTTCATTTCCATTGACTTGTTGAATGTTGTTTGATATGAAATGAAGCTGTAGACGATCGCCCCTAAATTCACTGGAGTCACTAATTCCTATTTTACTAATAGTCTGCATTAAAAATAACAAACTTTGAAATTCTAAATAATCCTCATTTTGCCGATTCTCAAAAATATTAAAAGTCCATAAATAAGCAATTTTTTTGGGAATCTCACCTGATAATGTTAATTCTTTAAAAAGAGTATCATAGTCTTCTTGGACATATGGATTAATTATATAAATAGTCTGGCTTATTTTTCTAAATTTGTCGCCCTGCTTTACCGTAATGACCTTTTTTTCTTGATTATTAAATGCATTAATTAATTTCTCACCCACATCACAATCATCAACAAAAAATAGCCATTGCTCCTGTCTACTTGCTATTTGATTAGAAGCGGAACCAGCTAGCAAAGAGCGTTTCCATGAAGGAATATAAAACCAGTCGGCAATATTTTGTTTTTTATTTAATATTCCTAGCTGGCTACTTAAAGAAGGTGATGAAGACTTAGCATCAATCCAGTATCTTTGTCGCTCAAAGGGGTAAGTAGGCAAAGGTAGACGATGACGAAATTCGTGAGTATAAAATCCTGACCAATCTATTTCTACACCAGAAAGCCATAACCGACCTAATGTTTGCAACAAGAAGTTATTATCCGATACTTGTTCTTTCACATGGCGTAAGGAAGTTAGTACCACCTGTTGAGCATTTTTATCTAAATGCTGTGTTGTTAATGTACTTAAAGTACGTCCTGGCCCAACTTCTATAAAAACGCCTTCAAACTGCTGTATCAATTGGAATATACCATCTGAAAATCTCACAGTTTCTCGTAAATGTTGCCCCCAATAACTGGGATTTGTAGCTTGTTCATTAGTAATCCAATTACCAGTTACATTGGAAATAAAGCGTATGCGAGGCGGGCTGAATTTCACTTGTTTCAAAGCTTGGATAAATGCTTCTAATATTGGTGACATCATCGCCGAATGAAACGCATGAGATGTATGCAACACCCGACATTCAATTTCTTGAGAAGATAGCTGGTTTTTTAAAATATAAATTGCTTCGCTGGTTCCAGAAACAACACAGGAAGATGGGCTATTAATCGCTGCAATTTGCAGAGACTTATTATCTAATTTTTCTGATTTTATCAACGACTGTACATCTTTTTCTGGAAGTGGAATTGCTAGCATACTTCCAGTGGGTAGTTGTTGCATTAATTGTCCTCTTTTTGCCACAATTACTAACGCATCTTCTAAAGAAAATACACCTGCAATTGTGGCTGCTACATATTCCCCAATACTATGACCAATCATCGCCGCAGGTAGCACACCCCAAGACATAAATAACTGAGCTAAGGCGTACTCAATGACAAATAATGCTGGTTGGGTGAGCGCTGTTTGTTGTAGTTGTTGGGTAGCTACTTCAATTTGTTCTTGTTGTGGAAATAGTATATGACGGATATCAAGATTGAGTAGAGGTTGCAAAATAACAGCGCAAGTATCTATATATTTTTTAAATGTTGGTTCGATTTCGTATAATTCCCTTCCCATGTTTGCATATTGCGCCCCTTGTCCGGAAAACATGAAGATGACTGGACAATGATTTGACTGGCGTTGGTAAGTAAAAATATGTTGTGGATCGAAAGAACTTAGTGTTTTTACTGCATCACTCACATCTTGACAAACTAGTATGCGACGATAGTCAAAACTCCGACGACCCACTTGTAGGGTATAAGCAACATCAGGTAGGTTAATGTCAGGATTTTGGCCTAAGTAGGTACATAATTGGGCTGTTGCGGTTTCCACAGCCGTATCGGTTTTGCCTGAAAGCAGTAACAATTGCCAAGGACGGGAAGCGCTGGAAGCTTCAATTACTGGAGCTTCTTCTAAAATCATATGGGCATTAGTCCCGCCAATACCAAAAGAACTTACACCTGCTCTTTTGGGTATAGAATTGGTTTGCCAGTCTAATAATTGGGTATTGACGTAAAAAGGGCTATTGGCAAAGTCTATCTCTGGGTTAGGTTGTTGAAAGTGTAAACTAGGAGGTATTTGTTTATACTTTAATGCCAGGACTGTTTTGATTAATCCTGCCACACCCGATGCTGTATTTAAATGTCCGACATTGGTTTTTACTGATGCGATCGCGCAAAATCCTTTTTCTTTAGTCCGTGCAAATACTTTTTTCAAGGCACTAATTTCAATCGGATCTCCCAATTGCGTACCAGTTCCATGAGTTTCGATGTAAGTGATTGTTTCCGGAGTAACGCCGGCGATCGCCTGAGCCTCAGCAATCACCTCAGCTTGACCAGCCACACTAGGAGCCGTATATCCAACCTTAGCAGCACCATCATTATTAATAGCTGAACCTTTAATTACTGCGTGAATATAGTCACCTTCTGCCAAAGCATCTTCTAATCTCTTGAGAACAACCAGACCGACTCCATCCCCAAAAATAGTTCCTTTAGAACTAGCATCAAAAGCTCGACAGTGACCATCAGGAGAAGTGATACCCCCTTCTTGATAGAAATAACCTTCCTTTTGCAGAGATTCGATAGAAATACCACCAGCTAAAGCCATATCGCACTCATAATTTAGTAATCCTTGACACGCTGAGTGAACGGCTACCAATGATGTAGAACAAGAAGTTTGAATATTGATGCTTGGGCCTTTAAGATTCAATTTATATGACACTCGTGTAGCAGCAAAATCTTGACTGTTACCATATATAATCGGAAGACCCATCGACTCAATTAAGTCAGGGTGAGAACTTAAATTTTCCAGAAAGTAAGAACTCATATTGCTTCCGACATAAACACCGGTCAAGACTTTGCCTGAAGCAGGTTCATAACCAGCATTTTCTAATGCTTCCCAAGCACATTCCAGAAGAATACGATGCTGAGGATCTATAGTTTCAGCTTCCCTTGGCGATAAATCAAAAAAAGAAGCATCAAACATGTCAATATCTGACAAAATAGCGCCAGCTTTTACATATTGAGGATTACTCAACCAAGCTGGATTTACACCTGAAGCCTCTAATTCTTCATCATTGAAAAAAGAAATTGACTCCCGTCCCTCGCACAAATTTTGCCAAAATTCATCAACATTTTTGGCTCCAGGAAAACGACCAACTATACCAATGACAGCTATGCCTTTAATAGAATCGTCCATTTGTTGATTAGACATCTATTTTTCTCCTTTGCTTCATTAATTGTCGTTTTTCCTGCATCGCTGCTTCTTTTCTGCTAGCACGGTCATCAGCTTGTTGAAATATCGGTTCTTCAGTCTGGTTTCCACCGATATATTCAGCTAAAGTATTTATGCTTGAATATTCAAATAAATCGGCAATTGATAAATTTTTATTGAATACTTTGAGAATTTTACTGCGGACTTGAATTATTAATAAAGAATCTCCTCCTAACTCAAAAAAATTATCGTAAAGACCTACATTTTTTATTCCTAGAACTTCTTGCCAAATCTTGGCGATTTCTTGTTCAATTTTATTACTAGGAACAACATAAGGATTTTGCAAATCCGGTCTAGAATGTAGTAATAAATTGCTCTCTGTTTGTTGCTGCAAGGATTCAAGCTTAACCCATTGCTTAATTCTTGTTTGAAGTTGTCCAGTAGAAACAATTATATGATTTAATACGCCGAGATTTAAAATTCTTGCAAAAGCGATCGCTCCTTCTTCCGATGTAATAGCCAGTTCTGTCAAACTTTCACCCACCGTTGTATTTTGTGCATCTAATTTTTCAGTTTGCCAGCCATCCCAACTTATGCTGCTCCATGAAACAGGATGATTTCGATTATGTTGGTGTACAAAAGCATCCATAAAGATATTAGCTGCTGAGTAAGCAACAAACCCTAATCCTCCTAACACAGAAGATAATGAAGATAGTAATAAACAAAAATCAAGCTCTCTATTTTCTAAAACCTGTTCTAAGGCTAAAAGTCCATATACTTTGGGTTGAAATTGTTGCTGACAATCAGCCAGAGTAATATTTTCAATTGCTGCAAAAGATTTGCCTTGAACAACCCCAGCAGTATGAATAACACCATTTATTTCACCAAATTGCTGTTCAGCTTGAACAATGACATTTTGCATCTCTTGAATATTGCTCACATCAGCACTCACCACTAAAACTTCTGCACCTAAATATTCTAGTTCTTGAACTTTGCGAATTTTGTGACTAATGCTATCAGTTTCATCATGGGTATTGAGCCATTGTTGCCATTCGTCTTTTTTAGGTAACGTAGAACGTCCTATCAATACAAGTTTTGCTTGTACAGTTCGAGCCAAATATTCTGCCAAAACAAGTCCAATACCACCGAGTCCACCTGTAATTAAATAAACTCCTTTTTCTCTGAGTCGAGGCTTTTCGATTTTAGTTTCCTCAAAGCGTACTGGCTCAAAAGTTTGCACCCAACGATTCAAACCTCGATAAGCAATGAGTTTTTCAGAATCATGAACTTTCAATTCCGCCAGCAATTGTTCTAAAAGTTTTTCTTCTTGCCAAGTTCCACATTCTGGAAGAATAACATCAATACTCCGACAGTTTATATTTGAATATTCTTGAGATATAACTTTAAGCGGCCCAAGCAAAGTCGCTTTCTCTGGACACAAGATTTCATTTTCTGTTACTGACTGTAGACCATTAGAAATAACTGTAATTTCTAAATCATCAGTAGTTTCTTGTTTCCCTAAAGCTTGGGCAAGAAATAAAAGACTGTAAAATCCTTTTGTTTGAGCTTGATTAATTGTATTATTTTCTAATTTTTTGTTAATATTGGGTGTGACATTCCATAAATGGACAATGTTTTTTGGTACTTTTTTTTGTTTGAAAATTTCTTCTATGAGAATATCGTAATCACGCCGATTTTTTGGATTGACAATATATTCACAATTATTTACTATAGTAAAATTTTCACCAAATTTTACAGTAATTACATCCGGGTTTTCTTTTTTTAATTCCTTAACTAATTCGATACCCAAACCACATTCATCCACAAACACTAAAATGCTAGATTTATCAGATACTAATTCTTGATGTTGGAGATGTAGTGGAGGTAAAGAAGGCTTCCAAAAAGGAATATAAAACCAGTCAGCTATGTCAGGTTTTTTAGTCAATGATTCTAGAGTGGTATCCCCATTTTTTTCTTGTACTGATTTTTGAGGCTCAATCCAATATCTTTGTCGTTCAAAGGGATACGTAGGTAAAGGCAAACGATGACGGAATTCGTGAGTATAAAATCCTGACCAATCGATATTTACACCCCTAAGCCACAATCGGCCTAATGTTTGCAACAACAAGTTACTATCCGATACTTGTTCTTTTACGTGACGTAACGAAGTCAACACTATCTGTTTAGCACTTCTATCTAAATGCTGTTTTGTTAATGTGCTTAAAGTATGTCCTGGCCCAACTTCCAGAAAAACGCCTTCAAACTGCTTTAAAAGTATAGATATACCATCTGAAAATCTCACAGTTTCTCGTAAATGTTGCCCCCAATAACTGGGATTCATGGCTTGTTCATTAGTAATCCAACTACCAGTTACATTGGAAATAAAGCGTATGCGAGGCTGATTCAGTTGAAATTTACTTACCCACTGCACAAACTCCTCTAATATTGGTGACATCATTCCAGAATGGAAAGCATGAGATGTATGCAACAAACGACATTCTACTTCTTGAGAAGATAATTGTTTTTGGAGTGTAGCAACTGCCTCATTTGTTCCAGAAACAACACATGCAGATGGGCTATTAATAACTGCTATTTCTAGAGAATCTTTATATGATGCCTCTGCTTCCAACAGCAACTGTATTTCTTTTTCTGGAAGTTTAGTTGCTAGCATACTTCCTGTAGATAATTGTTGCATTAGTAGACCTCTTTTTGCCACAATTTCTAGAGCATCTTCTAAAGAAAATACACCGGCTATTGTGGCTGCAACATATTCTCCGATGCTATGGCCAATCATTGCTTCTGGACGTATCCCCCATTCCATAAATAATTGAGCCAGAGCATATTCAATGACAAATAATGCACTTTGGGTCAAAGCTGTTTGTTGTAGTTGAAAAGCAGCAGTTTCAATATCTTGTTTTCTGGGATAAAGTAGGTGACGAATATCAACACCAAGGTAAGGTTGCAGTATAACAGCACAAGTATCTATATATTTTTTAAATGTTGCTTCCCTTTCATATAATTCCTGCGCCATATTGACATACTGCGTTCCTTGTCCTGAAAACATGAAGATAACTGGACAGTGACTAGGCTTGTAGTAGTTAGTAAAAACACGTTGTGGATCGAGATCAACTAACGCTTTTACTGCATCTTCAACATCACTACAAACAACTATACGACGATGATTAAAAGCTTGACGACCCGCTTGTAAGGTATATGCAACATCAGCCAAATTAATCTCATAATTTTGCTGTAAATAAGCACTTAATTGCGCGGTTGCAGTTTCTAAAGCCGTGCTAGTTTTGGCTGAAAGAATTAACAATTGCCAAGGACGTGAGGAACTCGAAGCCGGAATTATTGGAGCTTCTTCTAATATCACATGGGCATTAGTGCCACCAATGCCAAAAGAACTTACACCTGCTCTTTTGGGTGTACCATTAGTTTGCCACTCTGATAATTTGGTGTTGACGTAAAATGGACTATTAGCAAAATCTATTTGTGGATTTGGCTTTTGAAAGTGCAAACTAGGAGGTATTTGTTGATGTTTTAATACAAGGATTGTTTTAATTAATCCTGTCACACCTGCTGCTGCATCCAAATGCCCAATATTAGTCTTAACAGAACCAATAGCACAAAAACTTTTTTTATTTGTACTCACACGAAAAGCTTGTGTGAGAGCTTTAATTTCAATCGGGTCTCCTAAAATAGTTCCTGTACCGTGTGCTTCTATATAATTAATAGTCTCAGGCTCAACTCCAGCCAAAGTTAAAGCTTCTAAAATTACTTCCCTTTGACCATCAACACTAGGAGCTGTATATCCAACCTTTAAAGAACCATCGTTATTAACAGCTGAACCCTTAATTACTGCATGAATAAAATCACCATCAGCAATAGCATCTTCTAATCTTTTCAAGACCACTACACCTAAACCATTGCCGCCATTAGTTCCTTTGGCTTGAGCATCAAAAGCTCGGCAATGGCCATCAGGAGATTGAATTCCTCCTTGCTGATATTGGTAACCAGTTTTTTGTAGCGCTCCAACGCTAACACCCCCTGCTAAAACAATATCACTTTCACCATTGAGTAAACTTTGGCAAGCTAAATGCACAGCAACCAATGATGTAGAGCAAGCAGTTTGAACGTTAATACTTGGTCCTCTCAAGTTTAATTTGTAAGAAACTTGTGTGGGTAAAAAGTCTTTGTCGTTTCCAATCAAAAGTTGATGACCATCTAGCGATTCCATCAAATCCCGATTTGAATATAAGTTGGAAAGTAGGTATGTACTTGGGCTTACACCAGCGAAAAGACCAATTTGACCATCATAAATTTCCGAATTATAGCCAGCATTTTCTAAAGCTTCCCAAACACATTCTAAAAAAAGTCGATGCTGTGGGTCTGTAATCTCAGCTTCTCTGGGAGAAAAACCAAAAAATGAGGCATCAAATAAATCTATATTTTCTAATATACCGCTTGCTTTCACATAATTTGGATCGTTAAGCAAAGATGGTTCTACACCAGCAGATATTAATTCCTCATCCGTGAAAAAAGAAATTGACTCTACACCATCTCGTAGATTTTCCCAAAAGCTATCAACTTTATTTGCTCCAGGAAAACGACCCGCCATACCAATAATAGCAATTTCGTCTTTATTTGCTATATCCATAAGTCAAAGTCCAAACCTAAATATTTTTTGCCTAATGTCAAAACATTTCTGGGAAATTAGTTAATATAAATTTCCGAAGCAATCTGAATCTGGTCATTTAAAACAGCGTCAATATCTTCTTCAGTAGTTAATGGATTGGCAATCACAGCACGCATCGCAATTACAGGAATCTCTTTACCAAAGTTGATATTGCTTTTCGTCGTTCGAGAGATAAAAGTCCGACCAATATGACGCTGCATTTTTTGTAGATGTTCATTAAAATTATTGATAAATTGATTATCTTTTTCTGTTAACTGGTTATTGACAACAAGTTGTCTGAATTGCTTTGGAATATACCGATAAATCAACAAATTTGTATCAGGTTCTGCCAACAATTCAAATTCGGGCATAGTTGAAATACGAGCAGCCATGTATTGAGTTTTCCTGATTCCTTCATCAATCAAAAACTCATATCCCTTAAGTCCAATTAGCTTTAAACCAGCGTGTAAAAATAAAGCCATGCCAGGTCGAGAACCTTCCAAAGCGCGTTTACCTAAATCAAACGATCCCTTACGCATCGTATAGCTAGCTTGTTTTTCGATTGAAGCAGCTAAATAAGGATCTTTCAAAAACACCATACCAATGCCCATTGGTAAATACAATTGTTTGTGTCCATCAATGGTTACTGAATCAGCTTTTTCAATACCAGCAAGCTTATGTTGATGTTTCCGGGAAAAGATAATTGGACCACCCCAAGCAGCATCTACATGAAAATGTATATTATTTTCTTGGGCTATCTTGGCAATATCTTCTAGCGGATCTACACTACCAGAATCTGTTGTTCCAGCAATGCCAACAATGGCTATAATATGTAAGTTTTTTTGGCGGCATTCTGCAACAGCTTGGCGTAGTGCTGGTATATTAACTCGATTGTTAGAATCAACAGCCACTCTCATCAAATTTTGGGTACTAATGCCCATTAAATCAGCAGCTTTATCAAAAGAAAAATGCATCAATTCAGAGCCAATTACAACTGCTCCTTTGTAACCATAAAAATTTAGGGCTGCTGTTAAACCTGCTTTTTCGATACCTAAAAACTCATTTTTGGCTCCCAAAGATTTATTTCGGGCACACCATAGCGCTGTGATATTGGCTGTTGTACCACCCGAAGTTAAAATTCCTAATGTACTCTGATTATTTTGAATATGTTGGGTGTAAAAATTATCGGAGCAATTATAAATTTGTCGATGCATCATTGCTAAAGCTTCACGCTCACAAAAGCTTAAAGCTTTAGCTGTTTCTATTTTGACAGCGTTTTGATTCATTGCTGTCATCAGTTTGGCTAAAGGACGTACAAAAGAAGGAAGCGCCGAGGTCATGTGACCAATAAATTGTGGCGAAGATGTATGTATAGAATTAGAAACAACCTTATCGCCTAAATATTGAAAATAACTTTCAAAATCAGTAGGTTCTAAGGGAATTGTACTGTCACTAAAATTTTTGATTATTAGATCGAGATTAATATTGGTATTGGCATTTTTTGTAATTAAAAATTCCTCAGTAAAATCATTAACTATGTCATCTATTTCCGTTTCAATAGATTTACCTACAGTGGGTACAAACATTTGTTTGACATACTCGCCAATTTCTGAATGTAATACTTGCTCAGTTTGAGAAAATTTATTTGTGGATAAAAAACTTGTTTCACTTAATGTCATTTTGTCTCCTTCGAGAGATAATTTTTATTCTGATTACCAATAAGTTTTATGAGTTACGCAAAAAACAAACTCTCAACCTCTCATTTCTGTGCGTTCTCTGCGGTTAGTTTATTTAATTTTCTAAATTATCTTCACCTGATTGAGACGAAACTCTCCCTTGCTTTATTCCTGTCCGATATTCTTTTCTGGCTTGTTTTCGACGCTGTAATGAAGCTGTTCTACCTTCAGGAACATGAGAATGTTTGATAAAAGATGTTTCTTCTGTTGATTCCTGACTAAAATATCTAGCTAGATGATTAATGGTTGGATATTGAAACATTTCTACTAAGAGAAAATCTCTTTGAAATGTTTTTTGCAATTTACTATGAACCTGAACTAAAAGCAGCGAATGACCACCGAGTTCAAAGAAGTTATCATGAATTCCTACGTCCTCAATATTAAGTACTTCTTGCCAAATATCAGCAATAGTTTTTTCTATTTCAGTTTGCGGTGGTTGATAAACTGCTTCTAATTGGGGACGTGCTGTATCAGGTGCTGGTAAAGCTTTGCGATCGACTTTGCCATTAGGTGTGAGTGGTAGTGCTTCTAGTGTGACAAAAGCTGCTGGCACCATATAGTTTGGCAGTTTTGATTCTAAAAAGCTGCGTAGTTCAGGAATTATCAATGTTTGCTCTCTTTGAGCAACTACATAGGCGACTAAATTTTTGGAATCTGCTGAATCTTCACGTACTACAACTACAGCTCCTCGTACTGCTGGATGTTGAGTGATAAGGGCTTCAATTTCTCCTAATTCAATACGGAAACCACGGATTTTTACTTGATTATCAATCCGACCTATATATTCAATATTTCCACTTGGCAAATAACGTGCTAAATCCCCAGTTTTGTAGAGGTGAGATCCCAACTCATCACTAAAAGGATTAGGAATAAATTTTTCCGTTGTCAATTGTGGACGGTTGAGGTAGCCTCGTGCCAACCCACCACCACTAATATATAATTCACCAACAACACCTATAGGTACTGGTTGTAACTGAGCGTCTAGCAGATAAACTTGAGTGTTGCCAATTGGACGCCCAATTGATATTGATTTGATAGTACCATCAAGTTGCTTAGGTATAGGATAGCAACAACTAAAAGTGGTGCTTTCTGTAGGGCCATATCCATTGATAATTTGTGTAGATGGCAGAATTTCTTGAGCGCGAAGAACATGGGAAACTGAGAGTGCTTCACCACCAATTAATAGCTGTTGAATTCCTAAAAAAGCGTTTGGTGTCTCATCAATTACAGCATTAAAGAGTGCCGCCGTCATCCACAAAGTGGTAATGTAGTGTTTCTGGAGTATGTCGCTCAGATACTTTGGTGTTGGGATATCTCCTGGGAACAGGACGCACCGCGCACCGTGCAATAAAGCTCCCCACAACTCGAAGGTAGAAGCATCAAAGGAAATCGATGCCATTTGTAGAATTCTTTGTGTGGCATCTAGATTAACGTAATCTATTCCAAACAACAGACGGATAACGCCACGGTGGAGAACCTCTACACCTTTTGGTTGGCCTGTAGAGCCAGAAGTGTAGTTAACATAAGCTAAGTTGTCTGATCTTACTAGACTGAGCAGATTTTCTTGACTTTCTTGGGCGATCGCATTCCCATCTGTGTCCAAACAAATAACTTTGGCTTTGTCAGCAGGTAAAATCCCCAGGAGTCGTTGCTGGGTAAGCAACACCGACACACAAGCGTCTGACAACATGAAAGCTAAGCGTTCTTTGGGATAATTAGGATCTAGTGGTATGTATGCGCCACCAGCTTTAAGGATGGCTAGTAAGGCGATAACCATAGAAAGCGATCGCTCTACACAAATCCCCACCAATACTTCTGGTTTTACTCCTAGCGATCGCAAATAATGTGCTAGTTGATTGGCTCTAGTGTTTAATTCCCGATAGGTTAACTGCTCATCCTCAAACACTACGGCTACAGCATCGGGTGTGCGTTCTACTTGGGCTTCAAATAACTCATGAATACATTGTTGTTGAGGATAATCAGTTTTTGTATTATTCCATTCCCGTAGTAATTGATGCCGTTCAAATTCTGTCAAAAATGATAGTTCTGACAAACGCTGTTGTGGACTAGCCACGATTGCTTCGAGCAACGTTTGTAAATGATCTGCCATCCGACATATCGTATTTTTTTCAAATAAATCAGTATTATATTCTAAACTTCCAATTAACCCCGATTCTGTTTCTTCCATTTGTAGGGTTAAATCAAACTTAGCACTATCAATATCAATTTCTACAGGACTCAAAGTCAAACCAGGCAACTCCAAGGTAGACATCGGTGCATTCTGAAGCACAAACATCACTTGAAACAGTGGTGTATGGCTTAAAGAACGCTGTGGTTGCATTCGCTCAACTAATAACTCAAATGGCAAATCCTGATGTGCATAAGCTCCTAATGCTACTTCCCGCACCCGTTTGAGTAGTTCCTCAAAGCTAGGGTTTCCTGCTAAGTTAGTTCTCAAAACCAGGGTATTGACAAAAAATCCAATTAACCCTTCTATTTCTGTACGGTTGCGATTAGCAATGGGTGAACCAACTACAATATCTTCAAGCCCTGTGTAACGCCATAGCAATGTTTGAAAAGCTGCTAACAGCGTCATAAATAAAGTACTTCCCTGCTGCTGGCTCAATTTGTTTAGGGATGCAGATAATTCTTGTGATAACTCAAAAGAGTAAGTCGCACCCCGGAATGTCTGATTCGCTGGTCTGGGGTAGTCTGTGGGTAACTCTAATACTTTTGGTGCATTTTCTAACTGCTTGAGCCAATAAGATAGTTGAGTTTCGAGTACTTTTCCTTGGAGCCATTGTCGTTGCCAAGTTGCGAAGTCTACATATTGTA
>JAVRBV020000124.1:0-16186 GCA_034531095.2 Nostoc sp. CreGUA01 | reverse complement strand
TCATCCCCCTCATCCCCCCCCTCCCCCTGCCCCCCCCCCCCCCCCATCCCCACTTCCCCCCCCCCCATCCCCCGAGCAGTTTCAATATATTAAATACCCCAGCAAGGAATTTAAAGTGGTACTCTTGATGGAGGAGGTGATGGGACATGGAGGTGGTATGTCCGATGTGGGAGGATGGGGAAGCATTAATTCTCTTTCCCCCTTCTCCCCACACTCCCCATCTCCCCACACCCCCCATCTCCCCATCCCCTTATCCCCCCATCCTCTTTCCATGCCCAATGCCCAATCAAGTTAGAGCATGTTTTTTGAGATCGTCTAGCGAAACTACTTCTAAGGCTCTAGGATGGGTTGCTGAGAGGATTACTGGGGGAGCAACGCCGGCTTCCAGGGCTTCTTGCCAGCGAGAAGCACATAAACACCAGCGATCGCCAGGCTTGAGTCCAGGAAAATTATATTCAGGAGCAGGTGTACTCAGGTCGTTACCGCGCGATTTGGTAAACTCAAGAAACTCTTGTGTTAGTTCGGCACATATAACGTGCGACCCAAAATCCTGGCCACCTGTGCGACAAAAGCCGTCGCGGTAAAACCCAGTCATGGGGGAAGTGCAGCAAACTTCTAATTCTCCACCGATTACGTTTGAATTCATTGCTTCACTGACAGGAGTATCATTTTAATTTTACCCCACCCGCCTAATATCAGATGAGTAGTACTCCCCAGTACTTTTGACATCTAAAATTAGATTGAAATTTTGCGTAAAATCTTGCTTATTCTGGAGAAAAATAGATAAATGCATTCATTTCATACCTACATTCATAGGTAGTTGAGACAATGAATGAGCTTGAGTCGCTTTCTGGGTATAGCGGTTCCCAATCAAATGAGGTACAGAAATTTGGGCGCAAAGCTTTGCGCCCCTACCAAGTACTCACGCTTATCGGGAAATGCTATATAAACTGCTCAGAGAGATATAGAGCATCCTAAAAAGGGTAAAAGAAAAGATGAATACACAAGAGTTAGTTTATTTACTCAAGGAGTATCAAAATACTTCACCAGAAAGTCAGGAAAAAAAACATATCAAAACTAAACTTATTGCACAGTTATCTTCATGCTATTGGTGGCATTCTCAATATATTATCAATCTTTTTTCTGAAGAAGTTAAGCAAATAAAAGAAGATTTACAAACAGAAATTGGAGAGATATTTAAACTTGATATCAACCAAAAAAATAACTTAAAAGAATTTGCGGATTTTTTGCTAAAAGAAGCTGTAATTCTCCAAAAAAAATATCAAAAAAAGTTAATCACAGATAAATTTATCAATACTTTAGCAATAGAGATTAAAAAAGCTCAACCGAATAGCTTTCAAAGAAAACAAGCCGTGCAATGCCTGATTAAAGCTATGGAAACAAAAAATACATACAAGAAACAAGGACTTGGGTCAAACTTACAATTATCTCCACAAGATTATGAAGATGCTTTTCTAGAAGCTAAAGGAGAGTCTATTCGCTATGTTTTAGATAAAATTGATCGATATGATGAAACAATTGGAGATTTTATGGCTCTGATAAATCACTGGATTTCTATAAAATTTCTAGATGCGGCTGGAAGAATTTTAGGAATCAAGAAAAGTCAATCTAAGAAACAAGAAGAAGACAAAATCAGCATTTCTCCCGCAGACCCTAACTCAATGAAAGAATATCTTTTTGAAAATGCTGAAAAAGAATTTGCTTCCTATCAACAATCCGCAGAAATTAAAAACCTGATCGAAGAAGATCCTAACAATAAACTTGGTAAACCAATTAGAAAGGACAGAAGTGATATCACATTTAAAGATGTATTAATTGCTATCAATTGGGAAGGAGAAACATTTAAAAATCTCTCAAATAAATGGAACATACCATACACCACCATAAAAAGTTTTTACGAACGAGAATTTCAACAAGTCAAAGCTGATTTAGCAGAATATTTACAATAAAAAATTAGGGACTAGAAGTCATGAATACTTGGGAATTAACTGAAAATTTTATCTTCACGGTTCATCTAAAATCGGTTCACCGAGAAATAGCCAAACAGTTAAGTCGAAAAAAATTAACTACAGTTAAAGCAAAAGAATTTTATTCTAATGTTTTGGCTATATGTGCTGTCAAGGATTATTTAGAACTTCTGGGATATGAAACTGATTGGAATAACAGCGACTTTAACAATCCTGTAATGTCCACTTTTGCTGATGTCGTAGATTTAGAAGTTAAGAACCACGGTAAGTTAGAATGTCGTGCAGTTTTTTTTGATGGCGATATTCATGTGCCAGAGGATGTTTGGTCAAGTCGTATTGGTTATGTATTTGCACATATAGATGAATCGTTCCAAGAAGCAAAGATTCTTGGTTTTGTATCCTCAGTAGAAGAAACACAAGGAATTATATCTTTGAATCAATTGCGTTCTTTAGAAGATTTTCCTGAATATTTAAACCAAAAAAAACAGTCTGAAATTGTCAGACAAACTCTTGATGAATCAATCAAACAAGGAGTCGTAATACTCAGACATTGGTTTAAAGAAACTAAAGAAAATATTGGACGAGAATGGCAAAATGCGGAGGAGTTGTTGATGAAACAACCACAAAATCTCAGTTATATGACTAGAAATAGTTCTGAAGCTATCAATAAAGCTAAATTGATTGACTTAAAAATGAATTTAGCTAGTCAAGCCGTAATGTTGCTGATGACTGTGACACCACAATCAGCAGAAAAGCTAAAAATTCGCGCTCGTTTATGTCCAATTTCTGGAGAAAAATATTTGCCATCAGGTCTGAAATTAGAGGTACTTTCTCAATTAGAAGAAACTCTGAAAGAAGTCAAATCTGAATTGAGAGATTATTTTATTCAGTTACCAGAGTTTACTAGTGAATCAGGAGATAAGTTTAAGCTGAGAATAACTCTTGGTGATGCTAATATAACTGAAGAATTTATCGTTTAGTTTTTAGAGCTTGACGAACAATAATGAAGAAAATTATTTCTTTGCGATTGGGAGAGGGAAATTTTAAAAGTGGGTTTTCTCAGATTTTATTGAAGCTGTATGCAGGAGAAGAATTACTTGAAGAAATAGATACTGGGAGCTTACCACCTAACCAAGAAATTGAAAAAACTTATCAGAAATGGCAGTGTCTATATGAGGCTTTCATTAGTACTGTAGGTGGTTTATTAGATGGAAATTTGGACAGTACAAGTATCGGTTTTAAACCGAGAATATTAGAATTTGCTGAAGATAATATAGAGCGAGGAAGTCAAGAAAGTGCAACAGAATTAACTACTTATATGATTGAGATAGTTAATCAATGGCTGAACTCGCCAGAATTTCAATCAATAGATCAAGCTTTACGCACTAACATAAATACGACAGATGAAGTTGTTTTGGTAATTCAAACTGATAATGATATATTAAGAAAATTACCGTGGCATGAATGGAATTTTTTCAAGAAGTACACAAAAGCAGAAGTTGTTTTAAGTGCGCCTAAATTTTCTTTAAAATTCAAACAAAAGTCTTTAACTGCTGGAAAAGTCCGAATATTAGCAATTATTGGAGATTGTACGAATATCGATCCAGAAGCAGATTTGAATACTTTAAGAAATAATCGAGAAGTAGAGTTAGAAATTGTCTCTCAGCCTTCTCGTAAGCAAATTTGCGATCGCCTTAGAGAAAAATCAGGCTGGGATGTCTTATTTTATGCTGGACATAGTAAGTCTAATGCTCAAAAAGGATGGATCAGTATCAACGCCAAAACCAAGCTAGAAATATCCGAATTAAATTCAGCACTAGAAGTAGCGGTAGAAAATGGGTTACAACTAGCCATATTCAATTCCTGTCAAGGTTTAGGATTAGTACCTCAACTTGAAGAGTTAGGAATTCCTCAGATTATTGTGATGCGGGAGCAAGTACAAAATCAAGTAGCTCAAGAATTTTTAGCAGAGTTTATTGCTAGCTTTTCTAGTGGGAAATCTTTCTATCTAGCGATACGAGAAGCTAGAAGTAGACTTAAAGATATAGAAGATAAATATTACTGTGCGAGTTGGCTACCTGTAGTTTGTCAACATTGGTCTGTTAAACCACCTACTTGGGAAGAATTACGTGACCCTCCGTTAGCATCTACTTCAAATTTACTATTTCGTAAAACAGGAGTAATTTTATCTGGTTTATTGGTAGCGATGGTAGTAATAGGAGTGCGGTCTTTTGGTTTATTGCAACCTTTAGAATTTCAAGCTTTCGACTGGTTGATGAGAATGCGTCCTGATGAAGGATTAGATTCTCGGTTATTAATAGTTGAAGCAACAGAAAAGGATATCAATCGCTTGGGTTATCCTATATCTGATGGTAAACTAGCTGAAACTATCGAGCGCATAAAACAGCATCAACCTAGCATAATCGGTTTATTAATATTCCGCGATCGCCCCGTAGAATCAGGCCATCAAAAATTACTTAATCTTTTGGAAAATGATGATCGTTTAATTGCTTTATGTAGTATAAAATTGACTGATAATGACCCGAATAAACCCGGTATTTCATCACATCCGAGAGTTCCTGAAAGTCGTTTAGGGTTTAGCAATATAGAGTTAGATGAGTTCGATGGAATTTTGCGTCGTCATCTATTATTCATCAATCCCGATTTGAATAATCCCTGTCCTACCAGCTTTTCTTTTAGCTTTCAATTAGCATCGAAATACTTAAATTCAAAAGGAATCAAGCCTGAAGAAATAGATAGCGATCGCATTAAAATTGATGAGACGATAATTAACCGTTTACAATCAAATACTGGTGCATACAATCAACTAGATAATCGTGGTTTTCAACTTCTAATTAATTATCGAAATTCTAAAAAGATTGCTGCAGCTGTTTCTTTTACTGATGTATTAGAAAACAAATTCAATCCCGAATTAGTAAAGCAACGCATTGTCATTATTGGTGTAGTTGCTCCCATATCTAATCCCACAGATTATTTTTCTACTCCTTATAGTAAAGGTGTATTGCCTCGAATGTCTGGAGTTGATATTCAGGCGCAAATGACCAGTCAAATACTCAGCGCAGTTTTAGATAAACGACCTTTATTGTCGAGTTGGTCGGAAACAGGAGAAGGATTTTGGATTGTAATTTGGTCTTTAACAGGAAGTGGAATTGCGATCGCCTCCTTAAGTAATCGTAATTATTTTTTATTATTTTTATATACTGGAATATGTATCTTGATCCTGTTTATAATTTGCTTTGTATTTTTACTTCAAGGCACATGGATACCATTAGTACCATCTGCAATCTCTTTATTTATAAGTAGCCTGAGTGGATGGCTTTTACTAAAACATTGGAGTCAGATACTTAATTTAAAGATTTTGCAAAGTAAAAATAGTACTTAAGAATAATGATAAAGTTATACGTAAGTAATATCAAAAGGAGTCAAAATTCAGATCATTAAAGATTGATTTACAAGTGTAAAGGTTAGTTAAATATTAGACCTATTGCAAAAATCTTTCTCTCCATTCTCTTCTTTGCGTCTTTGCGCCTCTGCGTGAGAAAAAAATTTCTGCAAAAAATCTATTGAACAAAAATATAAAATCATGAGCAAAAAAATAGCTTGTATTTCCCTTTTAACTTTAACTTTAGTTTTAGGCGATCGCTATTTGATTCACCCAGTAACTGGTCAAAATCTTCCCACCAAAGAACCGCTTCAGTTTAAACCTCCTAACAATGGCGCACCGGGGGGGAATCGCTCTGGATCTTCTGCTGATACAGGAAGTCGTCCTATTTGTCCTACTGTAGAAAAAGATATCACTGCTTTAATACCGAAAACAAATTGGGCAAATACCGTTGCTGAACGTCCTACTTTTTGGTTTTACATTCCTTACGAACGGGGTCGTTTAAAGCTAATTCTTAAAGATGAAGGCAAAAGTACTATATTAGCTCGCGTGAATTATGAAGTTAATAAAGGTGGAGGTATCATGGGTTTCCCAATACCTGAAACTGCACCTGCTTTAGAAGTAAATCGTGCTTATCGTTGGCAAATTTACTTTAGTTGCGAACCCAATATTGAACCTTCATTCACAGGAGTACAGGGAGTAGTAGAGCGAGTAGCTACAAACGAAGTTTTGGAAACTAAATTGACATCAACTACTACTATCCAAGGACGAATTAATTTATATGCAAATCAAGGTTTATGGCATGAAACTATTACTGCATTAATTCAATATCGTCGGTCTAAACCCACAGAACAAGAATTAAAACAAGATTGGTCAGATTTATTATCCAACACTCATGTAGAATTAGCAGAATTTATTTCTGAACCTTTAGTTGAATGTTGTAATCCTATTCCTGAATAATTGACATAAAAACATGAAATTTATATTGACATTTTTGGCATTATTTAGTGTGACTTTTACCTCTAGTTTGAGTTTGTTATCTTTTCAATTACCTGTGGCGATCGCTCAAAATAATACTAAAGCAGAAGCAGATCAATTAAGACAGCAAGGAGAGAAACAACTAGAAGCAGGACAATACACACAAGGTACAGAATCTCTCGAACAAGCGATGATGATTTATCGCCGAATTAGAGATACAGAAAGTGCAAAAAATATTGTAGATAGACTTTACTTAATTTATTACACACGAGGAGCATACGATAAATTAAAAAAATTACAACCTATATTTACTGAATTAAATCCTAATGCAGAACAAACAAAAACAGAATTAGAACCTCAAGTAACCGAAGAAAAAGAAAAATCAGCACCACAATTTGAATTAAATCCCCAAGTAGAAGAGTTAATAGCCCAAGGTTTTTTACAACAAAGTAAACAAGATTATGTTGGAGCGAAAGCTTACTTTGAGCAAGCATTCTCTCAAGCCAAAGCTATTGGAAAAGAACCAGAAAAAATTGCAGCCCTGAAAGCTTTGGGAACATTTTATCTTTACCAGGGAGATTATATTAATGCTCTAGCTAATTTAGAACCAGCCGAACACTTATCAGCAGCCAGATATCAAGCAACAGAAAAAGAATCAGCTAGTGGTGATATTCAGAAAATGAGCAATTATTTTCTGGAGATACTTTATCATCGTTTACCAATTTTATTTCTGATAGGTGAAACTTATTTACAACAAAAAAATCCTAGTAAAGCACTAACTTATTTTCAAGAAGCTGATAAAATAGTCAGTAAAATAGATAAAGATTACAAAAATTCTTTTCAATTCTATAATTCAAAGTTTGTATATTCTTCCTTGTATACAAGTAGAGCATATTATAGTTTAGGAAAATACGATCTAGCCCTTAGTCACGCTCGAAAAGCTATAGAAGAAGCTAAATCTCCGAATAATTTTACTAACCCTTTCGGAGACCTTTTGACTTCTCCTGTTCTTGATTTAGGTGATGGTCATGGTCATGTTTTAGCAGGAATAGCTTTAGAAAAATTAGGAAAACTAGAACAAGCAGAAAAAGAATTGAGGCAAGCAATTCAAATATTTGAGACCAATAGAAAAACATCAGCATCTCAAGCAAATATCCATCACAATCTCGATTTATTTGATAATCAGGTTCGTGCCACTTCTCATTTACAGCGAGTGCTTTTAGCTCAAAATAAATCAGAGGAAGCTCTAGCAGCTTCAGAATGGGGACGCGGGCGTATTTTAGTAGAAGCTGCAACAGCACCAAGAGAGCTTACACTAAAAGAAAAAGTTGATGCTTTTATTGATACTCAATACACTCCTGAAAGTATTTGTAAAGAACAGGAAAGCCTACATCCTGAAGTTAATGTTCCTAAAGGAATGGAACATATATTTATTAGTAGTAAATTTGAGTGTGATGGAGAAGCTCTAATACAAGAACTCAAAAAAAGCTATTTGGAAGAGGCTCAAAAATCTCCAGAAATGCTTGATTACCTTACAGCTACAACTCCCACTAATACAGCCCCATCAAATATTCAACCACTCAAGGTAGAACAATTAAAACAAATCGCTCAATCTCATCAAGCAACCATTGTAGAATATTCAATTACTTCTGAAACTACATTTTTCCATCCAGGGTATTTATCTTTGGTTAATTATGGAGTCAATAGGAACGCATTTCCTGGAGAAGAAAAAAAATTAATCATTTGGGTAATCAAACCCACAGGAGAAATCAAATCCCGTGAAATTGATTTGAAAAAACAAAAGATTACTCTCAAAAACTTAGTAACTAATACCCGTCAAACTATGGGTTTAGATCGCAGTGTTGGAGTATTCCTCAAACCAGATGCAGAATTACCGGATGGTTATACTCGCAATCCTTCTGAAGTTCAAGCCAAAGAAAAACTTAAACAACTCCATCAATTACTCATAGAACCCATTGCTGATTTACTACCAAGAAACCCAGAAGCCAAAGTAGTATTTGTTCCCCATAAAGAACTATTTCTTGTTCCTTTTGCAGCTTTAATCGACTCGAAAGATAAGTATCTCATCGAAAAACATACCATTATCACTGCACCTTCAATTCAAGCCTTAGATGTTACCCGACAAAAACGGCAAAAACAAACTGGAAAGAGTAAATTTGCAGTAGTAGTAGGTAATCCCACAATGCCTACAATTAAGCTACCTAATAACCAATCTCCTACACAACTAAATAATTTACCTGGTGCAGAACGAGAAGGAAAAGCAGTTGCTGAACTGCTGAATGCTGAGTTGTTGACAGGAAATGAAGCAACTAAAGCCGAGGTGTTAAAACAGTTACCCAATGCACGCTATATTCATTTAGCAACTCATGGACTATTAGAAGATTTTGCGAGTTTTGGTATCCCAGGAGCAATTGCTCTAGCACCTTCTAATCAAGATAATGGCTTATTAACTTCTAGTGAAATTCAAGAGTTGAATTTACAAGCCGAATTAGCAGTTCTCAGTGCTTGCGATACAGGCGGAGGCGATATCACTGGAGATGGAGTTGTCGGTTTATCTAGAGCCTTAATTGTTGCTGGAGTTCCTAGTATTGTGGTTTCTTTATGGTCTGTTCCTGATGCTCCAACAGCCGAATTAATGGAGGAGTTTTACCGTAATTTTCAAGAGCGTAAGTTAGATAAAGCTCAAGCGTTGCGTCAGGCAATGTTGAAGATCATGAAAACTAAAGACAACCCTGTTGATTGGGCTGGTTTTACTTTAATTGGACAATCAAAATAGACTAGTAATTCGTCGCATCAATTTTGATGAGTTTGTAGTAAGCACTTCAGTGCTTAAAAATCCAGGACTAAAGTCCTTACTACAAACTTATTCACCCCTCGAAACTAATGCGCCCATCACTAGATTGACATCATTAGAATAAAATTCAACAATATTTCAAAATTAATTCTGAATCATGAATTATTTACTGTTAAAAACTACGAATTAATTATTAGTTAACTATGTCTCATTTCAAACGCCGCCAATTTCTGCAATTTGCTACTTCTGCTTTAACAACTTTGGGATTAAGTCAGTTAGATATCAAAAATCAAAGCTTACGCTATGCTAAAACTATTGCTTCTTCTAGTCCTCGCAAATTAGCGTTGTTAGTAGGAATCAACAATTATCAAAACGTTGAACATCTCAAAGGTGCAATTACTGATACTTATCTGCAAAGAGAACTATTAATTCATCGCTTTGGCTTTAATTCTCAAGATATATTGGTAGTTAGCGATGAAAGTGAAATTAAGCCGAGTCGCCAAGGAATTTTACAAGCCTTTGAAGAACATCTAATTCAACAGGCAAAACCAGGTGACATTGTAGTTTATCATTTTTCAGGACACGGTTCTCAAGTATTTGACCGAGAGAGTGCTTTAGAAGACAAACTTAATAGTACTTTTGTACCTAGCGATCGCACTACTTCTCTAGCCAATAATCAAAAACAAGTTTCTGACATTACAGGTAAGACTTTGTTCTTATTAATGTCACGAATAAAAACCGAAAATATCACTGTTGTATTAGATAGTTGTTATTCAGGAGGAGGGAAACGGGGGAATCTAACTATTAGGTCAATTGAAGGTGGAAAAGGATACATTTCTAGCGACATCGAACGAGAATATCAACAAAAATTGCTGTCTGATTTAGGTATATCTGACGAAGAACTAGAACAACGCCGAAAACAGGGTATTGCTAAAGGAATAGTAATTGCTTCAGCCAGAAAAAACCAAGTCGCTTCCGAAGCATATTTAGATAATTTTGTCACAGGAGCATTTACTTATTTGATGACTCAATACCTGTGGCAAGAAAATAGTAACACTCCAGTTGAGAATGTCATTACGAATATCTCTCGCAGCATCAACAGTACTTTTACCTCTAATCAAATACCAGAAATTGAAGCCAAAAATAATAGTAATAACGAAACAAAATCAACGTATTTTATTTCTAGACCAATCCCCACTGCGGAAGCAGTAATTACTCAAGTTAAGGGGAATAATGTTAATCTTTGGTTAGGAGGAATAGCACCTCAAGCTCTTGCAGCTTTCAATCAAAATCCCATCTTTGAGCTAGTAGACAATCAAGGAGTTAAGCGAGGCAGAATACAATTACAATCTCGCAAGGGGTTGACGGGTGAAGGCAAAATTTTAGAACTGCAAAAACCAGAATTGTTAAAACCAGGAGCGTTATTACAAGAAGGAGTTAGAGTCATTCCCTCTAATTATAAATTGCGGATTGGATTAGACGATTCTTTAGGTAAAGATATCGCTATAGCCAGAAATGAAATTGCTAAAATTGAGCGACTCCAGCCAGTTGCTTTACAAACAGGGGAAGTTCATTATATTTTTGGTCGGCTAACAGAAGTACAACAAACAGAATTAAGAAACAAACAAGCTACCTATATTCCTCCTCTCCATAGTTTCGGTTTATATACAGAAGGACTCGATTTAATTCCTGGTTCTTTTGGTAGTGCGAAAGAAACCATTGATGATGCCTTAACTCGACTTAAACCTAAATTTCGTTCTCTTTTGGCAGCGAGAATCATCAAATTAACTTTAAATGCCAACTCATCACGTCTCAATGTATTGGCTTCCTTAAATATTTTACGTCCAAAAGAATTAGATATAACCGTTGTTGCTCAAACTTTTACTTCTCGTTCAGTAAGTAAAGTCGATCAAAATTCATTCACACCCGCCACAAATACTAATATTAATTACCAAAATGGCATTCCTCAAATTCCTTTAAAAACACAAATTCAATTTCAAGTTAAAAGTCAAGAAAATAGCGACCTCTACATTACAGTATTAGTGATTAACCCCGAAGGCAAGATTGATGTTATCTTTCCTAATATTTGGTCGTCTGCCGAGGATGCCACCTTAGTTAAAGCCGGAGAAACTCTGGCAATACCCAAGGCACAGGATAATTGGGTATTAGGAGTTATTGAACCTCTGGGATTCACAGAAATATTAGTCGTTGCTAGTAAATCACCTTTAAGAAAGAGTTTGCAGAGTTTACAAACTATTGCTCAAACACAAGGAAGAGGAGATGTACCTGTCTCCATAGGGGATAATCCCACCAATATTATCGACCTCTTATTAGAAGATATTGATAGCAGCACACTTGCAGAAAACCGTAGTAGAAATAATTCTAATCCTTCTGAAATTACTTCTAGAGAAAAAGCTCTTTTGAGCGATGCTCGTCAATTAGCAGCCATGTCCATTACCTATCAAGCAGTGAAATAACCATACACCTAGTACTAGTCTTCAGATCCCCGACTTCTCAAAGAAGTCGGGGATCTTGTTGGAATGCTGGTGTATACATATCCGGGAGGGTTGCGCTTCATAGATAACTTTTTTGGCGAAAAATTACAAAACAATTTTGGTGGTTTGCGTAATTTTTTAGACTTAGATGCGAAATATTAATAAATCAGCCAACCAATATATTTTGCTGTATTTGCAGTTCAAGGAGCTAAACCATGAAGCAAATGATAACTGTTGCCGGAGGGGTATTCTTTTCTGTTGGAATCATGTTTCTACTTTTGGGAGGTTGGAGTTTTTGGGAGAAAATTAAATTTGAAAATGAATTGAAAAGTCGAGGTCAGTTTAGTACAACAATTAGTAAATTGTCGGGCTGGGAAGAGTTAAACAAACAAGAATTAGAACGGAAGCAAAATTTAGTATTTACCTTTTTTGTGATTGCTGGAATCTCTGGTTCTCTGGGCGTTGGTCTTGCTATTGCCGGAAAAAATCAGCCTACACAATAGTGATACCGTTTTTTCAACGCAAAGGTGAGGCATAGGTTTTTCCCATAATAATTAGACGCATCTTCATAGAAAATTGGTGCGAATTGAATTGCAGCATACTCTTTGAATGACTGTACTGCACATCTGATGAAAACCTTGATTTCACCTTCAAGGCTTTCGCAGATTAATGATATCAAAATTGCAAGAGGAAATAGTAAAATGAAAAAATTACTCGCAGGAATCGCAGCATTAGGTTTATCGATTACTTCACCAGGTATTGCCAATGCACAGGAGTTTACTAATTTCGAGCATCAAGATAATAAATATTACTATGAAACACTAAATTCTCAAGGTCTTGCTTACTATAGATATAAAGTTCCTGCTTATACTTTTGGGATTTTTACACTCAAAAATCACAGTCGCAGTTCAAATGTCGATATTTACGTGCATGACTATTCTGGAGACTGGAAGCTATTGGTTAAAGGAAACAACCAAGGGACAGAAACAGAGTTAGTTGTCACGCCAATGTTTCCAGAAGATAAATATGCGTATATCACGATAGTTAATGATGGTTCACAACCATCTGAATATCAATTGTATGCAAATTATGTCAGTCCTGCTAATAGGTTTGCTATTGCATTGGCTGAAACTTCTTTAATATGTAGTCTCGAAAAAGAAAATATTCCCAATGAAACATCTTCTAGAGTAGTTACAGGGCTTTCTTCAATACTTCAAGGCAATAATTTGGCGGGTGTAACTCAAGACCTTTTAATTAATGAATTCACCAACGCAATGAGGAATCAATTTGGTTACGGATGTACGGGTGATTTTGTAGTCAATTGGGGAGTTTCGATGTTCAGAGGTGTTTACAGAAACTATTAGTAGGTACTTCAGTATTTATAGGGTGGAATGTCACTTACTTAAGCAAAAGTAGCTGCCTAGATCCCCGACTTCTTGAAGAAGTCGGGGATCTAAATCCCGGTTAAGTAAGTGACATTCATTTGTAGGTGCGTTACGCTTCGCTAATGCACCCTACTGGGGTGGCAAGCCTAAAATAGTGCATTAGCTTGACTCTTGTGGGATTGGCGTCTCGCCCGTCCAGTGCGGACAAGATGTCCACACCACAAGAAATTTTATTGCAACATTTAAGGCTTGACACGCTACTACGTATCTGGGATTTCGAGCTACCAGTACTAGTATCCAGGCCGCACATTACAATTAGGATCGTAGTATGAATGGTTGAGACACCAGAAATTAGGCTCTTCGTTTTGTTTAGAGCCACCATCGCCACTCATTAACGCTCTGAGGAAGAAGTCTGCCATAAACAAACTTGCTTCTGCTTGCTTTTGTCTAAGTGCCTGCTGTTCTTGGAGATAAGCTTGTTTTTGTTCTGGAGATAGACTCTCAAAATACTGTCTTCTTCTTTCAGCTTCCTGAATTTGCTTTTCTGTAGCTGCTTTACGAGCTGCATCAAGTTCTGCTTGTCGTCTTTTCCTTTCTTCTTCACGTGCTTGACGTTCTTTTATTGCTTGCTCCTGCTGTTTTCGTTGCAGTTCACGCTGCTCGATATTATGTCGTGTTTCATCTATTCCCTCAATAGTATCTTTTATCGTTCGGATATCATCAAAAAAACCAGCAACTAAGATATTATTTGGGTTTTGATGATAGTCTAATTTTTGAGTTGATAAATCTGCATTCGCTTCTTTCGATGCAGCCATGACAGGATTTATATTTGCTAGGACAATTACCACAAGTGCGATTTGGGAAAATTTTTGATTCATAGCTCGAAATGGAATGAATGAAGATTGTGATGCAGTATTCAGGATGAGGCTGGGTAAGGTCGCACTGAAGAATGGTTTTGCTTTTTTCACGGTAATTAACTACTCTAGTTTGTTAATTTATCAATATTTCTCCTGAGAAATCGTAAATTTACGCAAATTTTTCAAAAAAGTTTAGTGTGGAATTATTGGCGCGATCGCTCTCTTCGACAAAAAATTCGGTAGTTTGCGTAATTTATAAGATTTGACTGCGAAATACCTACTAGAGTTATCAAGTTTACGCACATTCAAGGCACATGGAAATTATTACAGGCAGTGGTAACGACATTGTTACTCATACTGGAATTGTTAACGGTGCTGTTCTGCGGACTAATGACTTAATCTCTGCGTTCTCTGCGCCTCTGCGGTTCGTTCTCTTAACCCTCAAAATTAATGCGATAGACCACTAGCAGGCTGGCAAACTTCTCGATGAGATGTTGGCGATCGCAAATGTAACCAGCCCCATAGCGATCGCTTAGTTCAACGTTTAATTCCTTTAAAACGTTCTTGTGCTTTTTGAAAAGCTTCTTGCATCACCGACTGAATTCTCTGGGGATCTGGTTTTTTACCTCCCATTAAATCGCCAAAGTAAACGCAGGCTGCTTCTCCTAATGCCCAGGTGTAGGCGGCTGCCCAAGATGCGGCGATCGCACTGCCAAAAACTGGTATAAATTTGACTAATTCTCGTCCGATGGCTTGTGCGAGGAAACCACCGGCGATGGCACTGACAACACCTCCGGCTTGGGATGGCGTCAGTGTTTGCCCATACAATTTTCCTAAAAGCCCCACCATCGAAACTTGCAAAGCAGTTAACACCGGCATTGTGGCAAATGGTAATGGCACAGCAGCTAGGGTTGCAGACATAATCGCAAAAGGCAAAATGTAACGCCGTGCTGTATCGCGGTAAAGGTTGCCAATTTGGTTACCAGCTTCTTCCCGATTCAATAGCTGATGAATTGCTTGGGCTTCTGCTTGGGGGAGTAGTTCTGCCAGGGTATCTCTCATGGCTTCCAACCCATAAAACACGGGATTATAGCCATCTTCTTCTAAAGTAAAGTCAATGAGTATACAGCGATCGTACAGTCCAGCAAAAGTTTCTTGTATAAGAGTAAATGCGCGGTTGACTTCCTCAAAGTCTGGCGGATAAGCAGGATGATCGACAGTACCGGGCGGATAAACTTCGTGCAAGCACGTAACTGCTAACAAACAGGGAATATCTGGATACTTTTGACGCAGGTTTTGAGCAATTTGTCGTAGGGTATCAGTTGCAAAATCATTAATTTTAACAGTCAAAACTAAGATTCTGGCGGAACGAGTCTCCTGTTGCAAATCGCCAAGTAACTCTTGAATGATTGCTTGAGTATCCTGATTTACATCGCCTAATCCCACCGTATCAGTAAAAATCAGTAACGGCAGATCGTTGGAAGGATAGGCATAGCGCTGGGTGTGTTGGGTATGGGGACGAAATCCTTGACCGACAATTTCGGCGGAAACTCCCGTCAGTCCCCGCACAATTGAGCTTTTTCCGGCTTGGGGTTTACCAATTAGCAGGGCTTGGGTAGTTGGCAATTCGGCTCGAACTTTGTCTAAAATCTCTGCAACTTGAGCCTCACTGACACTAAACCAATCAACAACCGTATGTGCCAGTTGTTCTACGGGCAAAAGTTGCGTCAAACCTGTTGTTGCTTTATTCCAGACACCAGCAATGCGATTTGTCCAAGAATTATCTACCGACTTGTTGGTTACACTATCGGTGAGTTCACTTAATTGCTGAGAGTCAGGATCGTGTTGCTCAGTCATTCCCATGAAAACGGTAGATGGAATTTAAATCCTGTCTATATTTATCCTAGCGTTAAACTTGGTGCGGAAGGTTTAAAGCCCACTTTGCCACCAACTAAACAGAATTCAGAGAATAGTAGGTTGGGTTGAGCAACAGCGAAACCCAACATTATCGAACAGCAAGATTGGCGTCAGTCGTCAGAATTGGGTTGGGTATTGTGTATGACTGCTTGATTGCTTATTAAACTCGAAGAACCCCGATGATACGTAAACCCGCGTTGTAGGGAACATTGCTCATTGGTGTCAACTTAACGTAAAACCCCCCGTCCGCCAGGAATTGAAATTCCTGGCTAATAGCGAAAGTCCTCTTTATAGGACTGAAAATTACAGTCCATTTCAATGGACTTCAGCTATGAGACCGCCGTTTTA
>JAVRBV020000123.1:0-16142 GCA_034531095.2 Nostoc sp. CreGUA01 | reverse complement strand
TCAAATTAAGCATGGATTGCTATCTAATTATTTAGTTCAGCAACTAAAACGTCCGGCTGTTCCTATGTTTATCGCGTAGTTGTTTAGGCGCACGGCGCGGTTACACCGCGCCATTGCTTGTGACAGTTGCGTAAGTCCTGGATTTAAAACTTCAACTATTGCTTCATTTCCAATTGGCAGTTCAAAACCTTTTTCTTTCAGCAAAGCCAGAGTTTGTTGTAATTGAGCAATTACTAGCTTTGTTTCTTCCTCACTAACTTGATTAGACTCAACTGCCTCTAATACAGATTTTACTTCAACTATTTGAGCTTCTTCGAGCTGTTTTGCTATAGGAGCAATTAGAGCTTTTTCCTCAGTAGTGAAGTATACTAAGATAACTTGATGTAAAGCCGCTTGACTATCAGCAAGCCAATTTAACTTATTATCTATTTGCTGTAGTTGGCTTGCAATAATTGAGACTTGTCCTTCGGGCTGCTCATTGGTTAATTGCTTTTGGATAACTATTAACTCATTTTCATATTCATCTCGTTGTTTTCTCAAATCTTCAACACGGCGACGATATTTATTTTTTGTTCCTGGGTCAGACTCATCTGACAGTTCCACTTCATAATCATTTAGCAATTTTAGGATTCGGGCAACGTTGTCTTCCAGTTGCTGTAAGCGTATTTGCATGATGGAAGGTAGCATATAAAACCTTATAACTAATTCTGCTCATAGCATAACTAGAGCAAGTGTAGTGTATTTGTCAGCTTTGTTGCTGGCTTTTGCTTTGGACTCCGAGAAGTCGGCGG
Organism: Nostoc sp. CreGUA01; assembly: GCA_034531095.2. Classification (GTDB taxonomy): domain Bacteria; phylum Cyanobacteriota; class Cyanobacteriia; order Cyanobacteriales; family Nostocaceae; genus Nostoc. Next base: position 15,351 of record JAVRBV020000123.1, on the reverse strand, counting down.
GCTAACTATTTATTATGCCGAAACTTTCGGTATATCATCCTAAGCGATTCGGGTAGGGAAGGGATTACAGGCGTTTTAATCATAAATATCGAGAATTTTTCTGAATATCGTCAATATCCAACTATCATACAAAATTTTTCCGTATAACTACCTCATGCATAAATTGGCAGTCATTGTCGGACAGTTCTAAGGACTTGAGATGTTCTATTTTCACGGTATATTCAGCATCCCAAGCGTCTAGAGTGCAACTATAGTCACCAACATGAGTGATGACACCCGAACAACCACTCTTCTCTTGCCTTTTAGTTCTGGGTTGTATTTGGGCAGTAGAATACATACTTCCCCATTCGCTTGTTGGTAAGATTTGGGAACCATTGGTTCCCATTCGGCATTTTATAATGAAATATAGACAATAAATTTTCATAAGGTCAAAAATATGACACACTCTTCACCCGAAAGAATTGTCAGACGTGGAAGAGTATTTCCGGAAATTCAATGGACAGATGCACAAAAAGCTCAAGACAAAGCCAGAAGACAAGCATTTTATGAGCGTTGTTGGCTGATTTTTGAGCGTTTAAAACCAGAAATACTAGATAAATACTATGGTTGGTATATTGCCATTGAACCTGATAGTGGGGATTATTTTATCGATCGGGATAAAGAAGTAGCAAGTAAAATGGCCAGAGAAAAATATCCTCATGTAATTCATCATATTTTTGGCATTAATGAAACCGGAGTTAGTGGCAGAATATGATTGAGGGAAGATTTGGAGAAAATGGACAAATTTATTTTGAAATTGATTTAATTGGTAAGGATGGTATTAGTTTTCCTGTAGAAACAATGGTAGATACAGGATTTACTGAATTTTTAGCCATGAACAAACAAGATGTACAAAGTCTTGATTGGGATTTTTTAAATCAAGATAAATTAAGAACTGCTCAAGGCGAAACTGAATTTGATGTTTATATTGGTAGGGTAATAATAGATGCTCAATAATGGGAAATTCCTGTATTTGCTGGAGATGAAATCCAGGAAATTTTACTAGGTTCTCGATGGCTGAAATTATTTATATTAGTCGCTAATTATAGTCAAAATATAGTAAGTTTAGAGTTAATTTAATCAAGAGTTTCTACATAGAGACTTCTTAATGACTCCTGATTCCTTGAAGTTGGTTTACTTCTTGAAAGAATCGCTCTCACTTGCACCTGCGCTGTGTCAGTTGCGCAAGTCCTGTAAGTATTTCGTCAAACTTAGAACTTACGCATTGACAGAAAATTGTTTAACTCCTGAATTCTGAATTCTGACTCCTGAATTCTTAAGATTCAATCAACACAAATTTGCGAACTTGAGAATTGTTTCCTTGAGTACGTCGTGATGAAACAGCACTTAGCAAAAACTTCCAAGACTGAGGAGAAAGTGCAGACAGTTCAATCATTGCCAGAAAACTTTTAATATTTTTTTGCTTGAGAGCTACTAAACTCCAATGTAGTTTGAGATAATTTTTTATATCCTGAAAACGCGGAATCTTTAGGCGGTGTTCTTCATTCACCAAAGCGTAAATTTTTTCCTTCATTAAGATATTTGTCGCCAACCGTCGAGATAAAGAAAACTTTTGATTATACGCACCAGGCCAGATAGTTCGGTAAGCAAGACACTGATTTAAGAAAATAGCATCCCCAAACTGAGCAATCCGAATCCAGGAATCGATATCATCACAGTTAGCATCAAGTGTGGAATCCCAACCACCAGTTTTGAGAAAAGCATCACGTTGACAAGCTACTTGTGCAGGTGTGCCAAATGGTACAAGCTCCAAAAGCATACCGTAGTGAATATCAGCTTGGGGAATATAAAAAGCTAAACCAGGGCCAACTTGGGGAGTGCGGGAAAGTTCAACTTCATTAGCATCTACCTGAGCCGCCACACAAGAGCAGATTACAGCATCAGGACGAAGGGCGATCGCAGCCGTTATTTCTTCTATACAATTAGCAGCTAGATAATCATCATCATCGAGAAACTTAATCCAGTCGCCAGTAGCTTTAGCAACTCCAGCATTTACCGTTGCGGCATGACCTTGATTTACTTCATTACGATGATAAACAACCTTACTGCCTAAGCTTTGGACATAAGTTTGGGTGTCATCATCAGAACAATCATCAGCAACCACCACCTCACACTCCATTGTTTGGTTACAAGCCGAATCAATTGCTCTTTTGAGTAAATCCAAGCGATTATAAGTAGTAATGACGACGCTAAATTTCATAAATTCATACCTGTGGTACAGCATTTTGCAATATAGCTTCCATTTCCAGGCTGTTGTATCAGTAAAATTATCAATGTCCAACAGGTAGACTGAAATAGGATTATCGATTTATGATTGATGATCGTGAGTTTTTTAAGCAGACTGAAAGACTATGAACGCTCAAGAGATTATCCGTTCCATTGAAGCGGAACAGCTAAAATCAAATCTGCCCGAAATATATGTGGGCGACACAGTGAAAGTGGGAGTCAAAATCAAAGAAGGCGAGAAATACCGCGTACAACCCTACGAAGGAGTAGTAATTGCCAAGCGCAATGGCGGCATTAACGAAACAATTACAGTCCGCAAAGTTTTTCAAGGCGTGGGCGTTGAAAGAGTCTTTTTGTTGCATTCTCCCCGGATTGACAGCATCAAAGTCATGCGTCGTGGTAGAGTGCGCCGTGCTAAATTGTATTATCTGCGCGATCGCATTGGTAAAGCAACCCGGATCAAGCAACGCTTTGACCGTCCTTTGTAGTTGCCCTGTTAGAAAGTATGGGAGAAATCTCAAGCGGCATCTGCCGCTGACTTGTTTTCTCAATCAAATTGCTCTATGATAAAAATCGCATCTTGCGTTAAACTAAAATCTAGTTAAGTGCAATGATTGAATAAAAAACAGCTTGTGCGCTCTTAGTTCAGTTGGTAGAACGCAGGTCTCCAAAACCTGATGTCGGGGGTTCAAGTCCTCCAGGGCGCGCTCAAGAGCAAAAAACAAAGCCCGAAATAATTACGCAAGCTGCTAAAATAGCAGTCAGCGCTAATATTTTCGGGCATAGTTATTGCATTTGTAGCTGTTTTGCTTCGAGTTAAGTGGAATAGAGTCGGAGCTGCAAACCAGGACGACTAAATTTTAGATTTTAGATTTTAGATTTTGGTGAAGCAGCGCGGTTTTGGGGGTTTCCCCCATGAGTGACTCCTCAACCCGTTCGCGCAGCGTCTCCCCTTGGGAGAAGGGATTGATAAAAAATCTAAATAAATGGACAAACTAAAATCTCAAGTTGAGCGTCCTTGCCCTGAATTGGGTAAATCTAAAATCCAAAATCCAAAATTCAGTAACAAACGGGGGATAAACGGCCGTGGCCAAAAAAAATGAAGCAGAATTGCCAGAAACCACAAATGGATTTAGCTTCGGCAACTTCATACAAGGAACCAAAGAAGAACTTGAAAAAGTAGTTTGGCCTAGTCGCAAACAGATAGTGAGCGAATCCGCCGCCGTATTGTTAATGGTGGCACTCTCGGCATCTTTGATATACTTGGTCGATGGATTGTTTGCTTGGGCAGCAAAACAGGTGTTCTAATGAGTTTTGCAACAGACGAACCACGCAACTCAATGTTGCAGTCAGAGGAAACAGCAGAAGCAGCAGAAGCAGCGTCAAAAGAAGCACGCTGGTATGCTGTCCAAGTTGCCTCAGGCTGTGAAAAGCGTGTGAAGACTAACTTAGAGCAGCGCATTCAAACTTTTGATGTCGCTGACAAAATTATCCAGGTGGAAATTCCTCACACACCAGCGGTAAAAATCCGCAAAGATGGTAGTCGCCAGCATACAGAAGAAAAAGTTTTTCCTGGCTATGTGCTGGTGCGGATGATGATGGATGATGATACTTGGCAGGTGGTACGAAATACATCCCACGTCATTAATTTTGTTGGTTCAGAACAAAAACGTGGCAGCAGTAAGGGTCGCGGTCACGTCAACCCCATACCACTGAGTGCTTCAGAAGTAGAACGCATCTTCAAACAGACCAGCGAACAAGAGCCAGTCGTCAAAATCGACATGGCCACTGGTGATAAGATCATGGTGCTTTCTGGTCCATTCAAAGACTTTGAAGGCGAGGTGATTGAAGTCTCCCCAGAACGGAGTAAGCTTAAAGCCTTGCTGTCGATATTTGGTAGAGATACACCAGTAGAATTGGAATTTAATCAGGTAGAGAAACAGAGCTAAATACAAATGGCGAAGAAAGTAGTGGCGGTCATTAAACTGGCCCTAAATGCTGGAAAAGCCAACCCAGCACCGCCAGTAGGCCCCGCCTTGGGTCAACACGGCGTCAACATCATGATGTTCTGCAAAGAGTACAACGCCAAAACAGCAGACCAAGCTGGAATGGTGATACCCGTAGAGATTTCGGTTTTTGAAGACCGGAGTTTTACATTTGTACTCAAAACGCCACCAGCGTCAGTACTCATTCGCAAGGCAGCGAAAATTGAAAGAGGCTCCAATGAACCCAACAAAAAGAAAGTTGGTAAAATCACTAGAGCGCAATTGCAAGAAATAGCCCAAACTAAACTTCCCGACCTCAACGCCAACGACATCGAAGCGGCGATGAAGATTGTGGAAGGAACCGCTAAAAATATGGGCGTAACAGTTTCGGATTAAAAAAGTTATGAGTTATGAGTTATGAGTTATGAGTTATATTTAACTCCTCACTCCTCACTCCTCACTTTTAACTTCTTACTCCAAAATCTAAAATCCAAAATTGTATCGGGGGAGAGGCAAAGCTTCGGAATTACCCCAGGAGAAAAAAATGACAAAAAAAGTATCGCGTCGTTTGCAGACGCTACAAGAAAAAGTAGAAGATAGGGATTATCTACCCCTAGATGCTTTAGCCCTGTTAAAAGAAACAGCAACAGCTAAATTCCCCGAAGCCGCTGAAGCGCATATCCGGCTGGGAATTGACCCGAAATATACAGACCAACAGTTACGGACAACGGTAGCACTACCCAAAGGTACAGGACAAATTGTCCGAGTAGCGGTGATTGCTAGAGGTGAAAAAGTCACAGAAGCAACAAACGCTGGTGCTGATATCGCCGGTTCAGAAGAACTAATTGACGATATTCAAAAAGGCATGATGGACTTTGACAAGCTGATTGCCACACCTGATGTCATGCCACAGGTGGCAAAGTTGGGTAAATTGCTTGGTCCTCGTGGTTTGATGCCATCGCCCAAGGGTGGAACGGTGACATTTGACATTGCAAGTGCGATCGCTGAATTCAAAGCTGGTAAATTAGAATTCCGAGCCGATCGCACTGGCATTGTGCATGTTATGTTTGGTAAGGCATCCTTCTCGCCTGAAGATTTGTTAGTCAACCTGAAGGCGTTGCAAGAAACAATCGATCGTAACCGTCCTTCAGGAGCTAAAGGTCGTTATTGGCGCACATTTTATGTAGCAGCTACAATGGGACCATCGATTAAAATTGATGTCAGCGCTCTACGAGATTTGAAACTAAGCGAAGCAGCATAAAAGGGAGTAGGGAATAGGGAATGGGGAATAGGGAATTTTCCCACTCACTACTCCCCACTCCCCACTCCCCCTAAAAAATTGAATAGTCAAAGCCGGAGACAGCAGGTGCTAATAGCTTAATATCCTGCCGAGGTGAATACTCTAATTGCCAGAATTACCACCCACAAAGGTGTAATAACTATGGCGTCAGGAGTCTTACTACTTAACCCCGGCTATGGCAGCTGGGGTTTGTTGTTTTGGATTTAGTTGAGAAAAAATGCACAAGTAGAAAAATCGCTGATTATTTTGAGGAGGTGAGATTGGAATGGGTAGAACGCTAGAAAACAAAAAAGAGATCGTAGCTGACCTCAAAGAAACTTTGAGTGAGTCAACTCTGGCACTGGTAATTGAATATCAGGGGCTAACGGTTGCTGAAATTACTGACTTACGGCGGCGGCTGCGTCCCAGTGGCACTGTTTGTAAGGTAACTAAAAATACCCTGATGGGCATTGCCATTCAAGACCAGGAAAAATGGCAGCCATTATCAGAACTACTCAAAGGTTCTTCAGCTTTTTTGCTAGTCAAAGAAGACTTTTCATCTGCAATTAAAGCTTACCAAGACTTCCAGAAAGCCACCAAGAAGACAGAACTTCGTGGCGGTGTGATGGAAGGTCGCCTACTCAAAGAAACGGATGTCAAGGCTTTAGGTGACTTGCCATCTAAGGAACAACTCATGGGTCAAATTGCTGGGGCGATTAATGCTTTGGCTACCAAGATTGCTGTTGGTATCAACGAAGTTCCTGGTTCACTGGCTCGTGCTTTGCAGGCTGTGGCCGACGCAGAAAAAGGTGATAGCACCGAAACTACTGCCGAATAAAGTTATTGGTTCATGAATAATGACCAATGACTAATAAATAATCAAAAATTACAGGAGTTATATCAATGTCAACTGCAACCGATGAAATTTTGGAAAAACTCAAAGGCTTAAGTTTGTTGGAAGCTGCTGAGTTAGTTAAGCAAATTGAAGAAGCTTTCGGAGTGAGTGCTGCTGCACCTGTTGGCGGCATGATGATGATGGCTCCTGGTGGTGGTGCTGCTCCTGCTGAGGAAGCAGTTGAAAAAACCGAGTTTGACGTGGTTCTCGAATCAGTTCCAGCTGATAAGAAGATTGCCGTGCTGAAGATTGTACGTGAATTGACCGGTCTGGGTCTGAAAGAAGCTAAAGACTTGGTGGAAGCTGCACCCAAACCAGTTAAGGAAGGTATTGCTAAGGATGCTGCTGAAGATGCTAAGAAGCGCATCGAAGAAGCTGGCGGTCAAGTGACTATTAAGTAATCACCATTACGTTACTTGTTTTTCATTAAGAAGCCTGAGTTAGTCAGGCTTCTTTTTTTGGCGATTTTTAATCAAAAATTGATAAAAACATTAGTAAATAAAATGTATTATACACTCAAGAAAAACTTATACTAATTTTTATAGGGATATGCGTATGGATCTTTTACCTACGATCGCATCCATTATAGCTGCCAAAGCTATGGAAAACATTGGTGTCAAGTTAAGCGAATCTACCATTGAAGCGTTAAACTCCCTTGTTGAAACTACGTTTAAAAAACTTAAAGAAAAGAAAAATACACAGACAAGGGCACTTATAGCTTCAGTTGAACAAGGTAATCCTAAGGTTTTACCAGAACAAAGCTTAGAAATAATTGCCGAATCCATAGAGGAGGAAATGAATGAGAATCCAGAGTTCGCTAAAGAGTTTCAAGAAAAAACTAAGCATTTATTAGAGCAGATCAGTGCTGAAGATCCGGATATTGCCGAAGAAATTAATATAAAAACAAAAGATTTATTAAAGAGATTACAAAAATTCCAAGAAGACCTAAATGATATAAGAAATAAAATTGATAATATTTCAGCTAATATTCCAAGTGCTGATTTTGTTGGTAGAGATGATACTCTATTCTCCGGTGTTCCCACGATTTATCAATACCATTTTTATGGCGCTGAAAACCAAGTTCAAATAAATTCTCAAGAAGGAATTTTTTCTTCCAAAGAAAATAATGGTTTGAGAACAGATGATTTTGTCAATACTAGTATTGATGAAATATGTACTCAAATAGAAAGAATAGGGAAACAAATAGAACGCCTAAGAAGTGCAATAACTAAAATCATTCCAGTAGAAAAACGCCTTGAAAAGCTTGAAAAACTTAGACAACCAAAACCTATATTTAACTATAACGCTTTCATGAAGTTTACTGAAGATTTTTTATATATCTTTGTGCTAGTTTTTCAAGGATTAGTTTTAGGATTTTTAGGAATAACAAATTTATTTGATAAAAGAAAAAATAAAAATAAAGATGGAGAAAAATCAATATTGTTAGACGAAGATCTAATAAAACTAGAGACAGTAGAAGAATATCTTGCGTCAGCTATAGAAAAAGAAAATAAAAATAGCTTGCAATCTGTCAAGGAGAATCTAAGTCGTTTGATTGATAAAGTAAATGTTAGAATTGCGATTAATAACGATTGATTTATTAGCCTCATATATCCTGCTTCTTCAAGCAAGGAACTAGTTGCTAATATGGCTTCTAGAATCGGGCATAAAGATTTACGTGATGAGGCGGAGATGCATCTCGGTATAATTAGCAGGCTTGTAGAAAAACTTAATAAAATAACAGAAAAGCTTGATATAGAAAGGTTGATAGATTCAAAAGAAAACAAAATTAATAATCAAGAAAATGATTCAGTAAAGATTCTCAAGGCTCTTGTGAATAATTTAGATGCTGACAGCTTAAAAAATTTTACAAGTATAATGAAAAGCCTTGTCGATAAGCCACAAGAAAAGAGCAAGGAACATGCCACGGAAGATGAAGAAAAAAAGGATGAAAGTATTTATGTTCTGAATGATGAAGCACAAGCAGCTGTAGGAATAATGACTGAGATTGAAGAACGTCGATTGATAGTTGAAAAATTAGTACGCTCAGATCGAGTCAGGCAAAATTTCACTATTATGCTTGTGACAATTTATATTGGTGCTGTTATTATTTTAACAATTCGAGCATATCTCCAATTTGGCTCTAATTCAAAATTTATTGTTGGTAATGATTTAGGTCAGACAAAGTTAGCTTTTCTAGGTATTCCTTGGCCAGTTGTTCTCTGGAGTTTAATCGGAAGTTTTGCCGCGATGATCTATCGCTTTAATCGCCAGCCAATTTATGATTTTACTGATGCTATAAAGTGGATGCTAACACGACCTGCTCAAGGCGTTGTACTTGGTTCAGCATTTTACTTAGTATTAGCCTCTGGATTATTCCTCCTAACAGGTGGTGCTTCTGGCAGTACATCTAGTGGCGTTGCCAAGGTAACTACCGAAATAATTTTGGTTCTATCTTTTTTAGTGGGTTTTAGTGATAAATTTGCAGATAGTGTTTTTAATGCACTTGTAGATAAATATTCAGGAAAAGAGTCTAAAAGTACAGAAGATACTAAAGATAGTGATAGAAGTAAAAAATCTGATTAATTACTAGGTTCCACAGAAGATTGCTCAAATTACAATTGAAAAATAGCGTTTGTTAAAGCAAATCTTTACATCTCTTTAATATATGAAAAAGCAAGCCCGTCAACTACATGTTAACGAGTGTCTTGAACTGATATAATAACTGACCTCAAGTTATTATCGAGAACTCCACCAAGAAAACCAGCTAAGACTCATAAACAAAGCTGTACATCTTGGTATCATTGAATCAAGTACCGGTCAGCAATGGAGCGAGGGCGATGTACGCAAGCGTCACACAACCACTGACTTTTCAAGAGTTTCTTGTCTGGGACGATGGTTCGGGCAGAGAGTTTGAGTTATTGGATGGAATTCCTGTGCCGTTATCAGAACCAAATGCAAATCATGAAGATTTAATCGAGAGGCTGTGTGCCTATTTAGAAAATCATTGCCAAGAAAATGATTTGCCTTATGTGTCGCGCCAGTCCAAGCAGGTTCGGCTCAAGACAGCACCACCAGAAAAGGAAAAAAGCCGCAAAGCAGATATTGTCATATTTGCAAAACAAGAATGGCAGAGGATGAAAACTAGCTCTAGTTCTGCTGCTGCATATATTCCACCACCGGGAATCATTGAGGTGGTTAGCAACAACTGGAAGGACGATTATCTGACAAAACTTGCTGAATATGAAGAATTGGGGGTTTTGGAGTACATCATTGTGGACTATGCTGCTTTTGGTGGGATTCGGTTTATTGGCTCTCCCAAGCAGCCAACTATTACGATATACCAACTTGAAGATGGAGAGTATTTACCTGCAAAGGTGTTTCGAGGACAGGATCGAATTGATTCTCGATTGTTTCCGAACATTTCTTTAACAGCTGAACAGATTTTTGCAATGAGTCGCTGATTAGCAACTATGGTTGAAGCAATACTTAAAACTAAGCTAGTAACTTTTAAAGAGTTCATACAGTGGAAACCAGAAGGTAACCGTTATGAATTACATCACGGGGCAATTATTGAAATGAATCAACCTGTAGGAAAACATGAAGATATAATTTGTTTTTTAAATGAGAGAATTACGGCTGAATATCTTCGCTTAAATTTACCCTACGGAATACCGAAGACTGCTTTAGTTAAACCACCCCAAAGCGAATCGGCTTACTCACCTGATGTTTTGGTGTTAAATCGTCCCAACTTAGCGAATGAACCATTGTGGGAAAAAGAATCAACAGTTACTCAGGCTGCATCAATTTCTTTAGTAATTGAAGTTGTTAGCAGTAATTGGCGTGTTGATTATTTGATTAAAGCTGGAGACTATGAGGAAATGGGTATTCGTGAATATTGGATTGCTGATTACTTAGGTTTAGGTGGTAGAAGATTTATTGGTAGTCCTAAACAACCAACTATCTCTGTTCACGAACTGATAGATGGGGAATACCAAGTTAGTCAGTTCAGGGGTAATGACCGGATAGTATCGCCAACTTTTCCAGAATTGTCGTTAACTGCTAACCAAATTTTTCAAGCAGAATGGCTTCTGTAAAAGAGAATTCAGAAGTCAGAATTCAGAATTTAGAATCAATATAATCAAGTGAATTTTGATGACTGATGCTTTTAGAGTGTTCCAAAAAATAAATGATCCAAAACCAGTCATTGCGAGCGAAGCGAAGCAATCCCAGTCTTTACGATTGCTTCGCTTCGCTCGCAATGACAATTGGGCATTTTTTTACTTGGAGTACTCTTATTCACTATCAAATCTCAGTTGCTAACCAAGCACGTAAGACCTCTGCAACTGTCCACGCTTGGGCAATACATCCGCGTGGAGTCATTGGGGCATCGCCATCAAAAATTTCGCTGAGACTGCCAACACCGTGCGCTGTGAGATGATTAGCCATTGGTTGCAGAAATTGACGCGCCTGCTTAGGATTTTTGTAGACGCGCAGGTGTGCTAGAACAAATGACCCCAACAACCAACCCCAGACTGTTCCCTGGTGGTAAGCACCGTCGCGTTGATACTGATTGCCTCCGTATTTACCCTGATATTGGGGATGATTGGGGGCAAGCGATCGCAATCCATATGAAGTGAGTAGCATCTGCCCGCAAACGTCTACCACTGCTTTTTGTTGGGCTGGTGTCAGCGGGCTTTCGGGTAAGGAAACGGCAAAAATCTGGTTAGGACGCAAAGATGCATCATCTCCATCGGGAGTATCCAACACATCGTAGCAGTAGCCTGTTTCCTGATTCCAAAAGCGAGAAAATCTGATTTGGGCGCGGTCTGCGATCGCTTCATACTCTTGATGGGGCTTGCCAATCAACCGAGCAAATTTTGCCATTGTTCGCAAAGCATTATACCACAATGCGTTGACTTCAATGGGTTTACCAATGCGAGGCGTCACCACCCAATCTCCGACTTTGGCATCCATCCAAGTTAGTTGCACGCCCTTTTCTCCTGCATACAGTAAACCATCGGTGGCATCGAGGCGGATGTTGTAGCGTGTGCCGCGACAGTGCCAGTTGATGATGTCTGCCAGCACGGGGAACAGTTCCATCAGCAAATCATTATCCTCTGTGGCGTTGTAATAAGCTCGAATGGCTTCAAAATACCAGAGAGTTGCATCGACTGTGTTATATTCTGGTGTTTCACCCGCATCAGGGAAACGATTGGGCAACATTCCCTGGTCTACATGTCTAGCAAAGGTGCGAAGAATGGAACGTGCCACCTCTGGGCGGCCGGTGGCGAGGGTCAAACCGGGTAGGCTAATCATGGTATCGCGTCCCCAGTCACTAAACCAGGGATAACCAGCAATGATAGTTTTGCCATAGGGGTCTTCTGGCACGGAGCGATCGACGATAAACTGGTCAGCAGCTAAAATCAAATGATTCACCCAAGCAGGAGATTCGGCAGCATTCAGAGGTCGGTTAGATTTCCAAAGTCCAATTAACTTCTGTTCTAGGGTGTGACGGTATTTGAGTGCTGCTTCGCCGTTCAATTCTGGTTGCTTGTGAGTACTGGCAACAAAGGTGAGGGATTCCCCTGAATTGAGTGTAACTTCAAAGGTAGCGGCGTGGAGATGGTCTTCTTTGTCGCTTAATCCCCGATAGCGTTCAACTGCTAGGTCAAAGTTATAGTACCAATTGTGAACGAGTGAGGCGCTGGCGCGTGAAGCGCAGCTATCGCCTCTTGGCGAATCGCTTAGCAGATATATTGGTACAGCGTCAGGATAAGCAGTTACACAAATTCCCTGTTCCATTTGTTCGACGGACATCTGCCAATCATTGTTATTATGCGTGTCGCTGTGATAATCGCGGTAGTTGACGATCGCCTTAAGTGTCAACTTCAACGGTTGGGTGGCACGACGCAGAATATATTGGACATAAGTTGTATTTGCTCCCTGTTGCATCCAGATTCGTTTTTCTAACAACGCATCAGCAACAACAAAACGCCATAGAGGAACTGTACCTTCCAGAGAAAAACGTTCAATATGTTCATAGCCGTGGGGACTGACGGTACCATCTGCCCAACGATCGCTATTTAGAGAATAAGAGCGATCGCCATACAAAACCGTTTCATCTAGTTTTGTCAACAGTAAGGTGCGACCTAGAGGCGGTTGCAGTGCTGCTACTAGTAAACCGTGATAGCGGCGGGTCAATAAACCTGCCACTGTTCCAGAGGCATAACCACCAATGCCATTAGTAACCAACCATTCCCGTGACTCTGCTATATCGAGATTACCGCAGATTTCCCGCCCAAATTCAATACACATAACTCAACACTCTTGCTGGCGATCGATATTTGGATTATCAATTATCAATCACATGGTGTGGTGAGATGAATATTAAAAATTATTGAAGAAGAATGCAGAATGCAGAATTCACAATTCAGACGCTCAAACGCGAGTGCGTGTCGCAGACAAGCGTCTCGTAGAGAAGAGAAGGCTTTACGCTACGCTATCCGCCAGTCGGACTCCAATACCTTTCCTGTATTCTGACGACTGACGCCTTTATTCTGTTTTGATAAAAATACAATTAGTATTTCAGATAGCTATCCCACAATTATTGGTTGGTAAAGTTGGAATTCATGAATGAACAAACAAAAGCAATACGAGTTGCTTGGTGCAGTGCAACTGATTTGCCTCAACCAAAAAACTTTTCTGTCAATTTTGAGTGGATTCGAGTTGATAGTTCAGTATTATTAAAGGAATATTTTGACGCTGTTGTATTCGATATCATGACTTTTGATAACTTGGAAGAAGTCAAATATATTTATACGACTATTGCTTTACCCACAGTAGTTTTAATAGACACTATTGAGCAAGAATCTACTGCTCTTTCTTGGTTAGAACCAGGAGATGAAACTTGTAAACGTGATGCAATTGATTGGCAAATCGGTCTGCGTTTGCAGCGCAGTGTGTGGCATAGCAAACAAAAGCATTCTTTTAACCTTGATAAATTAACGGGGACTGCTAATTTTCGTAAGTTTAATGATTATGCCATCGAGCTTTTAACATCCAACGAAGATGTAGAATCTGTATGTTTAATTTACCTAGATATCGATCGTTTTAAGTTTATCAACGATAGTCATGGCCATATTGTTGGAGATCAGATTTTGCAGGAAGTTGGGCAAATTCTACAAAAGTACTCACTAGGAGCAGGCATTGTTGCTCGCACAGGGGGTGATAAATTCGCTATTTGTATGCGTGGCAATAGTGAGCAGGGAAAAGCTTTCGCAGAATTTCTCAGAACTCAAATCGAAACTTATGAATTCAAAGTTGATGAAATATCTTGGGTTCATCTCACAGCTTCCTTGGGAGTAGTGCCGATGACTGGACATTCATCTATTGAGCAACTGTGGCAGGAAATCAATCAATGTGTCTATGCTGCTAAACAGAAAGGACGCAACCAAGTTGTCACCGCTGAGGAATTTGATGCTATTGCAGACGCTTCTGGACAAGATAAATTAATCACTGATTTTGAGCATCGAATTCGCGTGACTGCGGAAAGGATGATCAATGAGATGGTGCTTAAGGCCAGTCGTCTAGCTAAGAAATACAGAGCAGAAGCTGAACATGATGGTTTAACAGAGATTTTCAATCGCCGCTATCTTGACAGATTACTACTACGCGAAATAGAAAAGTCTCACAAGTATCAGCAACCATTAACAGTGGTACTCCTCGACTTGGATCATTTTGGTCAAGTGAATCGAACCTACGGCTTTCCCACTGGCGATCAATCTTTGAGAACTGCTGCACAAATATTTAAAAGTAACATTAGAGCAGTGGATTGGGTTACACGCTACGGTGGAGAAGAATTTTGTATCGTCATGTCCGATACTAACCTGGACGCAGGATGTCAGATAGCCGAACGAATTCGTCTAGCTTTGAGCGAAGAAATCCTCACAGCTTATAACGGTGAGCAGTTTCAACTTACTGCTAGCATTGGAGTTGTGGAACTCATGCCAGAAGATAATCTTATTTCTTTGTTGCAGCGTGCCAGCGACAAAGTTCGAGAAGCGAAGAAAAACGGACGCAATCAAACCTGCTTCTGATCGATACTAGCAGTGGTCAAATCTCCAACTTCTTCAAAAAGTCGGGGATCTTGCGTTCTAGTAGGGGCGAACGGCCGTACCCTACGGGAAGGCAAACCCTACGCCCCTACCAAAGATTGTGGTTCAAATAGATGAAAAACACTGTAACAAATAATTAAACGGCGATCGCCACTAACTTTTTACGCTTAGAACGCTTGCGATCTGATTTTTTCTTCAATCCTACAGCTTGAGCTTGATCGCTATCTGAACCATATTGTCCGCGTATAACTTCTTTCATCGCTAACACAGTATTGTGAAATTCCCATTCCGCTAATCGCGCCGCATCCGCCGCCGCACGGTACAAAGTTAGCTTCTCAGTTTCTACTTGTTGCTGCACCAACATTGCTTGATAAGCTTGCTGTAACTTGTCAACAGAAGCATCTGTACGGGTTGTGTCGTAGCTGTTGATAGTTTGTAAACCGTGCCATGAAGTTATATCTTGGCTAATAGATTGGCGGCTCAAACGGCGTGTTGTATCCTGGGCTGGCATAGATATATAAGTGGTAAACGATATATTTAATGTACCCAATATCACAAAAAAAATATCAGTGAAGTTAAAAAAAGATTAATTTAATGGTTGCAAACCGACACAACTCAATTGCGAAGCGACACAACTCAATTGTGAGCCGACACAACTCAATTGCGAGGCAACACAACTCAATTGCGAGGCGACACAACTCTTGGCGTTCTTGGCGTCTTGGCGGTAGCCTACGGCAAGCCGCAAAGCTTCTACGATAAATTAAGCAAAGTTAGCTATAGCGATTCTCG